>DASYEP010000115.1:0-73156 GCA_036498965.1 Mucilaginibacter sp.
GATATCCGCTATCCGCTTGGTCAGCAGCTGCGCCTGATCTTCGCTCATCCCACGGCTCTGTGCCTGCTGTACAATCTGGCTGTCGCTCAGCCCTGCTCCCTGGGCCTGCTGAAGCAACTGACGGATCTGCGCATCGGTCAGATCGTTTACATTTATATTCGATATGTTCTGGGGGATAGCTTGTGCCTGCGCTTGGATGGGTGTGATAATTAAGAAACAAAAAATAACAATCGCAAGGAAGGATATAAATTTAAAATATTTCATATGGTTAGAATCACAGAACGTTATACACAAACTATCCTGTAATTTGTTTTATAGACAGTGGTTTACTAATGGTCAAATAAAAGCATGTACTTTATGGTTAACAAAAGGCACAAACTGTTAATTATTGTTTTTTATCGCCTTGCGGACCACTTGATGGAGGAGGGCCACCAGCACCAGCCGGAGGGCCGCCCGGACCCTTATTTTCACCTTCAGGAAGTTTCGTTTCAGGGTGAGAAGCGCCACGATGACAAGTGTAACAGTTGATCCCCGACTTCATAATCATTCCCAGCGAATCTTTTTTAGCTTCAAAATATTTTTGATTGATTTTATTCATCATTTTAAACATGTGGCGCGCCGCTTCTTTTTCGGGTTTGGTATCGCTTACAAAATCCATTTTTTTGGTTGCTTCATCACGTACGTGGCAAAAAGTACAATGTACACCTAACGAATGCGCCCATTCACCCATTACCTTGCCCAATTGTTCATGAGTAATACTTTTGGGTAAAACCTTAAGATTTTTATATTCCGGATTCTTAGGCGCCATTGAGGTTAGCGCTACAAATGATACAATGGCAGATAAACCAAGAGTAATTACAATCTTTCTATTGATTTGCATATCGTCATGTTTAAGTCAACAAAGTAAAGCAATACTTTTAATGTTTCAACAAATTTTTAATAAATGTAATCGATTTCGCAAACAACCGCCTTTTTATCTGCGAAAAATAAAAATAAAAAATAAATTTGTTTAATTACGAAATAGTCGTAGATTTACGAAATAGTCGTAGAAAAACGAACTAACCGTAGTTAAACATGGAAAAACTATCAAAACAAGAGGAAGAAGCGATGCAGGCAGTATGGCAATGCAAAATAGGTTTTATAAAGGATTTTCTTGAAATGCTCGAAGATCCAAAACCGCCCTACACAACCCTGGCATCAACCATCAAAAACCTTGAACGCAAAGGTTTTTTAAAAAGCGAGAAATTGGGAAATTCGTTTCGCTATAAAGCCGCTTTAAATGAAGAGGATTATAAAAAGAAATTTATGAACGGCTTTGTAAATGATTATTTTAAAAATTCATACAAAGACCTGGTCACCTTTTTCGCGAATGAAAAAAAAATTAGCGCCAGCGATTTAAAAGAGATTATTAAACTTATTGAAGACCCTAAATCCTGAAGTCATGCCAGTATTATTTGTGTTTTTATTGAAAGTGAACATAGCCCTCTTATTATTTTGCGCGGGTTATTATTTGGTGCTAAGGCATCTTACCTTTTATACCCTTAATCGTGCCTACCTCGTCACGGCTATATTATTTGCCACAATTTATCCGGAAATAAATATTTCAGGGTTTGTACAACGGCACCAGCAATTAACGGAACCTGTGCAAGCCATAGCTTTAAATTGGCAGTCGCCCGCCGAACGCCTTGTGAGGCCATTTTCGCTACCCAACTATTGGCTGGGAGTTGAAATACTTTTTTGGGCAGGAGTGGTATTGCTCGGCTTACGACTGTTCGTACAATTATATTCATTATATAAATTGTACAAGGACTCAGAACCACGTAAAATATTTGATCACCAGGTAAGAGTGGTTAAGGGCAAAACAGGACCTTTTTCATTTTGGAAAAGCATCTACGTTAATCCAGACAATCACGAGCCTGCTGACCTTAAGGCTATATTATCGCATGAACAGGTGCATATAAATGAATGGCATACCATCGACGTGCTGCTAGCCGAACTAAGCACCATATTTTATTGGTTTAACCCTGGTATATGGCTTATGAAAAAGGCAATACGCGAAAACATAGAATTTATTACCGACAATAAAATACTAAAAAGTGGTGCTGATAGCAAACAGTATCAGTATAGCCTGGTAAGTGTAAGCTTCGCTGCATCTTCAAATACCATTGTAAATCATTTTAATATTTCAACCATAAAAAAGAGGATAATCATGATGAACACAAAAAGATCTTCGGGAATTAATCTAACGCGTTATGCGTTTCTGGTACCAGCTGTCGTTGTATTGCTGCTGGTATTCAGTATATCAAAAGCTGCGCTGATAAGGAAAAGCTATGATATTATGGTTAATAAAGCCGTAGCGCCCGCTAAAAATCACATTAAATCGGTAAAAAAAATCACCCTTAGCGTAAAACCTGTAAAAAGCAGAGTTGTTGATACGATAAAAAAGGGTAATATTTTCATAAGCACTTCAAAACACCCGGATACTTTAAACTATGTGATCAATGGTGTAAAAGCAACCAAAGCAGATTTCAATGCCCTTGATTCAAGCTTGATTTACAGCATAGAAATTCTACCGGCGGACCAGGCTAAAACTGTTTACGACGGTCTTGATAACAAACACAGCGTTCTTTTTGTAACAACAGACGATTCTGAATCGGGGAAAAGATTTAAAGAGAAAATTGATAAATCGTATACAGCTAATGGCTCGGGAAATAACAGAACCGCTGTTTCAACCGGTAATGGGGTAATAACCACAAACGCATCATCTGGAAGTGGCATAAGTATCAGCGGTGTAAGTACAAACGCTGCAGTTGCCAGGGTCGAAATTACAGGGGTTCAAATAGCTCCGCAAGCTTATAAGATAACAACCATGCCCAGAGTCGGCGGTAAAGTAAAAGTTGATACTATTATTGTTAATGGTAAACCGGTGGCTTATAAAAGATTTGAACCATATGTGGTGATGAGTTATTCACCAGATTCACTATATAGGGTCTCGGGGAATCTTAAAAAGCCCATGACTTATTCTATTGGCAAAGGCAATACCATTTACGTAAGAGGCAACAATCCCCCGCCGGCCAAAGTTTACACTATAAGTCCTTCAGACTTTGATGCTGACGGCAACATCGAACATCTTTCCGCTAAAATGATAATGATTGACGGGAAGGAAGCAACGAAAAGCGACCTAAAAAAGCTCTCGGCCGCTGATATTGAAAGTATGAATGTTAAATCGGGTGAAGAAGTAATAAAAAAATATGGCGACAAGGCAAAAAATGGCGTGGTATTTATTACAACAACTAAGGCAAAAAAATGATGATTGATTGGTTTGGATTAAGAGGATTATGTAATAGTTAATCAATATCGGCTTAACCAATTCAATAAACCTGACTAACTGGCTTCGGCCAGTTTTTCGTTTTCAAGTAGGTTTAATAATGCCTTTTCAGCCATATTTAGCTCGGCAATATTAACGTCGTTTTCTTCGTCGAGTTTGTCGATATATTTAAATATAGTGCCCTCTTCGTAGCTTTTGATCACTGTTGGATGCACATAGTATTTTTTACAAACCGTACGTGTGTTGCCCAGGTTTAAAGCAACTTCGTCCAACACGCTTACAATCTTTTTGCGGCACTCGGTTATGGTATCAAATTCGCCGGCGGTTTTAAATGCATAAAGTGCACTTACGCTTCCTGCCCAGGTGCGGAAATCCTTCGCTGTAAAATCCTCGCCGGTTATTTCTTTTAAATAATTATTTACATCACCCGATCCAATCATGCACCGTTGTCCATCGTCATCATAATACTGAAACAATTCCTTACCCGGAATATCCCTGCATTGCTTTACAAGGCGGGCAAGCTTCCGGCTTTGCAGTGCAACTTTATGAAAAACGCCTTTTTTTCCCCTGAACTCAAATTTTATAGCCGAGCCTTCAATCTTTACGTGCCTGTTTAATAAGGTTGTCAATCCAAAAGATCCGTATAGCTTTTTGTATGACTCATTCCCTACCCTTATACTGGTAAGTTCCATTAATCTTACCACCAGGGCAATTACTTTATCATGATCTAAATTATTTCGGTTAAGGTCTTTATCAACTTGTTTGCGGATTGCGGGAAGATAGGCCGCAAATGTTTGCATCCTATGATACTTAGATTGGTTACGGATCTTATTCCAATCGGCGTGGTAGCGGTACTGCTTACGGCCGGCTGCATCGGTACCTGTAAATTGTAAATGCCCATTTTCATAGGGCGATATCCAAACATTGGTATAAGCAGGGGGAATAACAAGTTTATTGAAACGGCTTGTAAACGTTTTATCTTTTACAAGCTTACTTTCAGCATCGTAGTAACTCCAGCCTTTGCCCGATTTTTTACGGGTATAGCCAGGCGATGAATCAGATATGTACCGCAATCCAACAGCTTTTGCAGTGACTTTAGGATCACGGCCTATTTTCTCCAGTTTCTTCAATAGCCTGCTCATTGCATTTACAACAAGTCCATTTGTTTTAAGTTTGAATAGATGGTCAATATTAAATACATGTTAATTGTGGGCTTTTTGACCATTATCTGACTATATTTTATCGACAATATTTCAATTTTACATTAAACACAAATCATCGAACTTATGAAATACAATTTTTTAGGGAACACCGGCCTGGTGGTTTCCGAATTATGTTTTGGCACCATGACCTTTGGCGGTAAAGGAATATGGGAGGCGATCGGCAAAATACAACAACAGGAAGTAAACGACCTGATGAAATTGGTTGTAGACTCGGGCATTAATTTTATCGATACCGCCAACGTCTACTCGTATGGCGAATCGGAAAAACTTTTAGGCCAATCTATTAAGGATCTTGGTCTTAAACGCAATGAACTGGTTATTGCCACCAAAGTACGCGGGCGTATGAGCGAAAGTCAGAATAATGTTGGTCTTTCGCGTTACCATATTTTTCAGTCGGTAGATGAAAGTCTGCAGCGGTTACAAATGGATCACATCGACGTTTTATATGTGCATGGTGTTGACCCAAGAACGCCTGTAGAAGAAATAGTACGCTCGTTAAATGATATTGTGTTAACCGGCAAGGTACGTTATGTGGCTGTATGTAACTGGCCTGCATGGATGGTAATGAACGCCCTGGGGATAGCAGATAAACACGGATGGAACAAATTTGTAGGCATGCAATATTTTTATTCATTAGCCGGACGGGATATTGAAAGAGAAATTGTGCCGCTTGCTATCGACCAAAACCTGGCAATTATGCCATGGAGCCCTTTGGCAGGAGGATTTCTATCCGGAAAATATACCAGGAATACCGAAAAAGCAGGTGATTCGCGCAGAGATACTTTTGACTTCCCTCCTATTAATAAAGAGAAAACTTATGATATCATCGATGTGATAGCCGACGTTGCCAAACAACACGACGCGTCCGTAGCCGAGATTGCATTAGCGTGGGTTCGTCACCAAAAAGGAATAACCAGCACCATCATAGGGGCAAAAAATGTAGATCAGTTAAATACCAATATCAAATCTACCGAAGTGCAGTTATCGGCAGATGATCTGAAAAAGATTAATGAAATAAGTGCCTTGCCAAGGGAATATCCCGGCTGGATGGCTGAAAGACAAGCAGCCGATAGGGAGTTGAAGTAGTTTTGAGTCCGAAAGTCGGAAAAGACCGAAAGTCCGAAAGTAAAAAGAAAGGTTTAGCTCGTTTTACTCAAATCAAATCTTCCGGACTTTGCTGACTTTCGGACTTTCCCGACTAAAGCGTTTTCAGCGCTTTCACCACATGTTCCACCTGATCAGGATGTACATCTAAATGTAAAACAAACCGGATGCGGTTCGGGGCTGTAGTCAATGCTTTTATCCCATGTATCGCAAGCTTTCTTACTACTTCAGCTGCCGGTTCAACGGTATCAAAAAGAATAATATTTGTTTCAACAGACAGTACATTCGACACCCACTGGCATTTGCTTAATTCGTCTGCAATAATCTGCGCGTGGGCGTGGTCAATACTTAAGCGTTGTACGTGATGGTCGAGCGCATAAATACCCGCTGCCGCCAAAAAGCCTGCCTGGCGCATTCCCCCACCAAACACCTTACGCACACGACGGGCATATTTTATAGTTTGCTTATCAGCTAAAAACAAGGATCCAACCGGCGCCGCCAAGCCCTTCGACAGACAAACAGAAATGCCGTCAAAGTATTTTCCGTAGTCGGCTGCGTTATCTCCTGTTTTTATCAGGGCGTTGAATATGCGTGCGCCATCCAGGTGCAGTTTGAGGCCTTTGGCTTTACACAATGCGGCTACAGGTTTAACCTGTTCAAGTGTATAACAGTTACCACCACCCCGGTTCGATGTATTTTCCAGTACCACTAAACTGGTACGCGGATAATGATCATTTATGGCATTAATTTCGGGTTCAATCATGTCGGCGGTTAGAATTCCCCGCTGACCGTTTAATAAACGGGCTGAAACGCTGGAGTTAAAAGCTATCCCCCCTCCTTCGTATCGGTAAACGTGAGCTGTTTGGTCGGCTATTAGTTCGTCCAGTGGTTGGGTAAAACACTTAATTGCTATTTGGTTGGTCATGGTACCCGATGGGCAAAATATCCCGGCTTCCATGCCAAATATCCTGGCTGCTTTTTCTTCGAGTTCATTAACAGTTTCGTCCTCCCCAAAAACATCATCGCCAACTTTGGCGTTCATCATTGCCTCCATCATCCCGGGAGTTGGCTTGGTTACGGTGTCACTTCTCAGATCGACAATCATCATATTATATAGGGTAAAAATGCGTTATTTGTATTTTATTATCATGCGCCCAATTTTAATCATTTTATTTTTTATGCTGGTCATCGTATCAGTAAAATCACAAGCCCAAAAGTGGCTACCGGGGCATTTTACGGATATTAAAGGAAATGTGGAAAAAGGTCTCATTCGCGTTAACCCTTCCGGCAAACCACCAATAAAAGGCGAAGGTTTTATCGAATTCAGGGAAGATGAAAAGACTAACCCCTATAAATTAGGCGCCAGCGAATTACGGTCGTTTGTTATTGGCAAGGATAGTTTTATAGTCGCGCATCCTCCGGCTAATGAGATATGGGCAAGCAAAGAACTTGATTTTGTAAAGGTAGCTATTGACGAAGACATTAAATTATATATAGCAAATCAAGTCGGCGGCGGTGGTAGTGGAATTGGATTTCACCCGGGTGTAAGTACCGGAATTGGTACAGGGGGGTATGGCGGCGGTGTAGGCGGCGGAATTTCCATACCTATTGGAGGAGGAGGTGGCGGCAGTGGTAGCGGCAAAGAAAAGGCAACCTGGTATTTTGGCTCGAACCCTGCTGAAATGAAACGGCTGACAGACGAAAATTTCGAAGACATCATGTCTGATATGATGGGCGATTACCCCGACGTAGTAGATAAAATCCACGCCAAAGTTTATATGCTTGCGAACATCGACAGGCTTATTGCTTATTTTAAGCAAGTGAAAGCAGCTGAAAAGAGGTGAAAGGTAAAAGGTAGAATGTGAATTTTTTGATTTCTTATATCGGCGTAACCAACACCACGCTGTAACATGTCTTTAAATTCACGCGTCTTATAAAAAACTCAAATTATGAAAAGAAAAATGTTTATTACAGCAATGCTGGTAGGCTGTTTTACTGTTTGCCTGGCTGCTATTGCCGGACTGGCAGGTAAATGGAAAGGTTCGCTGAAAGATCCTGAGGGCAACGATCACCAATTCCATCTTGTTTTTAGTGTTAGCGGAGAAAAGCTCACCGGTACGGCCGAAGCCGAAGGCGGTCCTTTAGCGATCAATGACGGTAAAATCAGTGGCGATAATTTTTCCTTTAATGTTAAGGACCAGGACGGTAATGTAATACCTGTTGACGGGAAATATATCACCGCCGGCGATTCTATTTCTCTCAATTTTACTGAAAACAACATGAAACACCATGTGACTTTCATGCGGGACGATAAATAAAAATAAAACTTCATTCAGGCGGAACTGACTGGCAAAGGCTTTGTGGGAAGAGTTCTCTCGCCACGCCGTTGGTAGTTACTGGTCAAATTTTGACAATACTAACAATGGCCAAGCGTTTATTGTGCCTTTCACCTTTTTCCTTTAGCTTTATCGCTTCAAAAAACTAATACATGAAGCACTGTACCTTCCATACCTGTCTTATCAGCGCACTTTGCCTGATTCTCACATCAACGCAAATCAACGCACAAACCAAAAAACAATACAGCAGCTTAGAAGAAGCCTTACAATCAGGTCGCAGCCTTTATGGAAACCAGGGACCGCAAAGCGTTAACTGGACCAACGGCGGTAACAAGTACTCCTATATCAATAATGAGGAAATCCGTTCTATGGACCCTCAAACGTTAAAAGATGAACTGATCTTCAAAAACCAGGGACTCAATTTCCCGGGCACAACCACGGCCTTTAATTATGAGTCGTTTCAATGGTCGCACGATTCAAAACACCTTGTGTTTAAAACAAACTTCCGTCCTATTTATCGTCGTTCGGGTGTGTCAGATTATTATATCTACGATCTGGAAAACAAACAATTAAAACAGGCTGCAAAAGACGCACGTTCAGCAGCGTTATCGCCCGACGGCTCAAAAGTTGGCATGGAACGAAACGGAAACATGTTTGTTTACAATTTCGCAACCGGAAAAGAACAGCAATTAACAAGCGATTCTACCAGCGAGCTGGGTATTTTCAACGGTCATTACGACTGGGTTTATGAAGAAGAATTCGGACAAGCCCAGGCCTGGAACTGGTCGCCTGACAGTAAATATATGGCTTTCTGGCAGTTCGATGAACACCAGGTGCCCAGTTTTCAAATGACGAATTATGATGGCCTCCACCCCGATTATATCCATATTCCAATCCCACAGGTAGGTGACCCGAATCCTTCGGTAAAAATTGGTGTAGTTGATGCGGAATCGGGCAAGAAAGTGTGGCTTACGCCCGACGAAACTGGCGATTTCTACATTCCCCGCATTTATTGGACAAGTAACCCGGATGTTTTGGCATTAATGACGCTAAACCGCGCACAAAACCATATGAAGCTTTACTTTTTTAATGTAAAAACGGGAGAGCATCACGTAGTATTGGAAGAGCAAAATACAACCTGGGTAGCGATATTTAATTTTTATACCAACGTAAACGACATGGTTTATTTTCCTGAAAAATCGAAAGAGTTTTTCTGGGTATCTGACCGTTCGGGCTACTATCATATTTACCGTTACAGTTACGATGGAAAACTAATTAACCAGGTAACCAAAGGCAATTGGGATATGATCAAAGTAAGCGGTATTGATCCCCAGGCGAAAAAGATATATTTCTTATCTGCCGAAGATTCAGGCCTCGACCAGCAGTTCTATTCCATTAAGTTTGACGGAAGTGATAAAACGAAGCTATCCGAGGTAGCAGGTTATCACGACATTAACATGTCGCCAAACACAAAATATTACCTGGATTCGTACAGCAATGTAACCACGCCTTTGCATGTGGCATTAAGCAACGAACAGGGTAAAAGTCTGAAAATGCTGGAAGACAACAATTCCGTCAATGAATATGTTAAAGCTCATGCTTATTCAGCACCCGAGTTCTTTAAGTTTAAAACATCCGACGGAGTTAACCTGGAAGGCTACATGATCAAACCTTTCAATTTTGATCCCAGCAAAAAATACCCTGTAGTAATGACCGTTTATGGCGGACCGGAATCGCACGATATATTTAACAGCTTTTCGACTGACGCGTGGCAGCAGTGGCTGGCGCAAAACGGCTATATCGTTGCCAATGTAAACAACAGGGGCATAGCCAATTATGGCAGTGTGTTTCTCAAATCTGTTTACAAGCAGTTGGGCAAATGGGAAAGCAACGATTTTGTGGAGACTGCAAATTACCTTGCAAAAATGCCTTTTGTTGATGGTTCAAAAATGGCCATTATGGGTACCAGCTACGGCGGCTACGGTACTACCTATACCCTACTTACCCATCCCGGTGTATTTAAGGTGGGTATAGCCAATTCGCCCGTTACCGATTGGCGTCTGTATGATGATGTTTACACGGAACGCTACATGGCGCCTTTAAAAGAAAATGAGGAAGGCTACAAAAACAGCTCGGATATTACACACGCTGCTAATCTGAAAGATCACTTATTACTGATACATTCAATGAGTGATGATAATGTTCATCCGGCAAATACGATGCAGTTACTGACCGCTTTAACAAATGCCGGTAAAGATGCCGAACTGCGCATCTATCCGCCGGGTGCACACGGGGCTGCATATAACTGGCAGAGTTATAGCCTTATCTCTAATGTAAGCTTTCAGTTTTTGGAACGCTATCTGAAAGGGAATAGTGATTTGCCGAATTTGAATGCGAAATAAAAACTTTTGTCTTTGCGAGGAGGAACGACGAAGCAATCTCGTAGCTAATGCATGTTCGCCATGCAGGTCGACGGGATTGCCACGCTTCGCTCGCAATGACAAAATCTAATTAAATTAATTATCAAGACCCCCCGATTTTCTCCACAAATCCGAAATCGAGCATCCGAAATCCGAAATTCGCGGTAACTTTGCTATCTTCAAAAGGAAAAGAATAGACGATGCCCGATTTTTCACACTTACACGTACATACCCAGTTTTCATTGCTTGATGGCGCTGCCGATATATCAAAACTATATAAAAAGGCAGCTGCAGATGGGATGAAAGCCCTTGCTATTACCGATCACGGTAATATGTTCGGCGTATTTAAGTTTGTTGCCGAAGCGGGGAAACATAATGTAAAGCCCATAGTTGGCTGTGAGTTTTATGTAGTTGAGGATCGTCATAAAAAGCAATTCACAAAGGAAAAGAAAGATATACGATGTCACCAACTGATGCTGGCCAAAAATGCCGAAGGCTATAAAAACCTGGTTAAGCTATGTTCGCTTGGCTATATGGAAGGGCTGTACAGTAAATGGCCCCGTATCGATAAAGAGTTAATATTAAAGTATCATAAAGGCATTATAGCAACAACCTGCTGTTTAGGGGCTTCCGTTCCGCAGGCTATTTTAAGAAAAAGTGAAGCTGAAGCCGAAGAGGAATTCAAATGGTGGCTGGACCTTTTTGGCGAAGATTACTATGTTGAATTACAGCGCCATGACATCCCTGATCAAAATACGGTAAACGTAGTATTGCTCAAATTCGCAAAGAAGTATAATGTAAAAGTTATTTGTTCTAATGACTCGCATTATGTAGATCAGCAGGACTCAAACGCACACGATATCTTACTTTGCGTAAACACGGGCGATATGCAAAGCACGCCAATTGCTACCGACGAAGAAGGCGGCAAAGGTTACCGTTTTGGCTTCCCTAACGACCAGTTTTATTTTAAAACGCAGGCCGAAATGGGCAAGTTGTTTGAAGATCTGCCGCAGTCATTAGACAACACCAACGAAGTTGTTGATAAGGTTGACGTGTTAAAGCTGAAACGTGATATTTTACTACCGAACTTTGTTATCCCTGAAGAGTTTAAAATTCACAATACACCTGATGCCGATACCCTTAACCAGTGGGAATATCTAAAGCATTTAACTTTTACCGGGGCAAAAGAGCGCTATATTGATATTTCGCCGGAAGTAGAAGAGCGGATAAATTTCGAACTCTTTACGATAAGGACAATGGGTTTTGCCGGGTACTTTTTGATTGTGGCCGACTTTATAAAACATGGCCGTAACATTGGGGTATTTATAGGCCCGGGGCGTGGTTCAGCGGCGGGATCGGTGGTTGCTTATTGTACGGGCATCACCAATATCGACCCGATGAAGTACAACCTGCTGTTCGAAAGGTTCCTAAATCCTGATCGTAAGTCGATGCCCGATATTGATACGGACTTTGACGATGCAGGTCGTCAAAAAGTGATTGATTATGTGGTGGATAAATATGGCAAGAACCAGGTGGCGCAGATCATTACCTATGGCTCCATGGCGGCTCGCACCAGCATACAGGATGTAGGCCGTGTACTTGATATGCCGTTGTCAGAAATGAACGCGATAAAAAAGCTGGTTCCTGATACGCTTGGTATTACGCTTAAGGAGGCCATTGAACAAGTCCCGGAATTAAAGGAAATACTGAAAGGGAACGACCTGCGGGCACAAGTATTACGGGAGGCCGAAAAACTGGAAGGCTCTGTTCGTAATACCGGCGTACACGCAGCAGGCATTATCATTGCGCCATACGATTTAACAGATATCGTGCCTGTAGCCATCGCTAAGGACTCGGATTTATTGGTTACCCAGTATGACGGCCGTGTAATTGAGGATGCCGGCGTTATAAAGATGGACTTCCTGGGCCTTAAAACCCTAACCATCCTCAAAGATGCCTTAAGGCTAATAAAGCAAAACCACGATGTTGATATAGATATAGACAGCATCCCTCTCACCGACCAGAAAACATTTGAGCTTTACCAGCGGGGTGAAACTAATGGTACTTTCCAGTTTGAAAGTGATGGGATGCAAATGTACCTGCGCGATCTTAAACCGGATAAATTTGAAGACCTGATAGCGATGAATGCGCTATACCGTCCGGGGCCGATAGAGTATATCCCCTTATTTATTAAGCGTAAACAAGGCATTGAGCCTATAGCTTTTGACCTTGCGGATATGGAGGAATACCTGGGCGAAACTTATGGGGTTACCGTATACCAGGAACAAGTGATGCTTTTATCACAAAAATTAGCAGGCTTTAGTAAAGGTGATGCCGACGTTTTACGAAAGGCGATGGGTAAGAAGCAGATTGAGGTACTGAACAAAATGGAAGCCCAGTTTATGACGGGCGCCGCGGCTAAAGGGCATCCCAAGGATAAACTCACTAAAATATGGACCGACTGGAAAGCCTTTGCACAATATGCCTTTAATAAATCGCACTCCACCTGCTATGCATTTGTGGCTTATCAAACAGCTTATTTAAAGGCAAATTACCCGTCGGAATATATGGCGGCGGTTTTAAACAACCAGAACAACATGGAAAAGATTACCTTTTTTATGGAAGAATGCCGCAGGATGGGTATACAGGTTTTGGGGCCGGATGTAAATGAGTCGGATATGTCATTTGCAGTTAATAAAAAAGGACAGATACGTTTTGGACTTACCGGTGTTAAAGGAGTTGGCGACAAGGCGGTAGAAAGTATAATCGAAGAACGTAACGACCGCGGGCCATATAAATCAGTTTATGATTTTGCACAACGTTCAAATACCCGGAGTGTAAACCGTAAGTCGTACGAAAACCTGGTTTATGGCGGTGCTTTTGATGAATTTGGACTAAACCGTGCCCAGTTTTTTGCAAAGACCGAAAATGGCGTTTTAACCGGCATTGAACGCCTTACCAAGTATGCCAACGATTATCAGAATACCCAAAGCAGCTCACAATCGTCATTATTTGGCGGATCTGTAGCTTCGTACATTCCAGAACCGGCTATGCCCGAAGCTGAGGAATGGCCGTTGATTGAGAAGTTAAAATATGAAAAGGAAGTTATAGGTATTTATTTAACAGGGCATCCGCTTGATAATTATAAAGTTGAGCTGGGACGATTCTGTAATACCAATATCAGCGATCTTAAAATGATGCAGAAGGCACGTTCGGGCGAAGGCGGTGAAGAGATTATGGCGGCTTTTAGCCAGTTGCGTAAGCGGGGTGAGATTTGTATCGGCGGTTTGGTTTCAAACGTTCAGCATAAAATGACCAAAACCGGCAAGCCTTTCGGCACCTTCGTTTTGGAAGATTATAATGAATCGTATGAGTTTGCACTGTTTGGCGACGATTATATAAAATTCCGGAACCTGCTGGTTGGTGGATATTTTCTGCACTTAAAAGGCATCATCGAAGAAAAATTTAAACAGAAGGACAATTGGGATATGAAAATATTGGTGATGAGCTTGCTTTCGGAAATGCGCGATAAACTCACCAAGTCGTTAACCGTATGCCTCGAACTTAATAATTTGAATAGTCAGCTTTTAGATAACATACAAGGTTTAATCAATACCAACAATCAAAAATACAACGTAAAAAATTGCACGCTCCGCTTTATGATCAAAGACCGGGACGAAAATATGCTGGTTGAATTGCCCTCAAAGAATTTTAAAGTAAACCCGAGTGATGATTTAATGGAGGAGATATTTAGTTTAACAAATGTGCAGCCGGTATTGAATTAGGAGCTTAAAAACTCAGTTGAACGGCGGTGTTTATTTTTTTGGATTGACTTGAAAATAAAAAATATTATCGGTATGACCAGTAACATTTTGCATAATCCAAGTGTTAGAATAAAAATCCCAATTAAACCACAATCCATACAGTGATTTCCTGCTTTGACTAGTGATAAAATTTGAATTTCGTCCATTTTAATTAAAATTATCGAAAAGCAAATTTCGGCCAAAGCAGAAAGAAATACAATCCTTCTTAATGACCAGAAAATACGTCCTTTTATGTTGAGTATTGATAATATAATTTGACCGATTGGAGCGGCAAAAAAAAAGAAAATAAAGAGTATAGCGCTGATATTAATCATTTTAGATTAATACCGTCAATTCGAAAAGGTAACCCATTACTATCCGAGCGACAATTAAACCATTTCTCAACAAACTTTTAAAACATATCGTTAAATTTGATAAACACGGATGTTTATGAGCACTGAAACAATAAGAGAAAAATTGCACAATTTTATTGACACTGCCGATGATAAAAAAGTTGAAGCAATATATACATTGGTCGAAGATGATATAGAGGAAGTATACGATCATTGGGAAGATGAGGAGTTTGTAGCGGAGATAAAAAGCCGGATAGATGATTTTGAAAGTGGAAAAGATAAGGGTTTGTCGTGGGAAGAAGTTAAAACAAAGGCGAGAACAGAATTTAAGGCCAAATGATAATTATTACTGAAGTTGAATAAGTTTTTCAATATTTTAGCACAGTAAACTCAATTATTCCATGAAAAAATTCCTCGTCATAATTACGTGTCTGCTGGCCATAGCCTGCACAGATCATAAAAATGATAAACCAGGCGATGAATTTATTGGAAACTGGACCGATGGCACATGGAGGCATTTTTCAATCGTTGCGACAAAAGGCGGCTATACTGTTACCGATATAAGCGAAGGCAACAAAAAGTTCTTTGCCACATACATAAAAGAAAACAATGCGTTGGCTGTGCAAACTCCAAAAAAACTATCGATATTCAACTATATCAAAGCTTCTGATCAAATTTTTGCCGGGGTAGCTAATTTTCACCGGGAGAATGTCGAAAAAAATTAGCACGGCCACAGCCGCCAGCAGGAAAATATATACTTAGTCTAATCACCTTCTTCGGGGGGGGCCGACTTTTTCTGACTTTCCCGACTTTCGGACTTTTCTGACTTTCGGACTTTTCTGACTTCCCAACTTTCCCAAAAAAACTATCTTTGCCCTATTATGAGTAAATCAACCGACGAACTGTTTAAGAATGTTATTTCCCACGCTAAAGAATATGGCTTTGTTTTTCCTTCCAGCGAAATTTATGATGGCTTAAGTGCCGTTTATGATTACGGGCAATTCGGCTCCGAATTAAAGAACAACATCAAAACCTACTGGTGGAAAGCAATGGTGCAGATGAATGAGAACATTGTCGGCATTGATTCGGCTATTTTCATGCATCCTAAGATTTGGGAAGCAAGCGGACACGTGGCTGGTTTCAGTGATCCAATGATCGATAATAAGATTACGAAAAAACGCTACAGGGCCGACCAACTATTGGAAGATAAAATAACTGAAGAATTTAACTATGCATTTCACAATGTGAGTGGATATATAAATGAAAAGTACCCCGATTTAAATTCTGATATATTAACCGTTCAACAAATGTTCCTTATTAGGGAACGAGTAAAGGAAGGTAAAGAAGTTGAGTTCGATTTGACAAATAAGGCAGAAGATTATTACAAAAAGCTGCAAACCAATAATTCATTTTTAAAAGCAAGTGATTTGCTTAAAAAGATGAATAAAGCACTAAATGATGAAAACTTAGCCAACCTGCGTGAATTGATAATTAATAACGAAATTGTCGATCCTAATGGCAAAGAAAAGCCCGATTGGACCGATGTACGCCAGTTTAACCTGATGTTCAGCACCCAAATGGGGGCCGTGGCAGATGACGCCGATTTGGTTTATTTGCGGCCGGAAACCGCACAGGGGATTTTTGTAAATTATCTGAATGTGCAAAAATCGGGCAGGATGAAAATCCCATTCGGTATTGCACAAATCGGCAAGGCTTTCCGTAACGAAGTAATAGCAAGGCAGTTCATCATCCGTATGCGCGAGTTCGAGCAGATGGAAATGCAATTCTTCGTACGCCCTGGAACAGAAATGGAATGGTATGAAAAATGGAAGCAAAAACGTATGCAATGGCATCTTGCCTTAGGTACTGAACCAGTTGATTATCGCTTTCACGATCATGTTAAATTAGCACATTATGCAAATGCGGCAGTTGACATTGAATTTGATTTTCCATTTGGTTTTAAAGAAGTGGAAGGTATCCACAGCCGCACCGATTTTGATTTAAGTCAGCATCAAAAGTTTTCGGGTAAAAAGATGCAGTATTTTGATCCTGAAGTTGATCCGGACACCAATAAACCATACGGTAATTACATACCGTATGTAATTGAAACTTCCATAGGTTTAGACAGGATGTTTTTGCTGACCATGATCAACGCTTATGAAGAAGAAGATTTAAGCACCGAAGAAAAACAGGATAGCCGTACCGTTTTAAGGCTGCACCCCTGTTTAGCGCCGGTTAAAGCCGCTATTTTCCCATTAATAAAAAAGGACGGCCTTCCCGAAAAAGCGCGTGAAATTATGGACAGGCTAAAAGTTGATTTTAACCTGCAATACGAAGAAAAGGACGCCATAGGTAAACGCTACCGTCGCCAGGATGCCATTGGCACGCCTTTTTGTATTACCGTTGATCATCAAACACTGGAAGATAACACAGTAACCATCCGTCACCGCGATACCATGCAACAGGAACGCGTAAATTCCGATGATCTTCAAAAGATAATCGGTGATTTGGTGAGCTGGAAGAATTTGCTAAGTTAAGCGGAAAGCATAAAGTTGAAAGCTGAAAGCGTCTAAGTATTTCAGCTTTCAACTTTAATAATAAGTATACTCAAATTGTATAATTTGCTCATTGTTTCCGCGTTTTTCAATCTTCTCCGTCATTAAGCCTCTTTCATCATATTTATAAACAATCTCGTCCTGTACTTTGCCGTCGATTAGTCGCTTTTTTGAAACAAGTCGGCCGGCATCGTCATAGATATTTTCAAAATTATAATCCCATTGTTCATCTTTATTTTGTGCGGGGATAGTATACTTTTTCCCGTTAAGTTCTATAACCCTCGGGACAGCATCTTTATCCCCTAATTCAGTTCCGGTAAATCGGATTTCCTTATTATGATTATCGTAAAAAGACGTTTGGGTTCTATACACCGATCCTTTTCGATAAAGCGTTTCGACTTTTTTGTTTTCAACGGGGTAATATGATATCTCGCTTACTATACGCCCTTCGTTTTTAACTACTTTCTTTAACAGAGTTCCATCTTCTGCATAAAATATCTCAGCGTTTTTAACTGTATAATTACTGCCGCGATAAGAAGTGTCATTTTCCGAGGCAAGGATGCCTTTAGCGTTGTAAGTGTAAATCATTTTCATTTGGGGCGTTTTACCGGTTTCATTATCAGTTAATATAAAACCGCTATATCTCCCCGACCTATCAAATAAAAATATCTGTTTTGATTTTGATGGTGATCCTTTATAAGAATCCGCTCTTGAACTTATTTTATACTTTACATATACAGAATCAGGCTGGATGCTATCTTGATCCTGTGCAAAAAGTTTCTTTCCTAATAATAAAGTGATAATGATTAAGGTCAGTTTTTTAAACATAAAATATTATTGATGTATTTACATCCAATGGTATAAATAATCCTACATATAAACAATATGAATTGCTTAGAAACATCAACTACCAGATTCTTTTTATCATGTCGAAGAAAAATTCTGTCACAAACATTGGGGTCCTCTATGTGCAGTAAAATAACTCTTCATCTATAAATTCCACCTATATATAGATAATATTATAAAATCATTTTCATCGATCGTAATATTGTTGAAGTTAATCACCAATAATCTAATTTTCGTATGAAAAAGTTCAACCTCATAATTGCACTGCTTTCAATTACTGCAGTTGCTTCGGTTCAAGCTCAAAACAGCTCTGATTACCGTATCGCAAATACATTCCACATAAAAAGCAGCGGCGGTTACGATTACATTACTGTCGACTCTGCTTCCGATAATTTGTACGTATCGCATGGTACGCAGGTAAATATACTGAACAAAACCACCGGCGATTCAATTGGGGTAATTAAGTCCGAAAAAGATGTACACGGCATCGCGCTCGTTCACGCTCTGGGCAAAGGCTATATTTCAAACGGTGGCTCGAGCAGTGTTTTAGTTTTTGATTTAAAAACAAACGCTGTGCTGGGCCACGTACCTACGGGTATGTTTTCTGATGGCATATTTTATGACGATTTTTCAAAAAAAGTAATCAGCTGCAACGGCAGAAGTAAAAATCTCACCGTAATTGACCCTGCCACCGACCAGGCAGTTGCAACCATACAATTAACAGGCTGGCCCGAAGCGGCTGTTAGCGATGGGAAAGGCAAAATCTACGTAAACAACGCCGAAAAAAGTGAAATGGATGTTATCGACGCCACAACGTTTAAAATTATAAATACATGGCCAATAGCGCCTGGCAAGAGCGCTTCGGGCTTGGCTATTGACCGTACTTCTATGCGCTTATTTGCTGGCTGTGATAATGGCCTCCTGGTGGTTATGGACGCAACAAATGGTAAAGTGATAACAACCTTGCCCATCGACGACGAATGTGACGCCGTAGGTTTTGACGTTAAACTAAAAACGGTTTATTCGTCAAACGGTGAAGGTACGCTAACAATTATCAAAGAATTGCCTGACGACAAATTTGCTGTAGCGCAGGTATTGAAAACTCAAAAAGGTGCCAGGACACATGGGGTTGATCAAATTACACACCTGGTTTATTTGCCAACCGCCGATTTTAAACCAAAAGACCCAAAAGCGATGAGACCATCGACTATACCCGGTACATTTAGAGTATTGGTGATTAGCAATAGCAAGTAAATATCGTCGCCGGTTTAGCTAAGAAACTAGTCAGATTTATGCCGCGTAATCTGCCTCTGTTGTAGCGGGGAGATTGCGCTGCACTGCATAAAGAACAGGCGATTTGACCTATTCGAAATTTTTTTTCACACAAATTAATTTTTTAAAACGACTTTCATTCGTAATATTGTTGGTATTGATTAAAAATAACGTTGTTGAGATTGATTACCAATAATCTAAATTTCGTATGAAAAGGTCTGTTGTCATGCTTACGTTGTTTTGGATTTCGGCATTTATTTCTGTTGACGCGCAAAGCAGACCCGATTATTACATCGCCAAAACATTTCACATTAAGAGTGCCGGAGGCTACGATTATCTCGCGGTCGACTCAACCTCCGACAACTTATACATATCCCACGGATCGCAGGTTAATGTTTTAAACAAAACAACCGGCGACTCTGTCGCGATAATCAGCACTGAAGACGATGTGCATGGCATTGCTCTTGTCCATGCCGTAGGGAAAGGTTATATATCAAACGGTTCAGCTAATAGTGTACTTGTTTTCAATTTAAAAACAAACAAGATCCTTGGTCACGTATCTACCGGCAAACTCTCCGACAGAATTTTCTATGATGATTTTTCAAAAAAAATAATTAGCTGTAACGGCAAGAGTAAAAACCTGACTGTAATTGACCCCACCACCGATCGGGCCGTGGCCACCATACAATTAAGCGGCTGGCCCGAAACAGCAGTAAGCGACGGTGCTGGAAAAATATACGTGAACAATGTGGAGAAAAGTGAAATTGATGTAATTGACGCGGTGACTTATAAAGTTTTAAAATCATGGCCTGTGGCTCCCGGAAGAAGTCCAACAGGGTTGGCAATTGACAGGCAAAATATGCTTCTATTTTCGGGCTGCAATAATAAAATGCTGGTGGTGATGAATGCACGAACCGGTAAAATTGTTAACAACCTTCCTATTGACGAGGAATGCGATGCGGTGGATTTTGATATAAAGCTTAAAACTGTTTATTCCTCAAATGGCGTTGGGACATTATCAATCATAAAAGAAGTTCCCGGTGGCAGCTTTCTTTATATCGTTGATTTAAAAACACAAAGGGGTGCCAGAACGATGGCGGTTGATCAAATCACGCATCGGGTTTATTTGCCTACCGGCGATTTTAAACAGAAAGACTCAAGAGTCTTCAGGCCAACTGTAATACCCGGAACATTCAGGGTGCTGGTGGTGGCTTATAACAATTAAGGAAATAATAAAATTTACTTACCTTAATCGGCGTAACCTTATTGTTAAAAGCTTGAGAGACTACGAGAACAAAATCAGCATAAAATCATGGGCCGAGGAAGACCGTCCACGCGAAAAACTAAGCGGCCAGGGCAGGCGCGCATTAACCGATGCCGAACTGATTGCAATATTGATAGGCTCAGGTAGTCGCGACGAAACCGCTGTTGAGTTGAGCAAGCGTATTCTTCACCATTATGATAACGACCTTAACAAGCTAGGCAAAGCAACCATAAACGATCTTTCGAATTTTAAGGGCATAGGCGAAGCAAAAGCAATAAGTATTATTGCCGCGCTGGAAGTGGGGCGGCGGCGAAACGACTCTGAAAGCAAACCACCCGAAAGTGTTGGCAGCAGCAAGGATGCTTATCATATTATGCGCCGCCAAATGATAGACCTTAGTCACGAAGAATTCTGGATACTTTTAACGGGACGATCACAAAAGGTGCTTGGAAAAGAATTGATAAGTAAGGGAGGGATGTCCGAAGTTTTAGTTGATCTAAAAATTATCTTTAGTACAGCGCTTCAACATCAGGCCACGAACATATTCCTTATCCATAATCATCCGTCGGGCAACCTAAAACCGAGTCAGCAGGATATTAATCTTACAAAAAGAATTTCAGATGCTGGTAAGATACTGGACATTAACATTCTCGACCATTTAATTATTACTGATTCGGGATATTTTAGTTTTGCGGATGAAGGGCTGTTTTGATTTCGGAAGTCGGATTTCGGAATTTTAGTGAGTGGAAATAGAAACAAATCGCTTAACTTTACAGTTATAATTATTGCTTAAAATAAAATTTACCATGATAACTCCTGATAATCAAATACCCTACGACGACGAAGATAGCTCTGAAGCAGACGATCAACAAAGTCAAAAAGATATTCACGCAAACGGACTGGATGATATTCCGGAACCAGGCGACACAGTAGATTTTGCTGATGCCGATAAACTGAAACAAGCCTATGATGCTTCCGAGTCTTCGTACACGCTAAATTTAGGTGACGAAAAACCAGTTGCCAAGAAGAAGGAATAGAGACTATTAAATTTCGTCATTTCTTTTCCTACTTTCGAACTTCCGGTCTTCCCGACTTTCGGACTAAATCCTATCTTTGCCGATTATCATTTAGCTATAATGAAGATATCTTATAATTGGCTCAAAGAATTTATTGATACGGATAAAACCCCTGAGGAAATTTCGAAAATATTAACCGGTACAGGTTTGGAGGTGGAGAGCCTTGAAAAAGTGCAGCCGGTACCCGGTGGGTTGGAAGGCCTGGTTGTTGGTTATGTGAAAGAATGCACCCAGCATCCCAACGCCGACAGACTAAAGGTTACTAAAGTTGACGTTGGACAAGGCGAAGACCTGCAAGTAGTTTGCGGCGCAAACAATGTTGCAGCCGGGCAAAAGGTTGTAGTCGCCACAGTCGGCACTACAGTTTACCCAACCGTTGGCGAACCATTTAAAATTAACAAATCAAAAATACGCGGCGAGGTTTCCGAAGGGATGATTTGTGCCGAAGATGAAATCGGCCTGGGAACTGATCATGCCGGTATAATGGTGCTTGACGCTGATGCTGTTGTTGGAACGCTCGCAAAAGATTATTTTAAGTTAAAAGACGATTACCTGTACGAAATCGGCCTCACGCCCAATCGCGCCGACGCGGCTTCGCATTTAGGTACAGCACGCGATATTGCAGCATTTTTAAAAATAGCGATTAACAAACCTGATGTTTCAGCATTCAAGGTTGACAATACGAACTGTGTTATCAAGGTTGTAGTTGAAAATGAACAGGCCTGCCCCAGATATTCGGGTGTAACCATTTCGGGTGTCGAAGTTAAAGAATCACCGAAATGGCTCAAAGAACACCTGGCTGTTATAGGTATCCGCTCCATCAACAACATAGTAGACGCAACCAATTACGTTTTACATGACCTTGGTCAGCCGCTGCATGCCTTTGATGCCGATGCTATTAAGGGAAATACTGTTATCGTAAAAAATTGTCCCCAAGGCACGTTATTCAAAACCCTTGATGATATTGAACGTAAACTTTCGGCCGATGATCTGATGATTTGTAATACCGAAGAACCTATGTGTATTGCCGGAGTTTTTGGCGGTGCAGAATCGGGAGTTAAGCCGACCACAAAAAACATTTTCATCGAAAGCGCCTATTTTAACGCGGTCTCAGTGCGCAAAACAGCCAAACGGCATGGTTTAAAAACCGACTCATCTTTCAGGTTCGAACGTGGCACAGATCCCAACATGACCGTTTTTGCCTTAAAACGGGCGGCATTGCTTATACAACAAGTTGCTGGTGGCTTAATATCTTCCGATATTTCGGATCATTATCCAAATCCGGTTAAGCCTTTTGAGATTGAAGTCACCTATAAAAATATTGATAGATTAATCGGTAAAGCCATCCCCCACGGCGAAATTAAAGCTATTATTCAAGCTCTGGACATTGAGGTGGTTGGCGAAACCGGCGAGGGCCTTTCATTAAAGGTCCCCCCCTACCGTGTTGATATAAATCGTGATGTTGATATTGTTGAAGAAATTTTAAGGATTTATGGTTACAACAATATCGAGATCCCTACGCAGATAAGGGCATCGTTAAATACATCAGTAAGGCCTGATAAAGACTCTGTGCAAAATCTTATATCAGATTTACTTTCGGCAAACGGATTTAATGAGATCATGTCTAATTCGTTGACAAAATCTGCCTATTCTTCAAATTTGGATAAGGCAGTTAAAATATTAAACCCGCTTAGCAATGATTTGGATGTGATGCGTCAAACTATGCTATATTCCGGTTTGGAAGCCGTTGTACATAACCAAAACCGGCGTAACAGCGACTTAAAGTTTTATGAATTCGGCAAAGTTTATTCAGTTGAAGAAGGTAAATATGCGGAGAATCAGCGGTTCGCCATTTTTGTTACCGGCGCAAGCGGTGCCGAACAATGGAATCATAAAACCGGGGCCGTTTCCTTCTATAATTTAAAAGCCATTGTAGACGGCATCATTGCAAAATTAAACATCCAGGGCACTAATCTCGAAGATGCAACGTGCAAAAAGCTAAAGTATGGATTGCAGTATAACCTTAATAACAAGCAACTGGTTAAGTTTGGGAGCGTCGCGGCAGAAGCTTTAAAAAAGGTTGATGCTGATCAGGAAGTTTTTTATGCGGATTTTAATTTTGATATGATCCTTAAGCTTGCCCGTAAAAATAAAATTGTTTTTGAGGATGTATCCAAGTTCCCTGCGGTAAGGCGCGATCTGTCGATGCTAATTGATAAATCTATCAGATTCGAACAGTTAAAACAAATCGCACAAAAAACAGAACGCAAGCTTTTGCAGGATGTGAATGTGTTCGATGTATATGAAGGTGATAAACTTCCAGCGGGTAAAAAGTCATACGCGTTAAGTTTTATTTTACAGGACAGTGAAAAAACTTTAACCGATAAAGCGATTGATTCGGTTATGCAAAAAATTATCTATAACTTAGAGAAAGAAGCTGGTGCGGAAATAAGGAAGTAATTATTGAATTAGTAAATTGTTAAACGATAAATCCTCAATTCACTAAATCACTAATTCAATAAATCAATAATTAACCAATGGCCTCAACAGTAGAACAATTAACTAAAATTACGCAAAGAACAGAGAACCTGATTGAGCTCTGTTCCGCTTTGCAGGAGGAGAACGACTTGTTGAAATTGGAGAGTGAAACATTGGTTGCAGCGCTCGATACCAGCAGGAATATGACCCAGGAACTGGAGGAAAAGCTGAGAATATTGAAGATGGCAAAATCATTTTCAGAAACAAATGAAAAAAGTCTTGACATAAAGCAAAAAATTACCGAATTTGTGCAAGAAATAGATAAGTGTATTGTATTATTGAAAAAATAGTACAAAAAGTGAAAGCTCAAATGGGAGAAATCTCAATAAAAATAAATATTGCTGACAGAGTTTACCCGTTAAAGGTAAACATGGAAGAAGAAGAAATAATACGTAGGGCAGCCAAACTAATTAATGACCGGATAAAAGAATATCAGGAAAATTACGCGGTAAGGGATAAGCAGGACCTGCTTGCAATGAGTGTTTTGCACTATGCAACCTATTCATTAAAAGCAGATAAAAAAACTACTATCGACGATACGGAGATAGCAGAAAAGGTGTATCAGCTGGATTATTTACTTTCCGATTTTTTTTCAAAGCAATAACGTTCTTTGTACATATACATACGAGCAATTTAAGATCTAACCGCGGTTAAATTTTAGGTTTCACTATTAAAAACTTAACGCTTCAATATCAGCGGATCAAAGAGGCATGCGTTAATCGTTAATGTTTAACGGTAACCCATGATTCCAATGTCCCTACCGAAGTTTTTAAATACATGACACTTAAAAATTTAGTTGCGGTTTTTTTTATTATATACCAATTATAGACATGGAATTATCATTATACATCATTATCGGCGTGCTGATAGGCGTTCCTACGGGGATTGTTATTGGTCGCTACCTGCTGAGAAAGCTATTTAAAGACCAGGAAGTTTCCGCCCAAAATAAAGTCAAAAAGATATTAAAGGATGCAGAAACCAATTCGGAAATACTGAAAAAGAATAAACTGCTGGAAGCCAAAGAGAAGTTTTTACAAATGAAAGCTGAGCACGAACAGGAAATAAATTCAAAAAACAACAACATCAACCAGCGTGAAAATTCGATGAAGCAAAAAGAGCAATCGGTTAATTCACGTTTGGAGAACATGAATCGCAAGGAAAGCGAGCTTGATAATACCCGCAAAAACCTGGAACGGCAAACCGAAATAGTTGTTAAAAAACAGGAAGAAGTTGAGCACCTTAAAAATCAACACGTTCAGCAATTAGAAACTATAGCAGGCTTATCTGCTGAAGAGGCTAAAAATCAATTGGTAGATACCTTGCGCGAAGAGGCCCGCAGCAGGGCCATGGCTCAAATAAAGGATATTGTTGACGAAGCCAAACTTACCGCTACTAAAGAAGCCAAGAAAATTGTTATTCAAACCATACAGCGCACCGCTACTGAAAGTGCCATTGAAAACACTGTTTCAATTTTCAACATTGAAAATGACGAAATAAAAGGCCGGATAATTGGTCGCGAGGGTAGAAATATTCGTGCGCTGGAAGCTGCCACAGGCATTGAGATAATTGTGGATGATACCCCGGAAGCGATCATTCTTTCGGGATTCGACCCCGTTAGGCGCGAAATTGCCCGCCTGGCTATGCACCGTTTGGTGACCGACGGTCGTATCCACCCCGCGCGTATTGAGGAAGTGGTTTTAAAAACCAAAAAACAGATAGAAGAAGAGATAGTTGAAATTGGGGAACGTACTGTGATAGACCTCGGCATTAACGGCCTGCACCCTGAGTTGATTCGTATGGTAGGCAGAATGCGTTACCGCTCTTCTTACGGACAAAACTTATTGCAGCACTCGCGCGAGGTTGCCAACTTTTGCGCTACCATGGCTGCCGAACTTGGCTTAAATGTGAAACTCGCCAAACGTGCTGGCCTGTTGCACGATATTGGTAAAGTGCCTGATGATAATCCAGAATTACCGCACGCTATTTTAGGTATGCAGTTAGCTGAAAAGTATAAAGAGCATCCCGAAGTTTGTAACGCAATTGGCGCTCACCACGATGAAATAGAAATGACCTCGATGCTTTCGCCAATTATACAAGTTTGCGACGCCATTTCTGGCGCCCGTCCCGGTGCACGCCGCGAAGTTGTTGAAAGTTATATTAAACGTTTGAAAGAACTGGAAGAACTGGCGCTGTCATACCCTGGTGTCGAAAAGACGTTCGCTATACAAGCTGGTCGCGAATTGCGTGTGGTGGTTGAAAGTGAAAAGATAAGCGATGCCCAATCAGAAATACTGGCAGCTGATATTTCAAACCGCATACAAACAGAAATGACCTATCCGGGTCAGATAAAGGTGACTGTGATAAGAGAGACAAGGTCAGTGGCGTTTGCGAAATAACAAAATGTCATTGCGGGTTGTAAAATTTGGGCGATTCTGAAAATGAGTTGGCTAATTTTTTAGTCAAAGACCATGTCATTTCGATGAGGAACGAAGAGAAAACTTATACGGCCCGTAAAGCGGACTATGCATGGCGGACACACACGTCGTATAAGTTTTCTCCCTACGGTTCGAAATGACATCGATTTTAATAGCAAGCTATTTACAACGACAAAATCTAATTGAAGATGACAATAGATAAAAAGTCTTCATCACCAGGTAAAAAAGAGGCCGGGCCCATTGATGTTTATTTTGAGCAATACGCCGAGAGCCATCAAAATTCAACAAACAAACTAATCCATTGGATCTGCGTACCACTTATTGTATTTAGTCTGTTGGGCCTTGTTTGGGCAATCCCGTTTCCGTATATCAATTTTTTGGGCCGATATAATGGCTTTTTGAATTGGGCATCGTTTTTAATTGCATTCACCATTTATTTCTATTACCGGCTTTCAACCATATTGTCGTATATCATGCTATTGGTATTATTTGCTTTTAGCTATATAATAATTGAATTGGATGCATGGCATCAGGCGGGCGGCCCTCAATTATGGCTGACGTGTTTAATTATTTTTGTGGTTGCGTGGGTGGGACAATTCATAGGGCATAAAGTAGAGGGCAAAAAACCTTCTTTTTTGGATGATCTCAAATTCCTTTTTATCGGGCCTATATGGCTCATTCACTTTATCTTGGATAAGTTTTCTATAAAGTATTAATAGTCCGATCTAAATCATTGCAGCCGCATAATTTATTTTAAGCTTAAGATAAAAAATTGTAGCGCAATGCCAAAACGTGACGTAATATATATAATATGAAAATTAAAGCAACGACGACAGCAGTATGTTTACTGTTTTTTTTGCTAAGCTGCAGCAAGGATAATAGTACAAACATTGAGCTTAACGGAGCATTGACCGATTGTCCGGCCAACACTAACTGCACTTATAGCTATTATAATAGTGCTGATTTTACAGCATCAAATCAGCTTGTAAAGGGTAGTTTCAGGGTTTTCGCCTTTAAAAGCGGCAACAGTAATTCATGTGGCCCCAGCGTTCAGCTTTATTTTAAAACGGCATTAAATAGCACTATTTTAGATATTAGCGCAAAACAGATAGCAGCCGGGCAAGTAACTGCATATAACATGATTTGCCCTTGTTGCGAATATTTTGCTGCGATTTATTCTAAGCCGATTGGCGGAGAAATAAAAGGAAAAAGAACAGATTCAAATCACTGGTTAATTAATGCTTCCATTATATTTGGGAATCAATCTAATACCCCTATTGATACAGTAACGGTGAATCAATACTTTACTTTAGAGAAATTACCTTAATAGCAGCGCTGAAATTTTAAATTGCTTACAAATTCTTTCCCAGCTTTTCCAGGATATCCTGGGGAACCTTCTCAAGATCAAGCACTAAAAAGCCATCGAGGCAATCAGAAAACTTGGGATCAATATTAAAGCAGATAATTTTGGCATTCAAAGCAATATACTGCCTTAGCAATACCGGAACTTTCATATTGCGGGTTTCTATCTCTGATATCAGGTTATCTAAACCTTTAAAAGTATCTTCTCCTGCTAATAATAAATCAGTATCAATGCTTGCAAAGTCAACTTTAAACTTTTTACGGGGCCTAACAAATTGAGCCATTTCATGATCAAAATGGTTCCGGTTTATATAATCAACAATCAGCGACTTAGAGAATTTTGAAAAAGAATTGCTGATACTTACAGGCCCTATCAAATAACGGTATCGTGGATTTTCAATTAGGTATATCAATATCCCTTTCCAAAGTAAAAATAATGGAAGCGGTTTTTGCTGATATTCTTTCCTTATCCATGAACGGCCGAGTTCGATACTCTTTTTTAATACAGGGGTAAATTGCGCTTTTAATTTAAAAAGTTCAGATATATAAAATCCCTTTTTACCGATGCTGTAAAATATTTCGTCGCCAAGCCCAACCCGGTAAGCACCGACTATCATTTTAGCGTCAACATCCCAAATAAAAAGGTGGTGATAATAAATGTCATATTCGTCGAGGTCAGTAGCTTTGTTAGTCCCCTCTCCTATTTCCCTAAACGTTAATTCCCTGAGACGGCCAATCTCGCGGATAACATGAGGAATCGAGGATGTTGGTGCAATAAATACTTCGTAATTCTTCTCTGTCCAAACCCTGTATTGTTCTCTCAAAGGCTCAACTTCCTTTTCAAGAATAGACGCGCTAATTTCAGGCACTACCTTTTCAGGCAGTTTCTTGATCTTAAAAATATGACGTGGCTTGAATATTTTCTTCTCTTCGTCCAGTCCTGTTCCCAGGGCGTAAGTGCGGGCTCTTAAATAATTGAGCAGCCTGGTGTTGTTATTATATTCAGGAATATCTTCAATTTTAATAGGTTTGCCTATACGCAGTTTGATGGTATGACCTTGCTTGTTAAATAGCTCCGATGGTAATTTCGCAGTCCGCAGCGTGGGGTGTATTAAACTTAATAAGTTAAAAAGCAGCCCATTGTTTCCATGAAAGTAAATCGGCACCACCGGTACCTTTGCTTTCGCGATGATTTTACCTACAACAGGATGCCACAACCGATCGGTCACTTCCTGTTTGTCTACCTTAAAAGTCGATACTTCTCCTGCCGGAAATATACCAATCGGGGTGCCGTTGCCTAACAGTTCGAGCGTTGTTTTTAATCCGCTGATGCTCGATGAATGTTCTACATTCTCGAACGGGTTTACGGCAACAAAATAGTCACTTAAATTTGGTATCTTTTTTAGCAGAAAGTTGGCCATTATTTTTGCGTCTGGCCTCACCATACAGAGTATCTTTAACAGCACCATGCCTTCTATTCCACCATAAGGGTGGTTGGCAATCGCAATGAAACTGCCATTGGCCGGTATGTTCTTCAGTTCTTTCTCGTCAAACTCTATTTCAATGCCGCAGCCCTTTAATATCGCATCAACAAAATCCGGACCCTGGTTGGGTTGTGCCTGGGCAAACAATTCGTTTACCTGGTTAATTTTCATGACTTCCATCAATAAGGCTGCCAGCCCGGGCATTTTTAGCTTGTCCAGTTTGGTGGCTTTGGCGAACTCTTCGGTAGTAATCACTTTCATCCGTTATAAAATAAACCTTTAAAAAAGGCAACAAATATCCTTAAAAAATTTTAATTTAACTGTGATAAGCCTGCAACAATGAAAGCTCATATAAAAAGTTACCTGTCCATTACAAAAAAAGAATGGAATGGGATGGTAGTACTGGTGGTGTTAATTGTGCTGATCTTAGCCGCGCCCTATATCTATCAATTCTTCCGTAAAGATAATACAATAAATTCTAAAGATTTCGATAAAGCAATCGCTCAATTAAGCAAGGAAACGCAACAAACTGGTTACCTGGACGGCAAACAAATGTCGGACGAAAAAATATTGCACCCCGTTATGTTTCCTTTTGATCCAAATAATCTTTCGCCAGCACAATGGGAACAATTGGGATTAAGTGAACGGCAGGCTAATGTTATCAAACATTACGAAGCAAACGGTGGTAAGTTTCATAACAAAGAAGATGTAAAAAAGATGAACTCGATTACAGACAGCGATTATAGAAGGCTCGAGCCATTTATAAATATTCCGCTAGCTGAATATGCTTCAAAGAAAATAAAGGCAGGTGAAACCATTGAACTCAACAATGCCGATTCGGCAAAACTAACGGAAATAAGGGGTGTCGGTCCGTCATTTGCGCTAAGAATATTCAGATATAGGGAGCGCTTAGGTGGCTATTGTTATAAAGAACAGTTGAAGGAAGTTTATGGCGTGGATTCAACAAAATACGCAGAAATTAAAGATCAGGTATCTATAAACAGTGCGTTAATCAGCAAAATAAGCATAAACACCATCTCTTTCAACCAGTTAAGGATATTTCCCTATCTCGGTTATAACCAGGTGAATGCAATTATTCAATATCGGGTACAGCATGGCCGCTACAATTCGATAGCCGACATGAAAAATATTGCGCTGCTGGATAACGTTATTTTACGTAAAATTGAACCATATTTAAATTTTAAATGATAACCCAGCAAATAAAATCTGCCATACGCGATATAACTGATTTTCCGAAACCCGGAATTATTTTTAAAGATATAACCCCGATACTGAAGGACCCGGTTCTATGCGAAAATATTGTTGACGCATTTGTAGATAGGCTGCTGGGTATTCGCATTGACGCAGTAGCAGGAATTGAAAGCCGTGGATTTCTATTTGGCTTAACCCTGGCAACCAAACTGGGCGTGCCCTTTGTACCGGTACGTAAAGCCGGCAAACTACCCTTTACTATCAAGCAAAAAGCCTATAGCCTTGAATATGGAACGGCAGTGATTGAACTACATACCGATGCTTTCGAACCAGGGCAACACATCCTTATACACGACGATTTACTGGCAACAGGGGGTACAGCGCTTGCGGCAAGCGAACTTATACAGGAAATGGGCGGCGTTATAGCAGGGTTTTCTTTTGTGGTAGGATTAGGATTTTTGAAAGGCAAAGAACGGCTTACACCGGTTTGTGATAACATCTTGGTGCTGGCCGATTATTGACAAACCGTCGTAGAGACACGATGCGTCGCGTCTCTACCAGGGATGTTCACCATTTTTCTTACCTGTTTTGGTTTTTCCTGATATATTCATCAGCGAATTCAGCTATATAGCGTTCTACATTGTTCCTGATTTCTTCCATATCGCGATTTTCTAACTTAGCCAATATCTGCATCAGCAAAATATTATTTATTTTATTGTAAGCATAATTGGAAGCGGCGTTGCTTAAAAGAGACGCCTTTAAATCAAGTACGCTATTAATTTGGTCGTTTTCCATTTGATCGTTCATGAGGGGTATATTAATTATTTAAGGATTACAATACTGTTTATAAAAGGTTTCAAAAGTACAAAAGTTGTTTTAATTAAACCCGAAAATAATCGCCAAATCAAGCGTTTAATGCAAAATCTTAAATATGAGTTCTTTCATCAACCCCCCGTTGTCCGCATTTGAATCCACACCCTTGCTCTTTAGGTCATATTCGCGCAGATAGCTGATAATCTGCATGGTTTTACCATAGTTGTAATTCCGTGCCGCCTGTTCATAGTCTTTTATAAAATACGGATTGACCCCCATCTCCCTGGCAAGGTTTTGTTGCGACTTATCTTTTACATAATGATAAATAAGCACTTTACTGAAAAAGTTATTCAAGTTACCCAATACCAATACTATAGGGTTCGCTTTGGGGTTAGCCTCGAAATAATTTATTATCTGGTTGGCTTTAAGGGCATCCTTTTTACTAAGCGCGGTTTGCAATTCAAAAACATTGTATTCCTTACTAATGCCAATGTTGTCGTGAATATGTTTAAGCGTAATTTCCTGTCCGGAAGTTACGTTAAGCATTAGTTTCTCCAGTTCATTGGCAATTTTTGAGAGGTCGTTTCCCAGGTATTCGGCCAGCATCAATGTTGCCTGCTGATTTACCTTATATCCTTTTTCGTTGATGAACCCTTCAATCCATGCCGGCACCTTGCTATCGTACAACGGTGTAGATTCAAATATAAGCCCGCTTTTTTCAATGGCTTTATACGTTTTTTTTCGCTTATCAAATTTGCCGTACTTATAACAAAAAACCAGGATTGTGCTTGTAAGAGGGTTTTCGAGGTAGCTTAATAGTGGATTATTTCCCTTTTTATCGGCATCATCGCTGCCCCATTTCATATCCTGCGCTTCTTTTACCAAAACAACCTGGTAGTCGGCCATCATTGGATAACGCTTGGAAGCGTTAAGTACATTCATTATATCCGTGTCCTTGCCGTAAAGTACCGTTTGGTTGAAGCCTTTGTCAGCATCAGACAATAGTTTATGTTCAACAAAATTACTTACCAGGTCTATATTATAGGGCTCTTCCCCATGCAGCAGGTAAATGGGTTTGTATTTTTTGTTTTTAAGATCTTTTAAAATATCCTGGGCTGTCATTAAAGTCAAAAGTAAAAATTCAAAATTCAAAACAGCATGTCATTTCAGTAAAAATTCAAAGGCGCTTGCGTCCATCGCCAATAACTCTACCCGGTGCTATTCTTTTTAATTTTGAATTTTTACTTTGTGAACCCTGATAAATATTGATAATTTTAACTCACCAATATAAACCATAACGGCCTTGAATTAAACTAACGCCTGTGGTACACGCTCACATTAATTATAAATCCATGATAAAAAAAGTCATTTGGCAGAGCTTATTTCTAAGTATTGCCTTTTTTGTAGGTCTTAATCATTTGTCGGGATCAACTTATCATCGCACCGGCAAATCTTCCGTTCGAAACCAAAAGAATAATCCTTCCGATACTGGCTGGCGTCAGCTCTTCAACGGGAAGGATCTTTCGGGTTGGAAACAAGTCGGTCCGGGCAGCAGGTATGTTGAAAATGGCCTAACCGGCAGCCATGGCGGGATGGGCTTGTTGTACTGGACAAAAGAAAAATTCAGCAATTGCATTATAAAGGTTGTTTATAAAATGCAGAAGTTCAACAGCAACTCCGGCGTATTTATCCGAATCCCTATTGAGCCTCGCGAGCCGTGGATGCCCGTATTTTATGGCTACGAAGTGCAGATTGATAACCATCCCGAAACCTCTAAAGAAGATGATTACCATGTAACAGGCACGTTATATTCATTAACCAAACCGCTAGCCAAGCCGGGCAAACCAGGGCCCGAATGGAACACCATGGAAATTACGCTTGACGGCCCGCGCACTATCGTTTATGTAAATGGCAAAAAAGTAACCGATTATACGGAAGGCGCTCCTACCCCTACCCGTAAATTTGATTATGAGCCGTATCGCGGCATTCGGCCAAATGAGGGTTATATCGGCTTGCAAAATCATGGCGACAACGATGTTGTTTTTTTTAAGGAAGTTGCAGTTAAACCACTCAGGAAGAAATAAAAATCAGGCGATGGAAACAAATAAGGACAACACAGATAAAAAAACCATTAGCCGGGGCGATTTTATAAAAAAAACAGCCATCGCAACCGCAGGATTCTATATTGTACCCCGTTTTGTGCTGGGCGGAAAAGGCTTCACAGCACCAAGCGATAAATTATACATAGCGGCCGTTGGCACTGGCGGAGAGGCTGAAAACGACATTCATCATTACGCGTCCCATCCAAAAAAAAATGCTGTAGTTGCTTTTTTATGTGATGTTGATGAGAGACCAGCAGCTGCTCGTCGTAAAGAGTTCCCAAAGGCGCCTTTCTATCATGATTGGCGTGAGCTTTTTGATAAAGAGCACAAGAACTTTGATGCTGTAACCGTAGCGATCCCGGATCATAATCATGCCCTGGTAGGCTTGAGCGCCATGCAGCTAAATAAACATCTCTATCTGCAAAAACCTCTTACACACGATATTTATGAGGCGCGCATACTCACTGAAGCAGCAAAAAAATATAAGGTAGTTACGCAAATGGGCGACCAGGGTGCCTCATGTGATGGGATGCGTACCATGCGCGAATGGTTTGAAGCCGGACTTATCGGCGATATTGAAAAAGTATATTGCTGGACCGACAGGCCGGTTTGGCCGCAAGGAATATCGTGGCCCACCGCAAAACCTCCCGTACCGAAAGAACTAAAGTGGGATCTATGGCTGGGGACTGCACAACAAACAAATTATGTCGACAATTTAGTTCCTTTTAACTGGCGGGGCTGGTGGCAATTTGGCACTGGTGCATTGGGCGATATGGGTTGTCATATTATGGGGCCTCCGTTTAAATTGCTTGAACTTGGGTACCCCGAAGAAATATCGGGAAGTGCAAGTACGGTTTACAACGGTATTTTTAAAGAGGGAATTTATCCGGAAAGCGGACCTGTATCCAGTTCTATTAAATTTAAGTTCAAACAGAAAAATGGGAAAGGGCTCGACCTGTACTGGATGGATGGCGGTATAACGCCAGAACGCCTTTCGGAACTTGACCCTGATGTTAATCAGAATATTGCGCTGGGCGATTGGCCTGGCGAAAATGATTTTGAGGGTTGCACACTTTTTATTGGGACCAAAGGGAAAGTTTCATGCGGATGGGGCGGCAGCCATCCCAGGTTATTGCCGCTGTCATTAAATAAAGATGTTAATATTCCTAAAAAATATCCTCGTGTAACAGGCGACATGGATGGCCATTGGTGGCAATGGGTAGATGCTTCAATTGCAGGATATGGGAACGCTGAAATAGATTCCCCCTTCGTTGGTTATGCCGGTCCATTAACAGAAACAGTACTGCTCGGAAATCTTCTATTGCGAAGTTTTAACATACGTGAGAAAATAAACGTTAAAGACCCTGTATACGGTAATATGGAAGGTTACAAATTCAGCGGCAGATATGTAAGCCTGAAATGGGATGGTGAAAATATGCGGGTAACCAACTTTGAGCCTGCCAATCAGTTTATCAGGAGGACGTACAGGCAAGGCTGGGGGGACCTTAAATTATAGAGAATTTACGATTTTTGAATTACGTTTTACGAATTGATAGTATATAAAGAAATCGTACTTCTGAAATCGTAAATCCAACAGCGTTCGATATTAATAATCCATTTATCTTTACGGATTATGGATCTTCTGTTGCCACTTCAATTGCCACCTTACCCTTTTAAAATTACCGACCAAAACGGGCAGTTGGTCTTGTTTGACATGATCAGGAAAAAGGATATTGTAATTACCCCTGAAGAATGGGTACGTCAGCATTTTGTACAATATCTAATCAATCAGAAGCATTATCCGAAATCTCTGATAAAACTTGAGGGTGGGCATAAACTAAACGGTATGGCCAAAAGATCGGATATTGTAGTATATAATTCTTCGGGCAAAAAGATTTTGCTTGTTGAATGCAAAGCCCCTTCCATAACTATTGATCAAAAAACATTTGAACAAGTGGCCCGCTATAACATAACTCATAAGGTAAATCTGCTTGCGGTTAGCAACGGGTTGCAGCATTACTATTGCCGCATCGACTTTGAAAATAAGGGTTACCAATTTATTGAAGAATTGCCGGATTATAAAGAGAGATGATTAGGGCACAACCACTAAGTGTTGTATCTTTTCCATCAAATATTCAGGTTTAAATGGTTTTGCTACGTAATCGTTCATCCCGGCTTTAAATATTTCTTCCTTAATATCGTATAAAGCTGCTGCAGTCAGTGCAATAATAGGTATGCTTGATTTTTTAGGATCAGGCAGTTTTCTTATTTCCATTGCGGCGTCAAAGCCATTTAATACAGGCATTTGAAGATCCATTAAAATAATATCAAAGTTGCCATACTGCAGCATCTCTATTGCCCGTTCACCGTTTTCGGCAATGGTTGGGATAATATTCCATTTTGACAGCAGCTTTTTCATTAACAGAACATTAACAGGGTTATCCTCGGCAATCAACATTCGCAAATTACTCAAGCCTTCATTTTGTTCAATAGCGATCGGGATAATTTCTTCATTAGTCTGTGTTGATACCGGGAATTCCATGTCAAATGAAAACTCCGATCCTTCGCCAATTTTACTGACTACCTTCATGTACAAACCCTGCAGTTCGAGCAAACGTTTAACAATGGCTAAGCCTAAACCAGTCCCACCGTATTGCCGTGTAGAAGTAACTGACTCCTGGGTAAAGGGTTCAAAAATACTCTCGAGGTCTTTCTTCTCTATCCCGATGCCTGTATCCCTAACTCTAAAATTTGCAATGATGGTATTATGCCGATCCTCTAAACAGGTAACATCAACCCATATATTGCCATGTTTTGTAAATTTTATGGCGTTGCTTACCAGGTTGTAAATAATTTGGGTAATCCTGGTGGCATCACCAAACACAATTTTATCGTTTAATACCGGGTCTATTTCCAGATCAAATGACAAACCCTTTTCTTCGGCCTTTAATATTTGGGCGCCGCAAATATTGTGCATTAGTTCGGCAAGGTTTAGCTTATTGTGCTCAAATATTACCTTACCGGCTTCAATTTTGTTAAAATCAAGAACATCATTTACGATAGCCAAAAGATTATTTGCGGAAAACTTTAACACGTTGAGGTTTTCTTTCTGATCTGGTCTTGGATTGGCCATTATCATTAGGTTACACATGCCTATAACTGCATTAAGTGGCGTCCGTATTTCGTGCGACATAATTGACAGAAATTCGGTTTTTACCTGGGATGACTTTTCGGCCTTTTCTATGGCCATTTCCAATTTGGCATTGAGGTCGAGTTGCTCGTCACCCGTTTTCTTAAGCTGTTTGATGCTATTTAAAAACGCACCATAAAAATAGCTGTGGATATAAATAATAATAATAAAATTCGCAAATACGCTAATAATAATGGTAGTTTGATCAACTTGTTCAGGCTTTAATGAGATAAAATAATCACCAAAATATTCTAATAATAAAAAAAACAATACAGGAACAAGATTTACCAGAGAATAAAATAGCCCCCACCGTTGGCCAAGCATATAGTAGCTAAACAGGATGGTTAACAGTATAACCTGGATAGTAACGATATCAACGCTTTGCATGGTAATAAAAACATTGTTTAAATTAACCAGCGTTGCCATAACCAGCAGGGAGTGCGAAATCTGGCGCCAATTAGGTCTGTAAGTCAAATACTTAAATAAACAGGTTACACATACCAATACAATGCCGGCAGTAATTGTGAGTATTACCTTGTGTTGAAAATACACACTAATTAACAATCCGGCTACCGCAATGAATACTATCCAAAAACCATAGTATAACAAACGGATTCGTGCCCGCTCAAAGATAGATTGATCAGTTGAAAGTATTTTTTTTATTGAAAAGTTAAAAAAATCTGCCTCTTTAGTCATTAATTCCAAGTGTCAATCCAATTAATTTTAAAAATGATCACAATAACAAGGGAAAAATGACATACTTGTCATGCCTTGAAATTGATTTCAATAATTTATCGGATATCTATATGCAATTAATTAGCCAAAGATGAAAGGGACTCTTCTAATATCCTCAATTTTGCTTCTGTATCGGCTTTTTTCTTTAACTCAACCTCAATTATAGCCGGTTTTGCACTGCTCATGAAGCGCTCATTCCCTAACTTAGAGTTAACGGATTGTAAAAAACCCATTAAATATTTTTTTTCTTTTTGCAATCGGATACTTTCGGCAACAGGATCCAAATTTTCGTCAAAAGGCACGTAAAATTCATCTGTTGATACCATAAAGCTTATTGCGCCGTTTAACTTCTCGGAAACGATATTGAGATCGCTGATATTTCCCAACTTTTTTATGATCAATTCATAGTTTTTGTAAGGGATTGTCTTATAAGTAATTGTCGGATTTTCTTTTACAGAAAGCGACAGTATTTCTTTTTGTGAAATCTGCTTATTATTACGAATATTTTTAATTTTTGTAATAACCTGCTTTATTATTTCCATCTCATCCAACAGCTGTGCATTTATTTTCCCATAACTTGGTAATTGGGCAACAATGCAACAGTCATATTCCGCACGTTCCCCAAATAAATCATCGTGCCATAGCTCTTCCGAAATAAATGGCATAAACGGATGAAGCATCTTTAAAATATTTTCAAGGAAATTTACCGTAACAGCGTATGTATCAGCATCAATGGGTAATTGATACCCCGGTTTTATCATTTCAAGATATTCCGAACAAAAGTTATCCCAAACCAGCTTATAAGTCGACATCAAGGCCTCTGAAATTCTGTATTGAGCAAAGTTTGCTTCTATTTCAATTGATGCCTCGCTAAACCTGCTTTCAAACCAATCGATAGCTACCTGGTTGTTGTTTTTAAGGTTTTGGTCAACTGTCCAACCTTTAATCAACCTTGAAGCATTCCATATTTTGTTGAAAAAATTACGACCCCATTCGCAATGACTTTCATCAAACATCAGGTCGTTTCCAGCCGGTGAACTGCGCAGCATTCCAACCCGTACTCCATCTGCCCCATACTTTTCTATCAGACCCAGCGGGTCGGGAGAATTACCAAGTGATTTCGACATTTTTCGGCCTAGTTTATCACGAACGATGCCCGTGAGATAAACATTCTTAAAGGGAATTTCTTCCCTGAATTCATTCCCTGCCATAATCATCCTGGCTACCCACAAAAACAAAATTTCGGGTGCGGTTACCAGGTCATTTGTGGGATAATAATAATTTATATCATCATTATTGGGGTCCTTAAACCCGTCAAATACCGATATAGGCCACAACCATGAAGAAAACCAGGTATCTAACACGTCCTCATCTTGTCTCAAATCTTCAGCTTTAAGCTTTACGTCCCGATAACTGTCGGGATCAGCTTTCAGCTTTTTCGCTTCTTCAAACGCTTCCTCACGGGTTTTTGCAACAACATATTGCCCATCGGGTAAATACCACGCTGGTATTTGCTGTCCCCACCACAACTGGCGGCTTATACTCCAGTCTCTGATATTTTCCATCCAATGGCGGTAAGTATTCACAAATTTTTCGGGAATCAGCTTTATTTCGCCCTCCACAACATAATCCAATGCCGGTTTTGCCATTTCGCTCATTTTGCAAAACCACTGCATGGAAAGCTTTGGTTCAATAACAGCATCGGTGCGCTCTGAAAAACCTATCTGCGATTTGTAGTCCTCTACTTTTTCAAGATAGCCATCTGTTTCAAGCAGCACCACAACCTTTTTACGTGCCGCAAAACGGTCTTCGCCTACCAATATTTTCGCATTTTCATTAAGCGTTCCGTCGTCGTTTAAAATATCAATAACAGGCAGGTTATGTCTTTGGCCGAGTTCATAATCATTCAGATCATGCGCCGGGGTAACTTTCAAGCAGCCCGTACCAAAATCCATCGATACATACTCATCCAAAATGATCGGTATCTCCCTGTTAATAAGTGGGATTAATACCTTTTTTCCATGCAGGTGAGTATATCTTTCATCATTTGGATTGATACAAATCGCCGCATCAGCCATAATGGTCTCAGGCCTTGTGGTTGCTACGGTGAGGAAGTGAGTGGTGAGTGGTGAGTGGTGAGTGGTTGAAAGCTCACTGCCTTCTGACAACTCACTATTCACTACTTTATATCTTATATAATAAAGCTTCTGATTAACTTCTTTACGAATAACCTCTTCATCCGATACGCCGGTTTTACCTACTGGGTCCCAGTTTACCATACGGACACCGCGATAGATTAAGCCCTTTTTATGAAAGTGAATAAAAGTGTCAAATACCGCATCCGACAAATCATGTTCCATTGTAAATCGGGTGCGGTCCCAGTCGCACGAGGCACCGAGCTTTTTTAACTGTTCAAGTATGATGCCCCCATATTTTTCTTTCCATTCCCAGGCATATTTCATGTACTCGTCGCGGGTTATATCTTTTTTGGTAATTCCGCGTTCTTTGAGCATGGCAACCACCTTTGCTTCTGTTGCGATGCTTGCATGATCTGTTCCAGGTACCCAACAGGCATTTTTGCCTTTCATTCGCGCGCGGCGTATCAGCACATCCTGTATGGTATTATTCAACATATGCCCCATGTGCAGCACTCCTGTAACATTCGGCGGCGGCATTACAATAGTATATGGCTCACGTTCGTCGGGAACGGACTTAAAAAATTTATGTTCTAACCAGTAGCTGTACCACTTTTCTTCGGCTTCTTTTGGCTGGTATGTTTTGGAGATATTCATGATGCACAAAAATAATGATTTTTTTTGTCCATAGTCCATGGTCGATAGCCCATAGTAACATCAACGTCCTTTTTGTAGATAGACCATGGCCTTATAGTAGCCCGATTGAAAATCATCCATGTACTATCAACTATGGTCTAACTCCGCCACAATATTTTTACAATTAAAAAGTTATGAAAGAAATACCATGCAGATATGAAAATATCGCCCTTACAACGCTTCCTCACCGGGATTTTAAATAAAGCAAAATCATCATTTTTAATAAAATGGTTTAACCGGTGATACCTGTTCCGCAGTTTATTTGAGTTAATACCCAATTTTATTACCTTTAATTTAAACATTCATTAAATATTATGAAACTAAAGTTCGCAAACTTAATGCTGGTAGGGCTATTGTCTTTATCGGTTTGTTCCTTTGTTCCCGGCAGTGGGAAGAAAGAGAGGCATAAAGCAAAAATCAGTACCACACCTCCGAAAAAGTTTATTGATCCTGCCAATATGGATCTTTCGGTAAAACCGGGAGATAATTTCTTCGAATACGCAAATGGTACCTGGATAAAAGAAAACGCCATCCCTGCAAAAGAAACCCGTTGGGGAAGTTTTAACATCCTTCGCCAGGACAATACTGACAGGCTGATAGGCTTGTTGAACGATGTAAGCAAAACATCGCACGCAAAGGGTACGCTCGAACAACGCGTAGGGGACCTTTACGCCAGCGGAATGGACAGCCTTGCGATTGAAAAACTTGGCTACGATCCCATTAAAGCAGATCTACAACGAATTGACAACGTAAATGATATTAGCGGTGTAATTGCGGAAGCCGTTTATGAACGCACTCATGGCGAAGGTTCTCCTTTATTTGGCTTTAGCGTTGGGCAAGATTCAAAACATGTGACAAAACACATCGTCGAAATCAGCCAGGGGGGTACAAGTCTGCCAGACCGTGATTATTACTTGAAAAGTGACGCGCGGACAAAGAAGATACAGGATGCTTATCGCCAATATATTATCACCTTATTTACCTTAACAGGTGCAAATGGTGACGTTGCAGCAAAAAACGCCGCTATTATTTTTAACATCGAAGCCGCCCTTGCAAAAGTGCAATTAGCCAGGGTTGCTTTGCGCGATCCAAACGTTACATATAATAAGTTTTCAGTAGCTGATTTTAGTAAGACTACACCGAATTTAAACTGGACAACATTACTCTCTGATTTGAAAGTTCCTGGTCAGGATACGATGATTGTTGCAGAGCCTGCCTTTTTTAAGGCTGAGAACGATATGTTAGCCTCAATTCCTGCTGAAGACTGGAAGGTTTATCTTAAATGGAATATTTTAAGAGGTTCGGCCGGGGCATTGAGTTCGCCTTTTGTAAAAGCAAATTTTTCATTTAGCAGCGCACTTAGCGGGCAAAAGGTTCAGGCTCCACGTACTGAACGCATGTCGGCATTGGTTGATGGCAGTATAGGAGAATTATTAGGTCAGCTGTATGTGGCAAAATACTTTACACCGGCCGCCAAGCAATACATGGTTGATTTGGTGAATAATTTAAAGATAACATTAGGCGAGCGCATCCAAAATTTAACATGGATGAGTGATGCTACTAAAGCCCGCGCGTTAAAAAAATTAAATGCATTTACCGTTAAGATAGGATACCCCGATAAGTGGCAGGTTTATGAGGGATTATCCATAGGCCGTAATGATTATGCCGGTAATTTAAGAGGTGTTTCCACCTGGCGATATAATTATATGATTAGCCAAATCAATAAACCTGTTGACAAAACGCGCTGGGGAATGACGCCGCCAACTATAAACGCTTATTACAACCCGATAAATAACGAAATTGTATTCCCTGCCGGTATACTACAATTTCCATTTTTTGATTTTGGAGCGGATGACGCGGTTAACTATGGTGGTATAGGTGCTGTTATTGGCCACGAAATGACGCACGGATTCGATGACCAGGGCCGCCAATTCGACGCTGATGGAACACTGCGCGACTGGTGGACAAAAGATGATGCAGACAAATTTAAAAGCCGCGCCGACCAGGTTGTTGCTCAATACAATGCATTTACTGTGTTAGACACCCTCCACGTAAATGGCAAATTAACTTTAGGCGAAAACCTTGCCGATTTGGGTGGTTTAAATGTAGCTTATGCGGCGTTTAAGAAAACCAAAGAAGGACAGTCACACAAAAAGATTGATGGCTTTACGCCCGACCAGCGTTTTTTCCTTTCCTGGGCACAGGTTTGGAGAAGTTCGCAACGTCCTGAAACGGCGGCTCAGCGTATATTGACTGATCCACATTCGCCGGAAGAATATCGCGCGAATGCGCCGATAACTAATATTGATGCGTGGTACGCTGCTTTTGATGTTAAACCGGGCGATAAAATGTATAAAAAGCAGGAGGACAGGACAAAGGTTTGGTAGTATTTAAGTCTCAAGACTTTAATCAAAGGTTCTGAGGCAAAGCCTGGTTTTAAAGCCGGGCTTTGCTATTTATAGAACGTTCTGATAATTACCTTACTTATCGTATTATGGTCACCGGGCCTGCCACTTGCTGTACACCACTTTGAGGGTTTATAACATAATAATACGTACCTGTGGGTAGTGGGCTGCCGTTATATGTACCGTCCCATGGTTTAGGATATCCACGCGACTGATAAACAAGACCTCCATAACGATTGTAAACGGATACTCTACAGTCCGGAAAGTCAACGAGTGCCTGGATATCCCAAAAATCATTAATTCCATCCCCGTTAGGTGTGAAAGCATTGGGAATTACTATTTTCTGTGGAATTGGTTTTATTGTGAGTATCCCCTGCACATAAGTAATAGCATAATTTTGCGATACCGCATCACTTGGGATAATAGGATATTGACCCACCGGCGAATTGATAGTAGCTGTTGTTAACACTAATGGCAATGCCATTAATTGCGCAGGGCCTTCATTGTTTACAAAACCACTATAGGTGACGGTTAAAACCGGGTTGGCAATACCAACAACCCTGGTTTTGTCGTCAGCTGTAATAGTTAGCGGCGCCGGATTAACCGTTAATAGCTGTGAAACCGGGATTGCCTGAATATAATTACTGTTTCCTTCTTGCGACGCCGTGATAGTTGAAGTGCCGGCCCCGGTAATATGTATTTCGCCATTTACAATAGTGGCTGCAGACGGATTACTACTGGTATAAGCTATCGGAATTGTGGTATTGGTACTGATGGCTCCCGGGTCAAAATCCGGGTCACCATAAGTCTTTACTACAATAGGGCCAAAAGTTATCCTTTGGGGTGCCTTATCTACAGCAACTTTGATAGTGAATGAACTTGTTCCTCCGGCATTATAAGCGGTAACCACATAATCCGTAGGAGGATCGGTAGCGGTCGCCGTCCCGCTGATGGTGCCTGTTGTACGATCGAAAGTTAAACCGGGAGGAAGGGGTTTGTTGATTGTATAATTACTTACAACCACTATTTGCCTGATGAGGTGATTAAACTCGTCAGCTATGTATACGTTTCCGGCACCGTCAGCAACAATACCAGTAGGCTGATAAAAACTGGCTTGATTTCCAACACCATTAGCTGATCCTCTTGAACCATCGCCGGCTACAGTAGTTACTACACCGGCTGGAGTAACTTCTCTGATTAATTCATTGCCGGTATCGGCTACATACAAGTTTCCTGATTCATCAATTGCTAACCCGAAGGGTTTAAAGAAGCTTGCGGCGGCGCCCACCCCATCAGCTGAGCCTGGTTGCAGATTTCCCGCCACGGTAGTTACCACACCGGCTGGTGTAATTTTTCTGATCTCGTTGTTACCCCAATCCGTTACATAAATATTTCCGGTGGGATCAACCACTAAACCGTAAGGCTGATTAAAACTCGCAGCGGTCCCCGTACCGTTGGCAGAACCGGTAACTCCGCTGCCTGCCAGTGTGGTTACCACGCCGCCGGGAGTTATTTTTCTTATCAGGTTATTACTTAAATCGGCAACATATACGTTACCCGCAGCATCAACTGCAATGCCCGACGGGTTGCTGAAACTCGCAGCGGTACCTGTACCGTTGGCTGACCCGTTTAATCCGCTCCCGGCAAGTGTGGTTACCAGCCCGGCTGGAGTTATCTTTCTGACCTTATTATTACTCACATCAGCAACGTATACATTGCCGGCTACATCAACAGCTATACCGGTGGGATTATTGAAACTTGCTGCGGTACCAACTCCATCGGCAGAACCTATTGCACCACTGCCTGCAAGTGTAGATACATTGCCATCGGGTGTAATTTTTCTGATTAGGTTATTCAAATGGTCAACTACATAAATATTCCCTTTTACATCTGTGGCCACTCCAAATGGTTCGTTAAAACTTGCGGAGATACCAGGACCGTTCGTGGCCCCCGAAGATCCGGTGCCTGCTATAGTGGTGGTTAGCCCATAAGTTTTTCCTGGTAAGATACCACCTGTATTAACCGGAACCAAAGGCGCTATAGGCGTGCCAACAGTATAAGTTAGTACGGGTGGCGAATAAGAAATGTTGGGCGGTGGCACGGGCGGCACTGCAACGTTGGAAACGGTAATACTTATCTGGGTTGAATTGCTGCCACCCGTATTATAAGCATTAACTGTATAAATGGTCGTTGGTGAAAGTACCGTAGGTTTTCCGTTAATTGTGCCGGTTTTGCCGTCGAAACTTAAGCCGGCCGGAAGGGCAGAAGATATTGTATAGCCTGTTGTGACAATATCGCGCACCATGTGGTTATTAAAATCAGCCACAAATATGTTACCGAATATGTCCGCAGAAATGCCCACGGGTTGATTGAAACTTGCCGCTGTAACCGCCCCGTTAACCGCGCCCGCCGACCCATTGCCTGCAAGCGTACTTACGGTACCGGAAGAGGTAATTTTCCTGATAATATCGTTTCCTGCATCAGCAACATAGATGTTCCCTGCTACATCAACTGAAACACCAGACGGGTTGTTAAAACTTGAAGCGGCGCCCTGGCCGTTTGCCGATCCAATACTCCCGCTGCCTGCGAGTGTACTTACAACACCTGAAGGAGTTATTTTCCTAACCTGGTTATTGCCTTTATCGGCAACATATAAATTCCCATTTTGATCAATAGTAATGCTTACTGGGTTATTAAAACTCGCCGCTGTACTTGTGCCGTTAGCTGAGCCTGCGCTTCCGCTGCCCGCAAAAGTGCTGACCACACCTGCAGGCGATATTTCCCTGATAAGGTTGTTGCCTGCATCTGTCACGTAAAGGTTACCGTTGGTATCTACTACGATAGCCGAAGGAGAATTGAACCTCGACGCCGTACCACTGCCATTGGCCGAACCGGAAATACCTATACCCCCCGCAATTGTGGTTACGGCCCCCGCCTGGGTGATCATCCGGATAGTATTATTTTTAGTATCGGTTACATAAATAGTGCCCGTTCCGTCAACGGTAATTCCCGCTGGCTGATTAAAACTGGCAGCTGCACCCTGCCCATCAGCGGAACCAGCAGTATTGCTGCCTGCCAGGGTACTTACTACTCCCGACGGTGTTATTCTTCTGATAAGATTATTATCCGTAACATAAGTGTTGCCAACAAGATCAGTGGTAACACTACGTAATGAGCTAAAACTCGCACTGAAGCCGGTCCCGTTAGCCGAACCCGCAGAACCACTGCCGGCGAGCGTACTTACCTGACCATATGTAGTTTGTGGCACCGGCCCGCCTATGTTTGCCGGCGCCAAAGGTATTATAGACGTATTTACAATATAATTTTGAGGAGTAACATAACTGATAACAGGAGGAGGTACTACAAGAATTACCGGTACCTGCACCGATATTTTAACCGTGAATGTACTGTTTCCTCCGGCATTATATGCATTAATGGTATAATCAGCAGGTGGCGAGGCAGCAGTTGGCGTTCCCCTGATGATACCAGTTTTGCTGTCAAAATTTAATCCTGGCGGTGGTGGTGCACTGATAGAATAGCCATAAATTGATACTTGTCTTATCAGGTTATTAACCAGATCGCCCACAAATAAGTTTCCGTTAGCATCAATAGCCACACCCCTGGGATTATCAAAGGTTGCAGCAGTTCCCTGCCCATTACTACGGCCCGGGTTACCCGCGCTACCCGCAAGCGTGGTTACCAAACCTCCCGGTGTTATCTTGCGGATAATATCGCCACCTGAATCGCCTACGTACACATTTCCAATGCCATCAACGACAATGCCAACCGGCCCTTTAAAACTTGCAGCCGCACCTAACCCGTTAACTGATCCAGGCGAACCGCTTCCGGCCAATGTGCTTACCAGGCCGCCGGGTGTAATTTTTCTAATCAGGTTATTACCAGCGTCGGCTATATACAAATAACCAGCGGCGTCAATCGCTATTCCTGAAGGGAGGTTAAAACTTGCAGCTGTACCACTGCCATTGGCTGATCCGGCGCTGCCACTGCCGGCAAACACGCTTACCGCCCCGCCGGGGCTTATCATTTTAATCTGGTTATTCCCCTGATCTACTACATATACATTCCCTACGCCATCAACGGCCACTCCCGTGGGATTATTAAAACCAGAAGCAAATGTAGTTACTTGTTTTCCGGGTGTTATTTTCCTGATCAGGCTATTACCGGCGTCTGCCACATATACGTTTCCCGCCAAATCCACCGCCACCCCGGTAGGGTGGTTAAAACTTGCCGATGAGCCCGTTCCATTTGATGACCCCGTTGTCCCATTGCCTGCCAGCGTTGTAACTACACCGGTATGACTTATTTCACTGATCAGGTTATTACCGCTATCCGCTATATATATATTGTCGGCGGCATCTACCGCAACACCATCCGGAGAGTTAAAGGTGGCCAATGCCCCGGTGCCGTTGGTTGCACCCGGTATTCCACTCCCTGCAAATATGGTGGTGCCTCCGTAAGATAATCCTGGAACAGCACCGCCCGAATTAGTTGGGGCAAGCGGCGCAATAGTTAAATTTACCTTGTACACCTGTGGTGTAACATAAGTAATTTTAGGTGCAGGAGTTTGGACAATGAGGCTCCCTGTTACGCCGATCACAACTGTAGCCGTATTGCTGCCAAAAGTATTATATGCAGTTATTGTATAGGTGGCGGCCTGTGACGATGCCATTGGGATGCCTGTTATAATCCCGGATGTACCATCAAAATTTAAACCGGGAGGAAGGGCCGGACTGATTGTATAGCCGGCAACAGCAATTTTTCGGACCAGGTTATTTCCTTTATCACCTATGTAGATATTTCCTAAATTATCAGCTGCCACCCCTTCAGGGTCGTAAAAACTTGCTGCAGTACCAATAGCGTTGGTATTACCAATTTGTCCGTTGCCAGCTACGGTGCTTACCTGCATTGTACTAGCATTTATTTCCCGGATCAGGTTATTTGCAGCATCAGCGACGTAAACATTCCCACCGATATCTACAGCTACACCCGTTGGACGATAAAACTCCGCTGTGGCAGCAGCTCCATCGGTTAAACCAAAACTACCAGTTCCCGCAAAGGTAGTAACTGCGCCTACGGCTGTTATTTTCCTTATCACATTATTGCCCGCCTCTGCTACATATATATTTCCAGACAAATCCACAGCCACACCCTGTGGGTTTCTAAAGCTGGCACCGATACCAGTGCCGTTGGTAAAAGTACCCGGCCCTCCGCCCGCAAGTGTGCTAACAGTTCCGTCAGGTGCGATTTTTCTGATCAGGTTGTTGTTATAGTCAGCCACATACAAATAACCTGCCCCATCAATCGCTATTCCGGTCGGAGCGCTGAAAGTTGCCACATTGGCCGGGCCATCTATGGCTCCGCTGGCACCCGTGCCGGCAAATGTACTTGCGAGGCCCGCAGGTGTGACTTTCCTGATGACGTTGTTACCAACATCCGCAACATATACATTTCCGTTTACATCAACCGCAACTCCGTTGGGCGAAAAGAATTGAGCAGCGTTTCCCTGCTTGTCGGTATATCCCTGGTTTACATTTCCTGCCAGGGTAGTTACCACTCCGCCGGGGGTTATTTCTCTTATAAAATCGTTTAAATATGGTATACCTTTTTGATAGTAGTTGGTTACAAATAAGTTGCCATTAGCATCGAAGGCTATGCCCACCGGACTTGAAAGACTAGCTGCAGTACCGATGCCATTGGCAGTACCGGGCTGACCGTCGCCTGCAAAAGTTGTAGTTTGTCCGTAAATCAAAGCGGGAACTTTCCCACCGGTATTATTCGGAGCAACCGGATTTATTGGTGTGCCAGTTGTATAATTGAGACTTCCAGCCGGATAAGTAAAAACAGGCTTTTGGGAAAAAGCAACATTGACTCTGATAAGGGCCGTAGCAAACAGGCATGCTTTAATGATGCTTTTGTAAGTCATGAAAGTTTATTATTGGTTAAAAGATGTTATAGTAAGCTAAAATAAACCTTTTTACTTGCTTTACGTAAAAGGGTATCCATTTATTACAATAATTTTGCCCCAATAAATAATACTTCTGACATTCTTAAGACACTGTTAAATCTTGTTTGCGTTTAATTTAACTAAGTTTTAAATAACCATCATTTTTAAGCCAGTGGTTAATTAATTTTCTACCTGCCTTAATAATTTCCCCTTCGGTTTTAATAGTACTGATAAATTCGTTGATCTTAATTTGTCGGTTTTGATTTACAGAACCTGTTTTCTTATAAAAAACAAATAACTTCTGGGGATTTTAGTCCCCAGAATTGATCGTTTGGCTTTAAAATATTGCCTCGGCAATTCTTTTGGTCGGGCCCGCATTGCTCATGGTGTAAAAATGAAGTACTGGTACGCCGAAGGACAAAAGCTCTTTACATTGAGCGATCATCCATTCGATACCCACATCTTTTACTTCCTTTTCTGATTTGCAGGCATGTACAGCATCGCTCAGATCATCAGGGATATCTATATGGAATATCTTAGGCAGGCTAATCAATTGTTTGGATGAGGTGATGGGCTTTAAACCAGGAATAATAGGAACGTTAATACCATTATCGCGGCATTGTTTTACAAATTCGCAATACTTTTTGTTATCAAAAAACATCTGAGTTACAATAAAATCGGCCCCCATATCAACCTTTTGTTTCAGATATTTAAAGTCGGTTTTCATGTTTGGCGCCTCAAAATGTTTTTCAGGATAGCCCGCAATACCAATACAAAAGTTTGCTTTTACTACTTCATGATCTTCATATAAATACTTACCGCTGTTCATATCGGCCACCTGTTTTAATAAATCGGTTGCATAAGAGTGTCCGCCCGGAGTAGGTATAAATGAAGAATCAGCATGACGAGCATCGCCGCGCAAAACCAAAACGTTATCGATACCCAAAAATTGAAGATCTATCAGCGCATTTTCTGTTTCTTCCTTTGTAAAACCACCGCATATAAGGTGTGGGACTGCATCCACTTTATAGCGGTTCATTATTGCCGCACAGATGGCAACAGTGCCGGGCCGTTTGCGGTAAGCAACTTTTTCGAGCAGGCCATTTTCATGCTGTTTATAGATATAATCTTCCCGGTGGTAGGTTACGTCAATAAACGGCGGATTAAACTCCATCAAGGGATCTATCGCATCATAAATCCCCTGTATACTTTGCCCTTTAACGGGGGGTAAAAGTTCAAAAGAGAAAAGTGTTTTGCCGTTGGCGTTTTTTATGTGATCGGTTATCTTCATACCCCCTGCCCCCCTAAAGGGGGAATATTTTTTGTTGCTAATTTATAAATTTATCCCTATATGTTCCCCCTTTAGGGGGCTAAGGGGCTAATAATTCAAATTCGGCCCTAACCAGCGCTCAATTTCTTCTAACGGCAGATTCTTCCTTACGGCATAATCCTCTACCTGGTCCTTACTTATCTTACCTAATCCAAAATAGCGGGCCTGGGGATGAGCGAAATAAAATCCGCTTACCGAGGCTGCAGGTGTCATGGCGAGGCTCTCAGTAAGGTGCATTTTCGCATTATCTTCGGCCTTTAATAATTCAAATAATGTAGTTTTTTCGGTATGATCCGGGCAAGCCGGATATCCAGGCGCCGGGCGAATTCCCTGGTATTCTTCTTTTATCAGTTCATTAGCATCAAGCTGTTCCGTTTTGGCATATCCCCAATAGTCTTTGCGCACCAATTCGTGCATCTTTTCTGCGAAGGCTTCCGCCAAACGGTCGGCAAGCGCCTTTGCCATAATGCTGTTGTAATCATCATGATCGCGTTCAAACTCTGCTACCAACTCATCACAGCCAATGCCTGTGGTAACAGCAAAACCACCCCAATAATCGGGTATGCCGCTTTCTTTCGGTGCGATGAAATCAGACAAAGCATAATATGATTCACCTTTTACTTTTTCAGCCTGCTGACGCAGCGTGTGTATGGTTGTTAACAGTGTTTTACGACTATCGTCAGTGTAAACTTCAATATCATCGCCAACGCTGTTTGCCGGCCAAAATCCGATAACTCCGTTTGCCCGGAATAATTTTTCGTTAACTATTTTCTTCAAAAGCACCCTAGCGTCATCATATAATTTTTTTGCCTCAATGCCTACGTATTTATCCTCAAATATTTTGGGATAACTGCCGCGCAACTCCCAGGTATGGAAAAATGGCGTCCAATCTATATAAGGCACCAACTCTTCTAAAGGATAATTTTCTAAAACCTTCGTACCGGTAAACGTTGGTTTAATAGCAACATCACCATCCAAACTTATTTGAAATTTAGCTTTACGGGCGTCGTCAATACTGATGAAACGCTTGTCGGATTTCTTGTTTAGATGAGCCTCGCGTGCTTTTGCATACTCCTCTTTTATTCCCTTTACATAACCATCACGTTGATCTCTATTCATCAAGCTACTGCATACTGTTACGCTTCTTGAAGCGTCAAGCACATGAATTGCCGGACCGGAATAATGAGGATCAACTTTAACCGCGGCGTGTATACGAGAGGTGGTGGCACCACCAATAATGAGCGGGATAGTAAAACCCTCGCGTTCCATTTCCTTTGCAAAATGCACCATCTCGTCAAGCGATGGTGTAATCAAACCACTAAGACCGATGATATCTACATTTTGTTTTTTAGCTTCCTCGATGATTCTTTGCGCAGGAACCATCACACCCAGGTCAATCACTTCAAAATTATTGCACGCTAAAACAACACCTACAATGTTTTTTCCAATATCGTGCACATCGCCTTTTACTGTAGCCATTAGTACTTTGCCAGCGTTTGCCCGGCTTGCGCTTGAATCTTCACCGGCATCAATAACTCTTTGTTTTTCCAGCTCTATAAAAGGCAATAAATAAGCAACCGCTTTTTTCATTACCCTTGCTGATTTAACCACCTGCGGCAAAAACATTTTGCCGGCACCAAACAAGTCGCCCACTATGTTCATTCCGTCCATTAACGGGCCTTCAATAACCTCAAGAGGTTTGGCATAAGCCTGCCTTGCTTCTTCCACATCATCATCCAGGTATTCGATGATACCTTTTACAAGCGCATGTGACAAACGTTCTTCGACCGGAGCATTTCGCCACTCCTCGTCCCTCACCACTTCTTTGCCTTTGCTTTTTATGGTATCGGCAAACTCAACCAATCGTTCTGTAGCATCCTCACGTCGGTTAAGCAAAACATCCTCAACAAGTTGCAATAAATCTTTTGGTATTTCTTCGTACACCTCGAGCATACCTGCATTTACAATGCCCATGTCCATGCCAGCTTTAATGGCATGGTACAAAAATGCCGAGTGCATGGCTTCGCGCACTACGTTATTACCCCTGAAAGAGAACGAAATATTACTAACCCCGCCGCTTACTTTGGCATGTGGTAAGTTGGCTTTTATCCAACGGGTGGCTTCTATAAAGTCAACGGCATAATTATTATGCTCCTCGAGTCCCGTTGCTACGGTTAAAATATTGGGGTCGAAAATAATATCTTGTGGCGGAAAACCTACTTCGTTCACCAATATATTATAGGAACGTTCACAGATTTCCTTGCGGCGATCGAGTGAATCGGCCTGACCTGTTTCATCAAAGGCCATCACTACCGTAGCCGCGCCATAGCTTAATATTTTGCGGGCGTATTCCTTAAATTTTTCTTCACCCTCCTTTAACGATATGGAGTTAACAATTCCCTTTCCCTGTAAGCATTTTAAGCCGGCTTCAATAACTGTCCATTTGGATGAATCAATCATGATAGGCAGTTTGGCTATATCCGGCTCAGAGGCTACAAGGTTAAGGAATTTAACCATTACCGCTTCGGAATCGATCATACCCTCGTCCATGTTAATATCGATCACCTGCGCCCCACCCTCTACCTGCTGAAGTGCAACGGCCAATGCCGCTTCGTAGTCTTCAGCTAGTATCAGTTTTGAAAATTTTGGCGAACCTGTGATGTTGGTTCTTTCGCCAATGTTTACAAAATTAGTCTCGGGCGTAAGCGTAACTGCTTCCAAACCGCTCAAGCGTAAATAGGACTCAACAACGGGCTTTAGTCGCGGCGGATACTTAGCCGCCTTTTCTGCAATACATTTGATGTGCTCGGGTGTGGTACCGCAGCAGCCGCCGACAATGTTCGTAAGTCCATCTTTCATGAAATCGTCAACCTGGTGAGCGGTTTCATGGGCGGTTTCGTCATACTGACCAAATTCATTTGGCAGACCAGCATTTGGATACGCTGAGATGAAAACATCGGCCTTTTCGGATAGCTCCTGCAAATGCGGACGCATTTCTTTCGCGCCCAGTGCGCAGTTTAGGCCTACTGATAGTAAGTTGGCATGACGCACAGAATTCCAGAAAGCCTCAACCGTTTGGCCCGAGAGTGTACGACCGGATGCATCTGTAATGGTGCCGGATATCATGATACCCCCCGCCCCCCTAAAGGGGGTGTAATCTTTGCCATTTGCTTTGCACTCCGTTTTATAACGGTCTATGGCAAAAAGAGCTGCTTTCGCATTTAGGGTATCAAATATCGTTTCTATCAGCAACACATCAGAGCCGCCGTCAACAAGGCCGCGGACCTGGTCGTAATAGGCTTCGGCAAGGTCGTCAAAACTAACCGCACGGTAGCCGGGATCATTTACATCGGGCGAAAGAGATGCTGTTCTGTTGGTGGGACCGATAGCACCTGCAACAAATCTGGGCTTTGAGGGTGTTTTTTTATTGTATTCATCAACTACTTCGCGGGCAATGCGCGCACCTTCATAGCTAAGCTCATAAGCAAGTTCTTCCAGGTGATAGTCGGCCAGTGAAATCCGCTGTGTGCTGAAGGTGTTGGTTTCGATAATATCAGCGCCTGCATCCAGGTATTCAGTGTGGATAGCTTTGATAACATCGGGGCGCGTAATATTTAACAGATCGTTATTGCCCTTAAGATCCGAAGCATGGTCACGAAACCTGTCACCACGGAAATCATCCTCAGACAGCTCGTACCGCTGGATCATCGTACCCATCGCTCCATCAATAACCAGGATGCGTTTTTCTAATTCTTTTTTTATATCAAACATTATGATTTCACTGATTAATTGAATGATTTCACTGATTTTTATTGATGATTTTACTGATTAATTTTGGATTGCTCCGACGGCTAACAGAACAAAATTTCTGTTCACTATCAGTGAAATCATCACAAAATCCGTATAATCATAAATAAAAGCTTATTTCGAAAAGTCGGGTGTTTAGTGACTTTCGCTTATCTTTCTTGAACGCTCCAGGCAGATCAAGTAGAATGTAGCACCTTGTAAGCACAGGTTGCCAAGACATCGCAGGGTCTAATCCCTCCGTCTTTCTCCATAAGCACCGCAAATATGCGTATTAAACAATTAATATGCAAGAGCGTCCTTTACCTATCTTGTATCGCTTTGTTTCCTCCTGGAGTTATCATAGGCTGTTTAACCATGTTGAAAATATTATAATATTAAACGCAAATTATCGCTATATTTAAGATCAATATATACCCTGACCAATGATAGCCCCCATTAAAGACAAATTGATTTGCAAGGTGTGCGGACGACCTTTATATCATAGAATCCACCGGGGCTTCTTTGTAAAAATGTTTCTATTTTGGCTACCTATCAGGAGATACTTCTGCGACTTCTGCATGAAGAAGTATTATATATTTGGGGAATAGTTCCAGGTCGGTAGTCTTTAGTGGTAAGTCTAAAGTCAGATGTTACCTCTTTTGCAGCTTGTTTTTCAAACTTTTGCAGTCATCTCACGGTTCTTAAATTCCGGAAATAAAAAAGCTGCTTGTTGTTGGCAAGCAGCTTTTCTAATAGAGTTAAACTTTTATTAGTTTCTTCTGCCAAATATGCGCAGCATGGACATAAACAAGTTAATGAAGGTTGTGTACAGAACAAATGCTCCGATTAACACCAATTTTTTAGAACTGTCTGTCCCAAATTCAATACCTGCACCAATACGTTTTAGCATTTGCATGTAATAGGCGGTTAAACCGATCATAAGGGCTACAAATATGAAGCTAATTATGTACTGAAGTTGTGCGCTGCCCAAAAAGAAATTAATAATACTCACTGCAAAAACAGCAAAAAATATCATCATCAATATTGAGCCAAATTTTGTAAGGTCCATTTTTGTAGTATAACCGGCAATTGCCATAATACCAAAAACTACCGCAGCACTAAGGAACACGCCAAAAATTGAACTTGCGGTATAAATAAGACCTATAACGCTTAGGCTGACCCCAATCGTAACTGCGTACGCTATGAACAAAAACAACATCGTTGGGTATGAAATACGAGTATATCCGAGGCTTATTACAAACGAAAAAGCAACAGGGGCAAATATTGCTACATAACCAAGTCCGGTGAATCCCGTTGCTGGATTCACTATAAGGCTCATTAAGCCTGTATTAAGAAAAAACTCGAGGGCAACAAAAGCCGAAATACCCAGCGCTATAAACATCCAGGCAAACACTTTAGCTAAATATTTACGTGATGAATCGGCATCATCTAATTGAATTACGTTATTATAAACGTAGTCAGGATTATTATTTTCCATTTTTTAATTTAATAGTTTATATACAAAAATACGTATAGATATGAGATTTAAGATATGATACGCGTGAATTTTTACGATACGGAGATAAAAAGGGTTTTATAATTAATATCTTTATTAACGCTCAAACAGCCTTTATATTTCTTTTATCTCACATCTCGAATCTTTTAACTCAACCTTCTTATCAGTTGTTCTTCAACCTTTTTATAAACCTGCAGGGGTTTTAGCGTGCGCCATTCCATATCATTAAGCGCGCCCCCGAAGTTTATGTAATAATCGATATTATTTTTTTTAAACTCCTCGATTACGTGATCTCTGAAATTTACACCTGCTATCCATCCGTCTTCCACATCCTGGAACCATTCTTCGTAATAGCAATCGTCCGAGGAGTGAAAATTGAGTATGTTTTCGCCGATAAGTATAAAATGATTGATGCCATTATCTATCATTAACTCAATAATCTCACGCTTAAGCAGCATAATGTCATTATTTATCGCATCGTTCCACTCGCCGATAAATTCTATTATGGCGTACTTGCGTTCATAATCGGCAAATAATACCTTTATGTACAAAGTATTTGAGCCGAACGAATCCCACTGCGGGTGCAAAAGGTAGTTGTATACCTGCTTGTCAAACTCAAACTCGTTATATTGGGTAGCATAAAAAGGAGAATACTCATCCTCAGATGCAATGTAATCATCCCGCCATTTATAATATGGTTCTATCTCGTGCATCTTTTTAATTTTAAATGTGCAAATATGCAGATGTGCAGATTAAAGCCCACATATTGCGCATTTTTCTTTTAATTCAACTTTGAATGTACACCTGCACATTTTCATATCCGCACATTTGCATATCTGCACATCGAGTTATTTAGCCTTCAAATAGGCATCCACTGCTTTTCTTACGCTGCCGTATTCTTTCAGCAACCTGGCAGAGGTATGTTCATCCATCCCTGTCTCTTTCATTACCATCCTCGTTCCCCGGTTAACCAGCTTAAAATTAGTTAATTGCATATCAACCATTTTATTGCCTTTTACCCTGCCCAATTTAATCATCACACTGGTAGTAAGCATATTTAATACTAGTTTTTGTGCTGTTCCGGCTTTCATACGGGTTGAGCCGGTCAAAAATTCAGGCCCGGTAATTACTTCAACCGGGTATTTTGCCGCGGCAGCAACGGGGCTTTTACTATTACAAACTATGCATCCTGTGGTTATGTTATGCTTATTTGCTGCTTTTAATCCCCCGATTACATAAGGAGTTGTGCCCGATGCCGCTATCCCAACAAGCACATCTTTTTCATTAATGTCGTATTCGTTAAGATCAATCCAGGCCTGTTCACGGTCGTCCTCGGCAAATTCAACTGCCTTGCGGATAGCGCCATCACCGCCGGCTATTATGCCCACTACCCAATCAAAGGGCACTCCAAACGTTGGCGGACATTCTGATGCATCAACTACACCAAGGCGGCCACTCGTTCCGGCACCGATATAGAAAAGACGGCCTCCTTCTTTCATTTTAGCAGCGGTTACCGTAACTAATTTTTCTATTTGGGGCAGTGCTTTGGCAACGGAGTGTGCAACGGTTTCATCCTCTTGATTTATATTTTGAAGAATTTCCATTACGGACATCTGGTCCAAATTACTATAATGAGAGTCTTTTTCGGTAGTATTTTCCATCAAGATAAACAAATTTCCGGCAAAAATCGGTAAAAATAATCACAGATTTATACTGATTGATTTGATTTCACAGATTTCAATGCTTCATTGATTTAGCAGATAAATATTTTTTATTATAATTCAGACAATCTCCCAACTAACTAATCACTAACTTTGAGGATTGTTGCAATAATGAAAAAAAGTGCGGGTATAATTTTAAGGTCATTGATTCTGGTTTTCACGGGAATAGGTATTGGCGTATTTCTTAGCGGGAACGATTTTACCGACCGTAACCTGGGTTTTTCATTTAACAACGATAATAAGGTATCAAAGGTGTTATCCCTGATAAAACAAAATTATGTCGATTCGGTAAATGTTGACAGTATTGAAGGTGTTACCGTAAATAACCTTTTACAAAATCTTGATCCGCACTCGCTTTATCTTCCGCCGCAACAAGCTGAGTCAATCAATGAGCGCCTGGATGGTGGTTTTAATGGCATAGGGTTAGAATACTTGTTGCTTCGCGATACGCTTTTTATTACCCAGGTTTATCCGGGAGGACCGGCTGCAATTGCGGGGCTGATACCGGGTGATAGGGTAATTGATGTTAACAATAAAAAGTTTTCGGGCAGCCACCTTACGGTTGAAAGTGTAAACAAAGCCTTTATGGGTGACAAAGGCCGTGAGATATCGCTTTCTGTTTCTCCTCCGGGCAAAAAAGGGATTAAAATATATCCTTTAAATCGCGGACATGTTGACCTGAGCAGCCTTGATGCGGCTTATATGGTTGAGCCAGGAACCGGATATATAAAGATCAGCAAATTTGCTTTGACTACCGATAACGATTTTCATACCGCGCTAAGCAAGCTCAAACAAAAAGGAATGCAAAAGCTGGTGTTAGATCTCAGGGATAATGGTGGCGGCTACCTTAACGCCGCGACTGCGCTTGCAGATGAATTTTTAAAAAAAGACAGACTGATAGTTTATACGCAAGGTGTACACGAGGAGCGTAAGGATTATTTCGCTACCGATGCAGGAGAGTTTCAACAAGGGAAATTGGCCTTGATAATTAATGAATATTCCGCTTCGGCGAGTGAGATACTGGCTGGGGCGTTACAGGATCTGGACAGAGCCGTTATTGTTGGCCGACGGTCATTTGGGAAAGGGCTTGTACAGCAGCAATTTCCTTTCGGCGATGGCTCAGCCGTTAATTTAACGGTTGCACGCTACTATACCCCCTCAGGCAGGTCGATACAAAAATCATATAAATATGGCATTGAAAACTATCATGATGAAATTGCCCAGCGAATGCGTAAAGGAGAACTTTTTTCGGAGCAAAGCAATTTAAATGATAGTATTTTTAAGGGATCTTCGCCCTACCGGACAATTAAAGGAAGGAAAGTTTTCAGCGGTGGCGGCATTATGCCCGACGTATTTGTATCTGCCGATTCCTCTCAAAATACCATGCTGATACAGGAACTTGGCAATCAACAGCTTTTTACAGCTTACATTATCGACAAACTTGAACCTATTTTAAATAAATTCAACACCGCCGATGATTTTGAAAAACAATATGCCGTTAGTGATGAGGAACTAAGCGACTTTGTTGTATACGCTTCAAAAACGCTAAAAGAAATGGACTCGCACGAATTGCTAATCTCCGGGCCAGCCATAAAAACTTATATCAAGGCGTTCGCGGCACGTTTTAAATGGGGCGACAATGCCTTTTATGAAGCCCTTAACAATAACGATGTTACTTTAAAGAAAGCTGTTGAAGCGGTCCGATGATTTCGGATTTCGGATCTTCGATTTCGGAATTATAAATAATTTGAGATTTCGAATTTAATTTTTGATTCCGGATTTTGAATTTCGTTGATTTTCCTTAGCCGTTTTTCCTACTGCAGTAAATATTGCGGCAAGCTCGTTAGCTTCTTTTTTCAATTCAAATATATCTTTTGAATTGACTAAACCAGCTTCTTCCATTAATTCAAGCCAGTAAATTGATTCGTCCGCTTCTTCTTCGACGATAACAATTTTGTTTATGAAATCTGGCGTGGATTTCCCCCTGCAAGCTGAACGATAATTAGCGCCGACTGACGATGAACTTCTTAGCAACTGGTTAGCTAAAACATTTATAGAACGGTTAGAGGGTAAGGTTTCGATAAATTTTATAATTTCTACTGCAAATCTTTGTGTTCGGCGTTTCAGTTCTATTTTATCAACTTGAATAATTTGAAATACAATCTATGATTTAATTTTTTCAAAATCAATCATAAATTCAAAAATTCAAAAATCCAAGATTCATTTTCCCAAATCCGAAATCGAAATTCCGAAAATCCGAAATCAAAACTACTTTTGTCGGAACCAAACCTGAACCGGTGCTCCTGAGAAGTCGAAGTTTTCTCGTAGTTTATTTTCAATAAAACGGTAGTACGGCTCTTTTATGTACTGCGGTAAATTGCAGAAAAAGGCAAACATCGGCGACGATCCTGCTATCTGCGTGATGTACTTAATTTTCACGTATTTACCTTTTATAGATGGCGGCGGATAATTTTCAATAATCGGCAGCATTACCTCGTTTAATTTCGAGGTAGGTATTTTCCTGATTTTGTTTTGATAAACAGCATTTGCCACATCAATTACTTTTAAAACCCGTTGTTTTTCGGTAACGGATGTAAAAACAATAGGAACATCGGTAAACGGAGCAATCTTATCTTTAATTTGTTCTTCAAAAACTTTGATGGTCTTGTTATTTTTTTCGATCAAATCCCATTTGTTGACCACGATCACAACCCCTTTTTTATTTTTTTCGGCCAGGTGAAAAATATTAATGTCCTGCGATTCAATCCCTTCTACCGCATCTATCATCAAAATCACCACATCAGCTTCTTCCAATGCCTTGATAGTACGCATCACTGAATAAAATTCAATATTCTCCTTAACCTTGGTTTTTTTACGAAGCCCTGCTGTATCGATCAGCATAAAGTTATGACCGTACTGGTTGTAGTGGATGTGGATAGAATCGCGTGTGGTGCCTGCAATAGGCGTAACAATATTGCGCTCCTTACCGATTAACGAATTTATGATTGACGATTTGCCAACATTTGGCCTGCCTACAATGGCATACTTTGGCAGCTTGTTTTCTTCAAGCGGTTCATCATCAAAATGCTTTACTGTCTCGTCGAGCAGTTCGCCGGTACCGGAGCCGGTCATTGATGAAATATTGTACAACTCGCCCAATCCAAGGCTGTAAAACACCATGGAGTCGGCTAATTGCGAGGTATTATCCATTTTGTTCACCACCACAAAAACTGGTTTCTTACCCTTTCGGAGCAGGTTGGCAATTTCATCATCCAGATCAGTTATTCCGGTCGTTACATCTACTACAAACAAAATAACCGTAGCTTCTTCAATAGCAATAATTACCTGCTCGCGTATTGCAGCCTCAAATACATCTTCCGAATGCGCCACGTAGCCACCGGTATCAATCACCGTAAAAGATCGTCCAACCCATTCAGATACCCCGTAATGTCTGTCGCGGGTTACGCCACTAACGTCATCCACAATAGCCTTGCGGGTTTCAGTTAAACGATTATATAAAGTTGATTTGCCTACGTTGGGCCTGCCCACTATGGCTACGATGTTGCTCATGCTGATTTCGGATTTTCGGATTTTCGATTTCGGATTTGTAAGTTTCAAATCTTAACCAATTAATTCCATGCAAACTTACAAACTACGAAAGGTATAAATCCAAAATCGCAATTCGTAAATCGTAAATTAATTAACTTTCGTACCCAAATTGTTTCAGGTAATTTTTTTTACTGCGCCAGTCGGGGATAACTTTTACAAACATTTCCAGGAATATTTTCCGCTGGAAAAACTCCTCCATATCCCTGCGGGCATAGGTGCCTACTATTTTAAGCATCTCCCCTCCTTTACCAATAATTATATTTTTTTGCGAATCGCGCTCGACAATAATTTCTGCGCTTATGCGGTATAATTTCTCACCCTCAATAAATGCAGTTATTATTACTTCGGTGCTGTAGGGTATTTCTTTTTTGTACTGTTTAAACACCTGCGCCCTTACCATTTCTGATGCAAAAAAGCGGTCGTTGCGGTCAGTAAGCGCGTCCTTTTCATAATAGGCAGGGTGCTCGGGCAAATTCTCAATAACAAAATTCATCACCGAGATCACGTTATGATCATGCAACGCTGAAATAGCGAATACGGCCTTTGGACTTAGTTTCTCCTGCCAGTAGTCAACCTTTTTCTTAACCGTTTCTTCGTCCGACTGATCGATCTTATTGATCAAAACGGCAAGGGGTGCCAACGAGCCTTCCAGTTTTTTCAAAACATCGGCTTCATCGTACTCCTCGTAAATATCGGTTACCAGTAAAATTAAATCGGCGTCAACTATGGAACCATCCACCTGGTGCATCATACTTTCGTGCAGTGCGTAGTGTGGTTTTATGATGCCCGGTGTGTCCGAAAACACAATTTGGTAATCATCATCGTTTACAATTCCAAGTATTCTATGACGCGTGGTCTGCGCTTTTGGCGTGATGATCGACATCTTTTCGCCCACAAGCGCGTTCATAAGGGTGGATTTGCCCGCGTTGGGCTTACCAATTATACTTACAAAACCTGCTTTATGCGCCATAAAAATAAAATGAAATTTAATTTGGACTGCAAAGAAACGAATTATATCTTTGCAGTCCAATTAAAACGGAGTGCAAATTGCATTTTTGATAATTGGAAGCAACTTTCCGAAGTTATGATCGGATCGCAACATATACAAAAATAGTGCGGGATGGAGCAGTTGGTAGCTCGTCGGGCTCATAACCCGAAGGTCGTAGGTTCGAGTCCTGCTCCCGCTACCTAAAGTCAGAGTGAGTGTGTAGAGCGTGTGAATCGGCTCACTCTGACTTTTCTTCAATACTCACTTACACACCCACACCTTTATCACCGTATCCTTGTCATGTTTGATTTCGAAAATCTGGAAGTCTACAAAAAAGCAAAAACCTTCAATTCTATTGTCCGAAAGACGATTTTGATCCCCGGATCATTAGATGCAGCAACAAAAAATCAATTAAGACGGGCCTCTCTTAGTATAGTATTAAACATAGCAGAAGGCACCAGCAGGTTCAGTAAGCCCGATAGAAGAAATTTTTGTGTAATCGCAAGAGGTTCTGTTTTTGAATGCGTCGCCATCTTTGATATGCTAAAAGATGATGATCAATTATCCATTGACCAGTTTACAAAGCTTTATAGCCAGTCTGAAGAAATCTCAAAAATGCCGTTCGCAATGATCAGAAACCTTGAAAGCTGAAAAAGTATAAAATCTAAAGACTTTTTTATTTTGGTGCAGTTGGTAGCTCATCCGGTTCATATCCGTCAGCTGACGGACATAGGTTCGAGTCCAGCTCCCGCCACAAAGCCACTTTACACAGATCCGGTCAATAATACTTGGTGGCAGATGTTAATGCCGCAGCAGCAAAAGCACAAAAAAGGATGTAATTCATTATTTATTTATGGAAAAACTCCCTTTATTTTATCTTATATAAAATTTAACGCCACAACAAATGAGAATATTGATAGCCACTTTACTTTTGGCACAATTTTGTTCAAACGCCTTTTGCCAGAATACCACCGGCGATGTAGCAAATATTAAGGCATATGTATGCAATGTAGACACTAATAAGAAACTGAATCTGCAAGGAGTCGTTGAAAATAATAATTATAACGAACATAGTATTCACAACACTATTGACTACTGGGCCTATGACAAACCCTATACATCCCGAAAAAAAGTAAAAACCGTTAAAACCGACCGAACAATCAGTTCTTTTTATTTTAAGGATGATCACCTCATTTACTTAAAGGAAATTGTACCGGCACATGATAATTATGCAAAAATTGTAGAAGCCTATTATAAAAATGATTCAGTTATCCTTTCAAAAACAAATATTTGCGAGGAGCACATTTTGCAAATTGAGTGTTGGTGTTCGGGCGGTGAGCTAAGCGTCCCATATAACTTAAAAATTACAAAGGATTCGATAACCTATGTCGAAGGCGGCAATAAACCCCAATCCCGGAATTCAAAAACCATATGGAATAATTTGAAAGACGCTATTAATTTAACTGCATTCGATAATGTAACAAGTGGCCCCCTGAGAGCATATATAGATGGCATCGACATAGGTTATACCATCACTACCGACGTAAGAACACATAGCTTTGCAAATGCTCACGATACAGCGCTCGCAAAACTGGCTCCATTTATTAACCAGATACGACAACAGTTGCAATCATTTTAAGAAAAAGCTAGATGATTCTTTTCTGCTGCACCACCCGCTGTCCGAGTTTGTAACGTCGGACGATTATGCTGATAGTCTTTCAGACTACTATAAAAAAAGCCTTCAGTTTTTCGCTTTAGGCTTTCTGCATTGAAAAAGTAGACGAAACTGGCGAAACGGCGAACCCTCTGAATGATTTGGAATTAATTCCACAAGCTAAATCTCACATTGCCGTCCCTGCACATTATTTCTGGCCCTCTTTACCATTAAAGCCCATAATAGTATTTCCATCATAACGATACACTCCAAATGCGCCAAACCAAATACTTCCATCATTAGCTTCTAAAATTCCAAAAACCCCTCCTTCTTTTGGCTTTATTTCAGTTACAGTAGGTCTTTTATCGGACAAGGTCTTTTCATCATAACGGGAAAGCGCCCATGTACTCCGGGAATCTGCCTCGAAAGTTAACGGGGTAGTAGAAAGACTACCGTTTACGTTGTATCGATTTTCTTGTGAACTGGTCCAAATGTTTCCTTCTTTATCTTCATAGACATAGCCGACAAAATTCTTTGTGAAATTAGAAAATGTGCGGCCATCATAGCGCCAAAGGCCATCACTGCCTCCAAGCCAGATATTTCCTTTTTTATCCTCGATTATAGTACGAACATTTGTAAAAGGTTTTCCGTCATGGGTTAAAATGGTAAATGTTTTTCCGTCATAAACGCAGGCATTGCCCCTTGTACTGAACCAGAATTTCCCTGTTTTGTCTTCAATAATAGAATTAATATCATCATTGTCGGGCAGTGCTTGAAATCCACCGTTCATCCTATAATTTCTGAAGGACTTTCCATCATAACGGCTTGCTCCCCCTTCGGTGCCGAACCAAATATTACCGATTTTATCTTCATAAATACAAGTAACGCCATTACCGGCAAGCCCTTCTTTTGTTGTAAAATTTCGAAATGATTTCCCATCGTAATAATAAACACCTGAGCCAATAGAGCCGAACCACAAGTTGCCTTTCCTATCTTCTAAAACAGAAAAGAAGTGTGACGAACTTACTTTACTTGTAATATTAGTAAACGATTCTCCATCATATCGAAAAATGCCATCAAATGCTGCAATCCAAATGTTGCCCTTTCTATCTTGTATTATATTACGAGTGATGTTGTTAGGTCCGGCGGAAGTGATTGCGCTTTTGGTTTCAGACTTGATATTATCTTTTGGCAGGTCTGTTTTGTTTTGGAAATTACAGGAAGTGTAAAAAATAAGCATCAACAACAAAGGAGCAATAATTAAAATTAAGTAACTGATTGATAGCTTGTTGTTCATACTACAGAAATAATATTGATTAATAATAATTGACAAATGACTTCAAAGTCAGCAACACACATTATTTCTGAGTTTGGATTTTTCAACATCCTTTATTTGGTATGACATAGATCAAGTTGCCCGAAACAGATAAATTGAAGCCATAATTTTCTATAGCAGGAAGTAACAGTTTTTTCCATGTTTTGCCCATGTCCGATGACCGGAATATACTATCTGAGCGGCCACATATTAAATATTTACCCATTTGCTTAATTGATAAAATATCCGATGAAGATTTAAGTAAGCCCATTTTTTTCATTAATAAACTACTCCAGGAAGGTTGAAGTTCTTCGCCTATGGCATTCCAGGTTTTTCCACTATCCAGTGAAATGTGTATGCTGTTTGTTTGGGTTATTGTGTTGTAGACTATAGCAGCAAATCCTCCATCTATACGTTCCACAGCGATGCCAACACCCCCTTCACTAATCACACGATCCCAGTTTTCACCATCATCGGTTGATCTTAATATTCCCTGTGTGCTGACAGCCAGGAGTACACCGTTTTGCTCTACCATTTTCATCACCCAGCCTCCAACAGGCACATATTTCCAGGTTTTTCCACTGTTAGTGGATTTATAAAGGGCATTGTTGGAGCCGATGAAAATTGTGCCTCCCGTAGTTTCAAAAACGCTGCTTACTTGTTTCTCTTTGTAATTCCGGTACATCCAATCTATCGTTGTGTTAAGGCGTACGGCTTGCTCTTGAAAATTCGTGTACATGGGCGACCAATCACTCGTTCCATTTATTTTTTTTAAAAATTGACCCCTGAAATTATATGCAAGTATCCCATTCTTGCCAGGGGCAATGTTACGTTGTTTACCAGGGAAAATCTCTTTTGTCCAAAAAGGAGTTGTGGAATTTGGTTCACTGTGATAAACCCCATTTCCAGCACGTAAATACAGCCCACGGTCATTTGCAAAGAAACCATCTCTCCACACACCTTCTCTCTGCAATTTTTCAGGCAGTCCTTCGCTGATGTCCTGCCATGTTTGTCCGCCATCAGCAGATTTAAAAATAATGTTGACAACCGCCGATGATTTGCCTTCTTTTATTGGTTTCCTTTTTGCTTCCTTTTCTTTTAGCACAAAAGAATTTAGGAGAAATAACCCCAGCAGGATGGCTGGAACAAACGCGAATAATCTTTTCATATTTTTACTTTTCATATTATATAAATTTGATTCAGCAAAATTACTTTGATATTTTTCGGCGCGGAGGATTTGGATTGTAAATAAAAATGTAAACTTTGTAAATAAAATGTCAACAGTATGTGGAACAGCCAAAATCTCCTCTCCGGGAAACGTAAGTACCTTTGCGGATTGATAATACTCTTGTTTGGCTGTGCAATTTGCGCAGCTTTCAGTATGTCTGGCGGTGACGATTTTAGTATCGCCAGGAGAGAAGTTTTGCTCCGCAGGATAGGGCATGAACTGCTGTTGCAGTCGGGCGACAGTACATCAAGGGTACTCCCTGTAGAAAAGCTATCAGAAAATGAATACCAGATCTGTTTTGAAAATGAGCTTACTTTTCAAGCGGATTCCCTGGTGAATACTACCCAACGTCTATTGGCCAAAGACCCTCTCGCAGGTGATTATGTAGTCACAGTTTTGAACAGTGGCAAGTCTGGTGTAGCCTATGGATATGCTATATCCAAAAATAAAAAAGATGATATTGTGGCTTGTATAGGAAGAAAGCAACCCAGAGCACGTTACATGATCAACATCAAATTTAAACCGACGAGCATAAATACAGTAAAGAATGAATTTCTGCTAGGCGGTTTGCCCTTTTTAGCATTTGTTGGTTTTATATTTTTGAGATCTGTTAAGCCGTATAGAGTCCCATCTAACGGTCAGCGCACCAGGATATTCACTTTTGGCTCGGTCTCGTTTAATCCACAGGAACGGCAGCTCACAATAAATAAAGAGACCGTAGAGCTGACTGGCACTGAAACGCGTCTGTTGCTTATTTTCGCATTGTCTCCTAATCAAACAGTAGAGAGAAGCCGGTTGCAAAAAGAGATATGGGAAGATGAAGGTGTTATTGTAGGGCGTAGCCTCGATATGTTCATATCAAAACTTAGAAAAAAATTGGAATTTGATCCGAATACCCAAATTGTTGTTATACGCGGCAAAGGATATAAGCTTGAAATTAGCTCTTAAGAAGTATCTGCTTAAAAACAAAAGCCATCCTTATTTGGATGAATTCATTTCGTAGCCCCAAACGGGATCGGACTATTGTCAGTAAACAGCGAAACGTTGCAAATCATTAAAAAAATGGTTCGACTTTTGTCCTGCTCCCGCTACCTTGAGTTAAAAGTCTCAAGCCGAAAGAAATGAGGCTTTTTGTTTGGATCATTTTTGATTTCGCAGATTGGAAATTTGCTGTTATTTTTATTCCCGGGATAGGACATCCGGACTAACTGAGATCAACACTCACTTTGCCCCTTTTACCTTAGAAAACCTAAAAACTATCAATCAGTACCAATTTTATATGGCTGCACAGATTGAGGTAATTACCTTAATCATTTAATAATCGTCCCGATTTGTTTAAACTATTATTAGAAAACAGCAAATTTAGGTAGTATTAAAGAATCAATCGTTATACAGAGGGATATGACAAACTTTATCATCTTAACCCTGCTGACTTTAGCAGGTCTGAATATTTCAGCCTACGCTATACTTAAAAGATTTAAAACCCCGATTGTTAAATATTTATTTACCTCCGCCAACTTGTTTTTTTTACAGTTACTTATCGTGATGCTCTTTGTGTTTTCGAATGTTAATGCGGCTGCTGTTAGAGGAGATCAACCAATCATAATACTTAATGGGCCGTGGAAATTCAAAACCGGAGATAATTTACGGTGGGCGAATCCAAATTTTAATGATTCAGAATGGGAAACTGTCGACCTCACTGCACCGGAAGGCGCGCATGATGGCGATGTGGGTCTTACAGGTTATGTAACAGGTTGGACGGCTAAGGGACATCCCAATTATTCAAGCTATGCCTGGTATCGTTTAAAAATCTCATTGGATGGTATGGAAGGGAATGTATTGGCCATAGCCGGCCCCCCTGCTGTAGACGACGCTTATCAGGTGTTTATTAACGGATCACTATTGGGTAATGCGGGAGATTTTTCAGGCCCGGTACCCGTAGCTTACAGCATACAGCCCCGAATGTTCCTGTTACCGGATAGCATGAGGAAGGGGAAAGAGATCACTATCGCTTTCAGGGTATGGGCAGATGCAGCCACAATAAGCCAGGGGTCTGACTTAGGTGGGATCCACATCGCTCCTGAACTTGGACGGAAAAACGAGATTGAAAAAAAATACAATTATCGATGGGGACAAACTATTAAGGGATATATTGTAGAAGTTGCTTTATTTGCGACATTTATTGCATTAGCGATAACGATATTAATTTTGCGCGGGCCTGTTAATCCATATAAATGGTTTATCATCGCTTTAATCCTGTTGGGTATGGTACGGCTAAACCAGGCTTTTTACTACTGGTTACAGATAGAAACCGCTCATGAAATTGATATAGTAACACTCGTTATCCTGATGCCGCTGGTACTTGGCTCCTGGCTTATGGCGTGGTGTGGTTGGTTTAAACTGGATCGTCCGGTTTGGATTCGGCCCACTATTATTGCGCTCACGTTAATATATATGTGCGCCCAACTTTTGAAACTTCAATGGTTGTTTTATGCTATTCCTCATTCTGCTTTTCAGGAGATTTCGGACTATACACGTTTGTTAATTGCCTTATTGCTGGTGTGGATTATTTACCTTAGTATAAAGAAACACGGTAAAGAAGGATGGCTCTTTTTGCCTGCCGTATTGCTGATCTCGACAGGATTATTTGCACAGGAAATTTCTGCACTTCATATTCAGGGCATCTGGTTCCCTTATGGGGTTGGTGTATCCCGCACTCAATATGCTTATGCAGCATTCAGTATAGTCATGTTTATATTATTAATTTGTCTGAAACAGAACGAAAAGAAAGGTATTAAACAGTTGTAAACCACGCCAGAAATTCCAAAATCCAGGCAAGCGGTTCAACTTTAGTCCTGCCCCCGCTACCTTTTAAAACAGAAAACCTCAAGTCGAAAGTCTTGAGGCTTTTTTATTTTGCCGTGTAGTCATAGACTACAAGCATATCTTATCCGAAGTTATAAACTTCGGACAACGGCCGGTAACCTGACGTTGCATTGCTGATTGAGGGCAAGTCTGTAACCATATTGAAAATTTGACAGTCCAAAACTGAACTTTTTTCAGCTTTTCTGCACTTTTTTCAGTGGTCAAAACGCTAAAATATATTGGCATTTGCCTTGTTCACGAGTAAATAGTTTAATTAATTATAAGTTTCAACCATTTAAAAAAATTAAGGAGAAAGACCCATGACATTGGTTAAATTTAATTCCGACAAAAAGAACAATGCATTATTGCCAGGCTTTAATGATGTGTTCGACTCAATTTTCAACGACACTTTTTTTAATGACCGGATGACCAGCCGCGTGCCTGCCGCTAACATCAGCGAAACAGCCGATCTTTACCATGTGGAACTGGCTGCGCCAGGATTGAAAAAAGAAGATTTCAAACTTACCTTAGACCGGAACATCCTGAATATTTCGGTCGAGCAACGCCGCGATAACAAGAGCGAAGAAAAGAATTACAGCAAACGTGAATACAGCTACAGTTCTTTCGTTCGTGCATTCACTTTGCCAGAAAGTGCAGATGACAACCGCATCGTGGCCACTTATATCGATGGTATATTAAAAGTTGATATTGCCAAAAAAGAAGAAGCTAAATTGGTTAGCAGGCAAATTGAGATCAAATAATTAAATCAACATTGAAAAAGGCTCCTTCCGGAGCCTTCTTTCTATTAATGGTATGGAAACAACATTTTATATCCTGCTTAGTCTTAAAACACTGCGCGGATTCGAAATTTATGGACAATACTTTTTAGGAGATCACAAGGAGTCAGCGACTGCCCTTTTTGCTCAATTCAAAGGCAGCGTAGATATAGATGATCCATTATTATTGCATATTGACCTAATGGAAACCACTGATGAATTTCCGGAAAAAATCAATACCATTTGCTGTACACTGGACGAGTTAAGTCATAACGTTAAACTTATAACAAGAGAAATATTTCGCTTGAAAACTTTAAAAGAACTTTAATGATGAAAACAAAATTGCTATGGGAGTTCGTTTTGGATGTTTTATTGGTGTGTTTATTGATTTGCAGCACCTATTCATGGCTGTTTAATCCTACACATCAAATTTCCCAGGAATTAAAGCAAACTTTGGCTGTAGTTATGATGGCGTGGATTTGCTACCGCATTTTTGTTGGAGAAAATAGCGACGATGATTGGGCGGGAGAGTTTTGATGTACTAAAAGTTTGTCTTGTGGCTCGAACCAAAAAATGCGCTAATTTTTACTTAATATAAAATAGTGATTTCGAATAATCATTTAATTTACTATAAATCCATTATTTGAAAAGGATTGAAAATAAGACTACAACGAAATATTTGCTAAACGTTTCAAATCTTCCAAAAAGCGGTTCGAGTTTTGTCCTGCTCCCGCTACCTTTTAAAACAGAAAGCCTCAAGTCGAAAGTCTTGAGACTTTTTTGTTTTGGAGCAGTTTCAGATCGTTTGGCTGATATCCGTCAGCTGACAGACGTAGGTTTTCCGCACGTGCGGGATTTTCACTCCCTTTAAAAAGTCACTTTGGCACAAGCAGTTGTCCGTGGATGGCAGCCACAGTAAAATTTTGATGACATATGAGTTGATATTCTGCAAACTATTGTAAATTTGATGATAACACCATTCGTTAATTAGTCAAACCAATACACCATGTTCAAGAAATATTATTGCTTATCCTTTTTAATTTTCGGCTTGTCACTCCTGGTGATCCGATCTGGCTTTGCCCAATCGGCAATGTTGTCAAAAGGAGATGCAGCGCCTGTATTTACAGCCAAGGCCAGCCTGGCCGGCAGTGAGTTTGATTTTTCATTAAAAAAAGCTCTCGCCACAGGGCCCGTTGTGGTTTATTTTTACCCTTCTGCCTATACCGGCGGCTGTGATGCGGAAGCACACGCTTTCGCTGAACTAAAGGATAAATTTACAGCGGCGGGAGCTACCATTATTGGTGTATCCGCAGACGATATTCAGCGGTTGAATAAATTCTCCTCGGATCCCCAGTACTGCGCAGGCAAGTTCCCGGTCGCTTCGGACGCTGACGGAAAAATTGCAGCAACATACGGCCTGACAATGGGAGCTCCACATCTCGGAGCTAAAGACTTACTCGGCCAGGACCTTAATCACGGCTTCATACCGCGAACCACTTATGTTATCGATAAGGGCGGCAAAATTGTAGCCGTGTTTTCATCAAATACCGATCATATTTCACCTACCGATCATGTTGAAAAGTCGCTGGCGATTGTAAAAGGGCTATAATTCGGGGTCTAAGGTCAAATTTTCAAACTCCGCTTTTCGAGTCTGTGACATCGAACAAGTAGCTCTTTGATTTCTTCTACACTTTATATGGTCGTTTATTAAAGCTCTATAATTCGTCAAAAAAATCGAGATTGTCCTATTCTCGTCCATAGAGAAGATCTAAAGTCTTAAGTCGAAAGATTTGAGGCTTTTTTGTTTATTTACTTCCTCCTTCATGCGAGTATAGACACCCGGAACTGTATTATCACTTCCACTACATTGCCTGTACTATTGCTTCCAAAATCATATAGCACAAATTATTATTGGCAAAAATCGCTAATCAAAAAAATGTTTTGGTAAAATTCAATTCCGGGCTGCATCGTATCGTCATAATTTGCAAATACTAATACAATAAATTGTTAAAGTGTGTCAGCCTGGTAATTATTGCTTAAAAAGTCCAATACCTCGCAATTATCAATTTTTAACCGCGATTGGGTAGTTCTAAGTTTGATCTGTAAATATTTACAACAGGATAACCGAAAACCTGATAAATAGAGTAGGTAAAACTTAAAACTTTTTCAAAATGGACTCCAAGACTAGAAAAAAGTATGAGCAATACTTTTTACGAAATGCTTTATGCATTCTTTCGCTGATGTTTATTATTTCGTCTTGCAAAAAAGATAGGATAACGTCATCATCAGGGGAACACTTAAAAATTGCTGTAATTACCGACATTCATTACCTTGATCCTTCATTGCTTAAAAGTGGAGCGGCGACGGGGAAGGCATTGATGGACTATATGAGCAGAGATCCAAAAATGATTCCATATGGCGATCCCATTTTTAGGGAAGTAATAGAAAAACTCAAAGCCGAGCATCCTGATATCGTGTTGGTTGCAGGAGATATTACCAAAGACGGGGAAAAGATCAGTCATTTAGCCGTAGCCAATTTATTTCAGGAACTTGAAGACGAACATATGCAGGTATTTGTAGTACCGGGTAATCATGATATTAATAATCCTTTTGCTAATAGATACGAAGGGGATAACGCGTACCCGATTGCTTCAGTTAGTGCAGAAGAGTTCCGGCAAATCTATTCTAACTTTGGTTTTTCGGGGGCTATATCCAGAGATCCGAATTCCTTGAGTTATATCTCGCAGCCTGGCCCTGGTTTATGGATACTTGGCATCGACGATTGTAAATACAATGAAAATAAACCCGACAGCGATGTTACTGCCGGAAATATCACGTCTAAAACAATGCAATGGATACAAGCCCAAATGAAAATCGCAAAGCGAAACAATATCGTGGTTTTGGGTTTAATGCATCACAACATGATCGAGCACTATGCAGGTCAAAGTGTACTTGATCCTGACTACGTGACAGATAACTGGCAGGCTAACGCTGACACATTAAGGGCATGGGGAATGAATATAATATTTACGGGGCACTACCATGCAAATGACATCGCTTTACGCGGCGACGGCAGCACGAGATTATATGATATAGAAACGGGTGCTCTTATCCATACACCCGTATGTTACAGGATTGTGGACCTAAATGTAAAGAAAAAGGAACTTGACGTTACGACTAAGTATATTACATCTATCTCAGCCGATATTCCAGGCGGGCTTGACTTTGTCACTTATTCAAATATCTTTTTTTCTACTCGTCTTGATGGCATATTTAGCTACAGGTTAACTCAACCACCATTCCTGTTTACGCCATCAGTTGCAGTTTCTTCGGCTCCCACATTCAGAAATGCATTTATAGCACACAAAGACGGTGATGAAAAAATATCCCCGGAAGAACAAGCAAGGGTAAATGCATTCGCTCAAATATCGCCGATTGGATACCAGGCCCTCATGACGCTGTGGACTGACCTTCCTCCGAAGGATAATACACTAAATATTAAGTTAACTGCCCCATAATCCTTTTATGAAAATGAATAAATAATTAATTCGGGATCTGTCCCGTTCCGTCTACCTAAAAAGAGGCCGTATCATAAATCAAATGGTACGGTCTTTTTATTTTATGATTTATTGTGGTTAATTAGGTGATGTATCTTCCGGGCATTGACAAGAATCAGTTTCCGGGTCAAAATGAGGAAAAAAGGGCTTTTAAGCCGC
>DASYEP010000116.1:0-65054 GCA_036498965.1 Mucilaginibacter sp.
CAAAAACTGGTGCGAAATATTCATCTTTCCAATTATCAAAAACCTACTCCTAGAACCCAAAAAAGGAAAAAAGCCGGCATTTGACATAGTTTTCGACATCTTTAATCCTTAGGTTAACGGCTATGGCGGCTATGAGCGGGCCGATCATTAATTGAACGAAAAATAAAATCAGCTAGTAAACTGCAACTGGGGCGACGATGGTTCAACCCTGTACATCACCGCTAGCAGTAAACTTTGCCGGGTAAAGACTAAGACTGTGGGGGTGGGGTTTTAAAGCAGGTTCAACCCCCGACGTCATGGCGAGGAACGAAGCCACCTCTACGGACGCAAATCAACGGACCCGTTTATTAGTCGGAGGCTTTACGCTCCGAAACAGCCGACGTCTAGTTGATCGGTATAATATAAAGGTGGCTTCGTTCCTCGCCATGACGAGACTGGTTGTTCCCAGTCATGACGGGATAGGTGGGCGATATAATTTTATCCGTTTCATTTTATCCCACCCAACTATTACCTTTAAAAAACAAAACCATCCGATTAACCCAAATGGCTGAAGATGAAATTATAAAGAAGCATACCAAGGCAGTTTACGACACTTTGAAAGCTCCCGGTATGAACTGGAAACATAAGGCAAGAGAAATACTGCTCGAGATTGTGATTATCGTTTTTGCGGTGAGTATCTCTATCTGGTTTCACAACTGGAGCGAGCGGCAAAAAGACGGTAAGGAAGAAAGGGGATTTTTGACATCCCTGAAAAAAGACCTGCAGGACGACAAAACTGAAATGACTGCCGACAGGGCCGGTTTTACGCAGGTTTTACAAGGTGTTAATTACTTTAGGAAAGTGGGAGAGGGTTTACCTTTAAGCAAGGATAGCCTAACCAAATACCGCTGGGCATTTTTTGGCAGCGCTCAAATAAACCCAAGGATCGGCGGCTACGAGGCATTAAAAGGCAGCGGTCGGCTTGATATTATTGAAAACCGTGAGTTGCTAAAAAACATAACTGATTTGTACCAGAAGGTATTTCCTCAGATCATCCTAAAAAATCAGCGTTTTAACTCACTGCGTGAAACCTATGTAACGCCCTTTGTTGAAGACCGGCTGCAGCTTGATGATAAAGGCCAGGGGTTAAACTGGCAGGAAATTTTACGCACATCAAAAATGCGCATGCTAATGGACCAGGAGGCGCAGCTAAGCGATAACATTAAAGCCTATGGCACAGGCATCGATAAAATAGATGAGATAATGCAGGAGATTGATAAAGAGTTGAAATAGACTGCAGGTTTATAGATAAACAAGCAACCACCATTTAAAACTGATCCCTACTAACAAAAAGCGCTCAATAAATTCAAAACCCCAGGAAAGGGATTAAAAATTTTGCATGGTGAAAAAAAACTAATTCTATCATAATCGCTGCACATGTAATGGCAATAACCCATGCTAAAATTTTAAACAGTACATTTTTGCCTATCGCAATAAAAGGTATTCTGTGTTCGATAGTCGCAGCGCGTTCGTAGTCATCTGCACTGATTAAATTTTTGCGCATTAAATAGGCTAATCCTTTGGGCGTTAAGTTTAAGGAGTCATTTTCAACTACAATATAGTCTCTGTCCCTGAGTTCATTTATTGTAGGGATAATAACTATTTTTTGTGTTCTTATATTCCTGGCGAGAACGTCGATTTTCACAGAAGGCTGAAAAAAAATATTCCTTAAATAAAACTAATAGTATTTCCTGTGCATAAATAAAAAACTATGATTATTTAAATAAACAGGCTGCCCGATGATTTTATCCGATCATGGGATATTACTGTTAATAAATTTTCTTCATAGTTAATAACTTTGTTTCAGAAATTTTATTGCCTTCCGAATTGCTGCGATATGACGCTTGAATCCAAAAAGCGGTGTATTCATGTTCCCGGCTGCCAGAATGCGGCTTTACCGAATAAACACTATTGTCTGCCGACATCTTTCAGCATACCGCCAACTTTCTGTTTTCGTAAATGCTTAGTTAACATAGTTTTGGTTTAAATATTAAATCTCAATATCATGTTAGATACATCACAACCACTAACCCATCCGGATGATGTTGTTAGTACGACCGTCTTTTTTGGCGAGGTAAAAAAATCCATCCTTTCGAAGAATTTTAGGGGAGGAACCATAACCAATGTGTTTGGCCGCACCAGCCTTGATTTCAGTCGGGCTGATATTAACGGGCTGGTGGTTATTTATATGACCCAGTTCTGTAGCGAAGTACGAATCAGGGTGCCGGACGACTGGCATGTTGTTACTGACGTTTCAAATGCGTTTGTTGTGGTAGATGACAAACGGAGAAACACAGTAAATATTGATAAGAGCAAAGTCTTGGTACTTAACGGGACAGGCATTTTTGCAAATGTTAAAATTATTCCCAGCGATTATTAATTATATAAAACCTGTCATTGCGAGGTACGAAGCAATCTCTTAGCTATGTAGTGGCGTAAATGCACTGGCGCTAACGCAGGTCGACGAGATTGCTTCGTGCCTCGCAATGACAAATCGTAAGGTGTTCATTATCAATTTAAATGTCTTTGCGATTTTGAAAAATTATTTTATACCCAACCTTACTCATTCATCGATCTTCTTACAGCCAGCAATGCCAGCAAAGTAATCGCTGCAGCAAATGACAGGTAATAGCCTACATAATTAAGGCCGTAATCTAGGGCCAGCATGGTGGCCAGGGCGGGGGTGAGCGAGGCACCCAATATGCCAGCAATGGTAAAGGACAACGACGCTCCAGTATAACGTACAGAGGCAGGGAAAATGCCCGCCAGAGCAGTGCCCAACGGTCCGTAGGTGAGTCCCATTAAAAACATGCCGAGCACCAGGAAGCCTACGGTAATTGCCCAACTGCCGGTACTGAATAAGGGCGAAAAAAACAGGCCAAACAAGATAATACCGACTGTGGCGAAGATCAACATGTTTGCCCGTCCATAACGGTCGGCCAAGACAGATGATATTGGGATACCTAAACCGAAGAATATTACGGATATCATTTGAGCAATCAGGAAGCTTGTGCGCGAATAATGCAGGGCCGAGGTACCCCAGCTTAACGTAAATACCGTCATGAGATAAAATAGCAGAAAAGTTGTGATAGTAGCCACCGTACCTAAAACAATGGCCCTTGTATGTTTCACAAATACATTGATGACAGGTATTTTAACACGCTCATTATTTTCAATGATCTTTACGAAATCTGGTGTTTCGGTAATCTTTAAGCGTACGTACAATCCCACCCAAACCAGCAGCGCACTGGCAATAAATGGTATACGCCAGCCGAAACTTAGAAACTGGTCGTCGGTCATGGTCTTGCTTAACAGAAAAAATGTGCCGCTCGAAATTAAAAAACCGATGGGTGCACCTAGCTGCGGAAACATACCGTACCAGGCCTTTTTGCCCGGAGGGGCGTTTTCTGTGGCCAGTAAAACGGCACCGCCCCATTCGCCGCCAAGGCCCAAACCTTGCCCGAAGCGGAATAATGCTAAAAGAATCGGCGCAGCTATGCCGATAGATTGATAACCCGGCAGTAAACCGATTGCCACAGTTGAAGGCCCCATTGTCATCAGGGCCGCCACCAGCGTGGCTTTACGACCTTTACGGTCACCAAAATGCCCGAAGAGTGCGGCACCTAATGGCCGGGCAAAAAAGGCCAGCGCAAATGTGGCTAACGACTGCAGTGTAGCTGAAGCCGGGTCGGCAGTTGGGAAAAATAATTTCGGAAACACGAGCACCGCAGCGGTTGCATAAATGTAGAAATCAAAAAATTCAATGGTTGTACCGATCAGGCTGGCTATAAGAATACGTCGTACCGGATTTTTACTTGGAGTTGGGTTCACAGGCATTTAAAAAATGCCAAATATATCATAATGATCCGGTGTGAGGGAATTGGGTGAAAAGAATCATAGTAAAAGAACCAGGAGCAAAGAATCAAGAACCAGGAAAGACAGCCTGAATGCTAGTAGTATTAAAACTTTAACCGGCCAAAATTAACCCTATCACAACTGCAATGCATAGTATTCCGACAATCCATGCTAAAGTTTCCGGCCTTTTATCGTTAATTATAGCGATGGCAGAGTTCTTTATTCCCATGGCCGGCGTTTTTATCCTGATAGTGGGTATTCTCAGGTTAAGAGCGGGCATCTTTAGTTTTACAGCAGGCATCTTTAGCGTTGCGGGCATCTTTAGATTGATAACGGGCATCTTTAACTTAATCCTGGGCGTTTTTATCCTGAAGGTTGGTGTTCTTTTTTCAGCATCAACAGTTACGTTTTCAACGCCGGTGGCTCTTTCCTGTTGTGCGACGCTTATTAAATTATTGCTCACCAAATAAGCCAACCCTTTGGGAGTTAATTTTATTAAATCGTCTTCAAGTATTACATATCCATTGTTCCTTAGTTCGTCTATCGCCAAAACAGCCATCGGTTTTTGCGTTTTCATAATGGTGGCGAAAGCATCAATCCTTACAGGCGACTGTAGAAAAATGCATTTCAGGTAGAATGCATAATATTTCTGAAGTATGGATACCATAAAAAATCAGATATTTAAATGAAAAGGTTATCCGTTGATATTTGATATATTATACACCGGATTCACATTTATGTTTTAATAAAGTTTATTATTTCGTAGTATTATTTTTTCCAACTTCCGATAGGCCTTTAATCCATCGTATACACTTGCTACCCCGGTAGCTGTTTTAATTTTGGTTGCCGGTGTTGTTGTCATGATTTTTCTGATATCTAATAGTCATCCTTAACTTTTTACTAAACGCTTTTTATTTAACGTTAAGATTATATCAATTGCGTGTTACAACATAATTAAATCATTTTTTCCACAGATCAAATGGACATTATGTGGATATCTATTAAAAGTTATTGATATTCAACTATTTATAAATTGAAGTGTCTTTATGTCAAAGCTTGGTAACATTAATTTAACATAACGATAACCGTAACTTAATTATTTAGGGATAACTTTGCTGTCACTGATTTGTTAATACATTAAAACTAACTAACTATGAGCAATCAAATAAAAGCCGCAGACCCTAAAAAGGAAGAAGTTACAATTCAGGAAAATTACGAAGATAATTATTGGCTTAAAACATATGGAGTTTCTTCAGAGGAACTTAAAAAAAGCGGAAAGAACCTGAAAATTTCCGATAAAATTATAAAAGCTAATTTCGAAAATAAGGCATACGCCTGATTTGTTTTCAATTTCCTGAAATTTATAATGTCGCGAAGCGTTCCCATGCGGTGCGTTTATTCAAAGGCATAAACAGTATTTAGCCATCTCCTTCCAATGAAGGAGATGGCTTTTTATATTTTCCAGATTCTCAATCTCCGGTCAACCAGGCATCTGGTGAACCATCTCCAGCATTTCCTTTGCATTAGCAATAGCAACTGCATAAAAATCATTATTGAAATAACACCAGGCTTCCTTTGCGTTTTTGTTATGCTCAATACTGTTTACCACACTTTGCAAAAATTCAGAGGAGTAGGGCGATCTGTATAAATCCGGTACTCCGTGAAAACGGTAATAAACCCTTTCATTGTTTTGAATTACATCATCAGGTAAAGTTGGATGGCTCATACCGCAAAAGGTAATATTGTGCTTTGCCAGCATTTCATATACATCATCCCGCCACCAGCTTACGTGACGCAGTTCCAGCACATTTTTAAATAGAGGGTTTAAATTATCAATTATCCGTTCGAGCCTTTCCAACGTAAAATTGAAGCCTGGCGGCAGCTGGAATAACACCGGCCCAAGTTTTTCCCTTAAACCATCGTTAATAGTTTCGTAAAAGCTGATGATCAGATCATGACTGTCATTAAACTTCTTGTAATGGGTAATTGCCCTTGGTGCCTTCACGGCAAATCTGAAATCTGCCGGGCTTTTTTGATACCAGGTCTGCAAAAATGATAATTGCGGAAAACGGTAAAAAGTCACATTCAGTTCCAGGGTAGTAAAGTGTTCGCAATAAAATTCAAACCATTTGCGCTGAGGCAGCTTTTCGGGATAAAACAATCCTTTCCAATCGCTATAATGAAATCCAGAACAACCGATATGCCAGTTAACCATTAAATTTATTTATGGAATAATACCAGGGAACGGTTTTTTGTTTTAGATTTAGATGATTCGAAAAGTTTAAACGTTTATAGTTAAAAAACAATCTGCACATCCGAAATTGGCATCCTCTACATAAGGGGCACATCGGAAATTTGCACCTAAAATTTGTACATTAAATGCGCTTCTTATATCCCGCCTTCTTGTTTGCGCTCGTTTCGCTGGTAATTCCATTGCTCATCCATTTATTTAATTTCCGGCGGTATCACAAAGTATATTTCAGTAATGTGCAGTTTCTGAAAGATATCCAGGAACAGCAGTCATCGTTAAAGAATTTAAAAGAGCGTTTAATATTGGCGGCGAGAATGCTGGCGCTTACATTTTTAATATTTGCCTTTGCAAAGCCTTATATCCCGGGACAGAATGCCGCAAACGTAGGCAAGCAACATATCGTAAGTATATTTATTGATAATTCATACTCCATGGAAACCCTTAACAGTGATGGTTCATTGTTGGATGAGGCAAAGCGCCGGGCCAAGGAAATTGCATCGGCTTATAGCATAAATGACAGGTTTCAGCTGCTTACCCAGGATTTTGAAGGTAAACACCAGCGACTGGTAAGTCGGGATGAATTTAATGATGCTGTTGGCGCTGTTAAGATAAGTCCGCAGAGTCGCAGCTTGCAACAGATTATTGCCCGGCAACAAAGTTTGCTGGATATGCATATAGATGGAGTAAGGTCTATTTACATCATATCTGATCTTCAAAAAAATATGGGGACAGCACAACCCATAAAAACCAATGCCGGGCTTAAGCTAAACCTGGTGCAGCTTAAAGCCAGCTCGTTACCAAATGTAGCCGTAGATTCCGTGGCGCTGTTAAGCGCTATTCACCGGCCGGGTGAAAGCGAAAAGCTGGTAGTGCGGCTGCATAACTACGCCGATGAGAAATCGGAAAAAGTACCGCTGAAATTGGTGATAAACGGCGAGCAAAAAGCTTTAGGCAGCTTTACGATAAATTCCCGCTCGGTACAATATGATACCCTTACATTTTCGGGGCTGAAACCAGGGTGGCAACGCGCAACTATTACTTTACAGGATAACCCCGTAACTTTTGATAACCAGTTTTATTTCTCTTTTAATGTAAAAGATCAATTGCCGGTTTTGATTGTCGACGATGGAACAGCGAATCCTTATTTAAAGGCCGTATTTGCCGCCGATCCTTTTTTTCAGGCTAAACGTGTACCTGATGGCAATGTTGATTATGTGTCCCTGGGGACTTATTCGTTAATTATTTTGAGCGACGTAAAGGCTATTTCAACCGGGCTATCGCAACAGCTTAAAACTTATGTGAATAAGGGTGGAACGTTGCTCGTTTTTCCGTCGGCCGACGCTGATTTAAATAGTTATCACTCCTTGTTACAGTCGATGAATGCAGCATACCCCGAGAAACTGCAGACAGAAAACACTAAAGTAACCTCCATCAATTTGCAAAACCAGGTATTTAAAAATATTTTCGAGAATTTCCCGCAAAACCCCGATTTGCCGGTTGTTAAAAAATATTACGAACTAAATTCATCTTATAGCAACAGGGCCGAAAACTTAATGACTTTACCGGGAGGGAAAACATTCTGGGCGGGGTATAAAAGCGGCAGGGGCAAGGTTTATTTGTCGACGGTGCCTTTGGATGAAGATTTTAGCAATCTGCCACGGCATGCGCTTTTTGTACCCGTAATGTTCAGATTAGCACTACTTAGTGGACATGACCAGCCGTTATTTTACACTTTGGGACGGGATGAAAGCATTGAAATACCGCCCGTTCAAACCTCTGAAAAACAACTGTTGAAATTGATTAAACCGGGGCAGATAATTATTCCGGATACTAAACAACAGGAGGGAAGCACGCTGCTTTATATGGCAGATGAGTTACAGGAGACCGGATTGTACGACCTGAAGAAACAAGACAGCACGGCGGCCGTCCTCGCGTTTAACGACAGCCGAAGCGAATCGGATCTTACTTATTTTAACCACAACGAACTCAGCAATTTGATACCCCAGGCATCTGCTGTTTTACAGACTGGCAAAGGTTCGTTGAAGAGTGCCGTAACTGAAACAAATTTCGGCATACAATTATGGAAACTTTGTATAATTTTGGCATTAATTTTTCTGGCTGTCGAAATAGTGCTTATCAGGTATTTTAAGACCGACAAGCAACGAATTTCGCAACCTGTTTAAATGGATACAAACCCACCCTTAAAGCAGCGCTAATGAATTTGCTTATTAAATCCGCCACTGTTATTGACCCTAACTCGTCTTTTAATAACCAGGTAGTTGATATTTTGATTGAGAAAGGAGTTATCACAAGGATTGGGGATGATATTGAATCGGACGTGGAAATTGTTGAAGGAGAGGGCAAATATGTTGCACCTGGTTTCTTCGACCTGAATTGTAATATTGGTGAGCTGGGCCTTGAAACCAAAGAGGATATTTACACTGGTACCAAAGCTGCTGCAGCGGGCGGTTTCACCGGAGTGGCTCTGATGCCAAATACGATTCCCCCGGTACACTCAAAAGCAGAAATAGAATATTTACTTAACAGAGCCAAAAAAAATCTGGTTGATGTGTACCCTTTAGGTACTATCTCACACAAGCGGGAAGGTAAGGACCTTGCCGAAATGTATGATATGTACCTGAGTGGCGCCAAAGCCTTTACCGACGGCAACAGACCTGTGCAGGATGCCGGGCTGATGGAACGGGCACTGCTTTACACGCAGGGATTTGACGGGCTGGTGTTCTCCTATCCAGAAGACACCGCTATTGCCGGAAAGGCCAAGGTAAATGAAGGTGAAATAAGCACACTGCTCGGGATGAAGGGTATTCCATCGCTTGCCGAGGAGCTGATGATTGCCAGGGATCTTTATCTTGCCGAGTATACCGGCTCAAAAATACACTTCAGTACCATTTCAACTACCCGTTCGGTCGAATTGATAAGAGAAGCTAAGAGAAAAGGATTAGAAGTGACTTGCGACGTAGCTGCTTACCATCTTGTTTTAACAGATGAAGCGCTCATAAACTTCGATAGTTTGTATAAGGTTAAACCGCCGCTCAGAACACAGGATGATGTGGATGCCCTGATAGCGGGATTGATTGATGGCACCATTGATGCCATAGTGTCACAACACACCCCACAGGAGGTGGAGTTTAAAGACGTGGAATTTGAAGTGGCCGAATATGGTATGATTGGTTTGCAAACCATGTTTTCGCTGGTTCTGATGACCGGCATGGATTTGAATCTGATTATAAAGAAACTTGCAGTAAACCCACGGGAAATATTAAATGTAGCAGTTCCGGTAGTAGCCGAAGGTCAGCCGGCAAATATGGTGCTTTTTGATCCGGGCGCTGAATGGGAATATACCCGTAAAAACAACCGCTCTAAGTCTTACAATTCTCCTTTTTTAGCGCAAAATTTAAAGGGGAAAATATTGTTAACCTTAAATAATAACTACCTTTATAAATAAACTTTTACCATGATTGACTCAAAAGTAGACTCGGCCGCTAAGGCGGCATTGGAGGCTTTTTCAAAATACAGTGCCTTTAACGCCACACCCTTCATAGGTGTATTTAAGGAGGCATTTGCATCAGAAGAAGATTTTTTAACAAAAGTTGACCTGCTTGATGAAATATTTGATGATTATCCAAAACTGGAAGAACTGCGCGAAGTGTTTTTTGATCTGCTGATGGTCAATTTCTTTAGCGCCGATGTTAAAAAACTGGAAGAAGATTACCTTGATAGTCCTGAATGGGAAGAGATTGAAGAAGAAACACTTGACAGGGGAACAGAATTACTGAATCTTCTGCTGTATTTAAATGAGTGCGAGGAAGAAGACATCACGCCGGAGTTGGATGATTATTTGAAGGAGTTTTTGTTGGTAGATGAGGACGAATTTCAGGACGAATACAATATTTACGAACCCGTGATTGAAAATCAGATACTAATGGAGAGCACTATAGAAGAGATTGGCAAAGTGGCTGAAGGATTATCGGAAGATTCTGAGTTGAAAGAATTGTTTTACCCGATAATGTGCTTTTTTCACAATGTAAGTCCTTCTGAAGAATCAAAAAGCGAAATTGCTGAAAACGCTTTAAACAAAGAATTTGACATGGCCGTGCTGGGGATATTAACTAACTTTAAATAAACTTAAATCTTATAAATGGAAAATTCACTACAAAACCCTACCAAAATAGCATCGAAATGGGCTATTATTTATGTCGTAACCTCGATAGTAATTACTTACGCATTTCAACTTTTAAATATCGATCAAAATTCCGCGTTTAAATTTTTGGGATACATCCCTTTTATAGCCTTTTTGTTGTTAACACAAAAAGAATACCGGGATCAGCTTGGCGGCTATCTTACATTTGGAGAAGGTTTTTCCGCCGGTTTCAGGTATGCAGTCTTTTCGGGCTTATTACTAGCTGTTTTTATTTATATATACCTGGCGTTTTTAAGCCCGCAGGTTTTAGAACAGTCTATGACCGATCAGCAAGGAAAGATGGCCCAGCAAGGTTTATCGCAAGAACAAATCGATAAGGCAATGGAGATCGGAAAAAAATATGGCCCAATAATTGGCGCGTTTGGCGCGGCGGTTGGATCAGCTATTTTAGGGGCGATAGTAGCTTTAATAGGTGCTGCAATTTTTAAAAAGGAGCGTTCTATTACTGATATTGAAAATGAGTCAACGCAATACCAGGATCCAGCAGTTTAAGTTTTAAAATATCTTGATACAAGAAAGGCCCCGGATAACTGGGGCCTTTCTTGTTATATCAGGAAAATGTGCCTATTTCTTTATCACCTGCTTTACAATATCATTGCCAAATACGAATACCATCAGGGTTACTAATATCACGAAGCCAACTATCTGGGCACGTTCTAAAAATTTATCGCTAAGCGGCTTGCCTTTGATCATTTCAATTATTAAAAACAATGCGTGACCACCATCAAGCGCAGGTATAGGTAGTAAGTTTGTTAATGCCAATACCATTGATAAAAAGCCAACCAGGCTCCAGAAACGGATCCAGTCTATATGAGTACCAAACATGGTCGCTATCGCCACAGGACCACTTACAGCCTTGTTAAACTTAACCTCACCCTTAAACACTTTTCCTAAGCCTTTTGCATTGTCGGTAAAAGTTCCCCATGCTTTTGTCGCTCCTACAGGTAACGAACCAAAAAAGCCGAAAGTTAATTTCTTTTCAGTGGGAAGGTCGTTTTTGGGAACAAATCCTAAAACTCCATCTTTATCAATTTGGGCATTCTTAGTAAACTCAGCATCACCACGTTTAATGGTTATTTGCACCTGTTTGTTTTTATTTTGCTGAAATTCCGTTTGCAGCTGATCAAAAAATGCAATTCTCTGTGAGTTTACGCCTACAATACTATCACCCTTTTGCAGGCCAATTTTCTGTGCGCTGCTATTGGGTTCAACTGCCTCAACCGAAAATTTATTACGGGGCAGCCTGCTGATGAATTGTTCAATTCCATAGTCCGAAAGATCATTTATCAAATTACCGGGTACTTTAACATAAACTACCTGATCGCCGCGCTGAACAGTAAGTACAGTATTGCCCAGTATTACTTTTGTGCTGGTTAGCTCCTCATAACGTAAAACCGGCTGTCCGTTTACAGCGGTAATTTTATCACCTATCTGCAGGCCAATTTTTTGACCGATCTTACCGGGTACAATGCCATATTTAATTTCGGAATTTGGTATATACGTTTCACCATAACGAATGGTAAGCATCCAGAATATAAATATCCCAAGGATAATATTTACGGTGATACCTCCTAACATTACGATTAAACGCTGCCATGCCGGTTTTGAACGGAACTCCCAGGGTTGCGGCGGCCCGGCAAGTTGCTCGGTATCCATTGACTCATCAATCATACCGGCTATTTTTACATAGCCACCTAAAGGCAGCCACCCTATACCATATTCAACACCTTTATAGTTAAATTTAAACAGGCTGATGTTCCAGGCATCAAAAAAAAGATAAAATTTTTCGACTTTAATCCCGAAGGCCCGCGCGGCTAAAAAATGTCCAAGTTCGTGCAGAATTACTAAAATTGAAAGGCCCAGGATTAACTGGCCAACCATGATCACTATACTCATTCGTTATTTATGTTAAAATTGTAATGCCTTTAACGGCATTTTTTGTATTAAATTTTGTGCAAAGATGCGTGTTTCTTTATCAGTATTCAAGTAGTCGTCTAAAACAGGACTGCCGTTATACGTAATTTGTTGCATACATTGTTCGATAATTAAACTCATAGCTAAAAAGCTTACGTTTTTGTTTAAAAAACCTGCAACGGCAATCTCATTGGCAGCATTGATAATACAAGGCATGTTGCCTCCTTGTTTTAATGCCTCGAATGCCAAAGCCAGGTTGGGAAAAGTTGTTGTATCCGGCTTTTCAAATGTCAGTTCCGGATAATTTACAAAGTCAAACCGTTTAAAATTGTTTTTTATTCTTGCCGGATAAGCAAGGGCGTATTGAATTGGAAGCTTCATATCAGGCACCCCCATTTGCGCTTTGATAGAACCATCTTTAAACTGTACCATTGAATGGATAATTGATTGCGGATGTACAATTACTTCTATCTCATCAGCAGCCAGGTCAAACAACCATTTAGCTTCTATAACTTCCAAACCCTTGTTCATTAATGAAGCGCAATCGATCGTAATTTTGGCACCCATTACCCAGTTTGGATGTTTCAAAGCGTCATCCCGCGTAACGCCGGCTAAAAAATCAAGCGTTTTACCTCTAAAGGGACCGCCTGAAGCAGTAAGGATAATTTTTTCAACCGAACCCCCTTCTTCACCCACCAGACATTGAAAAATAGCCGAATGCTCAGAGTCGACCGGTAATATTCTGACTTTATGTTTTTTGGCCAGACCGGTAATTAATTCACCGGCGACAACCAATGTTTCTTTATTGGCAAGTGCAATGTCTTTACCAGCTTTTATAGCCGCAATAGTTGGTTCAAGTCCTGCAAAGCCAACCATAGCGGTTACAACAATATCGATATCAGGATGAGTAACAGTATCATTAACAGCATCAATCCCGGCCAAAACCTTTACGGGGGAATTTGCAAGCGCTTCTTTTGTGTATTTGTATTTACTGTTGTCGCAGATAATTACATATTCGGGTAGGAACTCAAGGGCCTGTTGAATAAGCAAGTCGGCATTGGAGAGCGCGGTAAGCATAAACACGCCGAATAAGTTTTCATTTCCCCTTATTACTTCCAGTGTTTGCGTTCCAACACTCCCGGTTGAGCCAAGAATGGCGATGTTCTTTTTTATGTTATCCAATTGTGTTTTTTTAGAAATCTATCTATTGCATCTTTTGTCTGAACCGGATTTTTAGGATTTGGAGATTGCGGGTGATTATGCAGTTAACAATCCGATAATCTTTTAATCTTAAAAATCCTGGTTCAGACATTATATTTCCCCAGCTCTCCCGCTATCTTTCTATCGTTGGCTAACCGTGGTACCTTATTTTGTCCGCCAAGTTTGCCCTCTGCTCGCATGTAATTGATGAAGGCATCCTTTTTCAAGCTTTGGATAACCAAAGGTTGTAAAATGTTACCTTCAATCAGGTCAAAATAGTAAATATTTTTCTTTCGAAGTGCTTTATCTACTTTTAAGGCAAATTCTTTCAAATCTTCCGGTTCTTTTCCAAACTCTATAAACCACTCGTGAAATGGTAATTCTCCTTTCGGCGGATTAACCTGCGGCGCTACAGTGAACTCAACAATGTCAACCCCTTCCTGGTTTGCAACACTAAGTAACGCCTGTTCTACCTCTTCACCTATCACATGTTCACCAAAAGCCGAAATATAATGTTTTATTCTGCCGGTGACCACAATTTTATAAGGGTTTTTCGATACAAATTTAACCGTATCACCTAAACTATAACCCCATAAACCTGCGCTTGTGTTTAATATCAGCGCATAATTTCTTTCAAGCTCTATATCTTTAATGCTAATTCGTGTGGGATGTTCGTTAAAGAACTCTTCGGCCGGAATAAACTCATAAAATATCCCAGAATCAACCATCAACAGCAATCCCCTTTCTTTTTGCCTATCCTGGAAAGCAATAAACCCTTCCGACGCCGGGTAGGTTTCTATTGAATCAATTTCGAAACCGATGCTTTCCTCCATTCGTGCGCGGTAAGGTTCGTAATTTACCCCGCCATGAACATACAGCTTAAAATCAGGAAATATATCATTTATTTTTTTACCACCGCAAACAGCTGAAAGTCTGTCGAAATACATTTGGCACCAGGGTGGTATGCCCGAAATAAGGCGCATATCCTGATTTTTGGTTTCGGCTACTATCGCATCAACTTTTTGTTCCCAGTCGTCAATGCAATTTACGTCATAACTGGGAAGACGGTTTTTTTGGAGATATGCCGGTACGTGATGCGCTACGATACCTGATAGCCTCCCGACTGAAATGCCTGCTTTAGTTTCCAATACCGGGCTTCCCTGCAGGAATATCATTTTGCCATCCACAAAATCGGTGTTGCCCGTTTCGTAAATATAGCTCAACAAGGCATTACGGGCTGCTTTGATATGTTCCGGCATACTTTCCTTCGAAAGCGGGATATATTTTACGCCCGATGTAGTACCTGAAGTTTTTGCCAGATAAGCCGGTTTCCCTGGCCAGAGAATATTTTCTTCGCCATTTTTTATTCTGTCGATATAGGGACGCAAATCCTCATAATCTGCAATGGGTATATTTTTTTTAAAATCTTCATAAGTTTTTATTCCCAGGAAATTATGGGTGCTTCCGAAGGCAGTATCCTTTCCCTGACTAATCAAATACGCAAAAGTTTTTTCCTGAAGATCAATTGCATTTTTACGCAGTTTATTTAGCCGAAAATTAATAAACGAGGCAAAAGGCCTGCTCAATGCTGCTTTTAGTCCCATATTTTTAGACCGTTTCTGTTATATCATCATCGTCAACATCAAGATGACTATAAACAAGTTTACGATAAGTAACCATAATTATCACCTGGATAAAAGGAAAAGTGAGCAGGAACCAGCAGAAAAAAGCCAATATAAATATATAACTGTGATCGGGGTTGTCAAGGCCAAAAATATTAATAAGAAGAAATACGGGTATTAACGCCAGGATCATAATCGAAATAATAATTAGAAAAATGCTTAGCGTTTTAAAAAAATTATCCCTGGTAATTTCAAAACTACGCTTTAATGATTCAAATGGCCCGGAATCATCATCCACAATGAAACAAACACAGAATATAGAGCGCGATATTAAATACAACACAATAAGTAATTCCAAAAGTTGATAGTCTGAAAGCTTATCGATCTGAAAAATTATTGAAGTTCCGAAAAATCTTTCCAATACCAAGTTTAATAATAAAAATAAAAAAATTAGAATTCCGGATAAGAATGCAATTATTACGAAATTGAAAGTCATTTTAACCGACGGCAAGATATCGCGAAAACTGAATTCATAAAATTCTTTGTCAATCAACGTAAGGATCAGTTTGTAAAAACTTAATGCCAGGTAGGCCTGTAATATTATTTGAATGAAAATGATGACAAATTTACTGCGTTTATCATCAGCCACAAAAATGAAATTGTTGAAAAAATCGGCTACTTCGTAAAAAACCAACGACACAATTGAGTATACGATTAAGGTGGTAAAGTTCTTTTTTAAAACCGTCCACGAAGTAGAAATGGTTTGTGTTATAGAAAAAGGATGGTACATTATGATTTTTTGAATATTACCCGCTTACCAAAATCCTGCATAAACCCTAACCCATAGGCAATTAACTGAATGAAAGAAGCAACGATGCTCAAAAATGCAATTTTTGCTGATTTATTTTTGAACCATGAGTGAAAAAATATTAACAAAATGATAAAAAGCAGTATAAAATTACACAACTCTGCAATTTTCCATCCAAACAGGTTGGCTAACGCTGTAAATAAAAGACTTAACGTGAACATAGCTGGGAAAAAATGTACCAGTTTTAACTCATTCGGGAAAAACTTATAAATATTAATACGAGCCCTTCCAAAAAAATGGAGCTGTTTGTAAAACTTTAAAAAGTTGGTGCGCCGTTTATGATAAACTTTGGCTTCGGGTATAAGTCCTATCTTAAAACCCATGGAATGAATGCGAATGCTATATTCGATGTCTTCGCCAAGACGGGTAATAATAAACCCTTGTGCTTTTTCCCAAACCTGGCGGGATATCCCCATATTGAAACTGCGCGGATGGAACTGACCGATTCCTTTTTTGTTACCTCTGATGCCACCAGTGGTAAAGGGCGACGTCATGGAGTAACTAATGGCTTTTTGAATAGCGGTAAAGGATGGGTGTGCAGCATCAGGACCGCCGTAGGCATCTAGGTAGTTTTTAGCTAATGAATCGTTTACAATTTGTAGGTAATCTTCGGGTATTAGGCAGTCCGAGTCGAAAACTATAAAATAATCGCCTTTTGCATGTTCAAAACCAAAATTTCGCGTAAAGCCCTGACCTGAGTTGGGTTTTACAAAATATTTTACATCCAGTTTACCCGTAAAGCCTTTTACAATTTCTGCCGCGTCCTCCGTCGAGCCGTCCTCTATCACCAAAACCTCAAACTGTTTGTAAGTTTGAACGGTCAAAGTTTCCAACAGTTCTTTGATCTCCTGCGGGCGGTTATATAGTGGAATGATGATGGAGAAAAACATTTTTAATTAGCAATTTGAAGATTTGAAAATATCTGAAGCGTGTTTACCAAAATTAATTTTATCATTTTCAAACTACCACATCTTCAAATTTTCAAATTAAAATTAAATAGTTTCTTCAATTTGGTAATGATTTCGTTCGCTTGCACTCCGGGCTACCAGCTCAGCAACGAAACCTGTTAAAAACAATTGCGAACCCAATATGATAGCCACGAGTGCAATATAAAACAAGGTATTACTGGTTATGTCTCTGTTGATATGGATTTTATGGGCAATGTTATAAAGTTTTTCAGATATAAGCCAAATAGTAATAATTAAACCGGCTAAAAAACTTAAAACACCCATCGTACCAAAAAAGTGCATAGGCCTTTTGCCAAATTTACCAACAAAAAATATCGACATCAGGTCTAAAAGACCATTAATAAAACGACTCATCCCGAACTTGGTTTTTCCGTATTTTCTCGGTCTGTGTTCTACAACTTGCTCTCCGATTCTTATAAAACCCGCCCATTTTGCAATTACAGGAATATAGCGGTGCATTTCGCCATACACTTCTATATTTTTTACTACGGCCTTGCGGTATGCTTTTAAACCACAGTTAAAATCGTGAAGGTTATTTATGCCCGACATTCGGCGGGTTGCGGCGTTGTAAAGTTTTGTAGGGATAGTTTTGCTTAGGGGATCATGGCGTTTGGCTTTCCAGCCTGACACAAGATCGTATTTTTCTTCGGTGATGCGACGGTAAAGTTCTGGTATCTCATCAGGACTGTCTTGCAAATCGGCATCCATGGTAATAACCACGTCGCCCTGTACAGCTGCAAAACCGGTGTTTAATGCCGCTGATTTACCATAATTACGCCTGAACTTGATGCCTTTTATAAAAGGGTTATTTTTTTGAAGTTTTCTGATCATTTCCCACGAGCCATCAGAGCTGCCATCGTCAATCATAACGATCTCGTAAGTAAACCGGTTTTCGTCCATTACACGACTTATCCACGAGGTTAGTTCAGGTAATGATTCTACTTCATTGTAAAGAGGTACAACAACTGATATGTCCATTTAATAAGGGAAGTGAGAGGAGATATGGTATAGTATCGTCCTTATCAGCTGCAAAAGTATGAAAAAGTTGAATAAGTTGATGATGCAGATAGTTAGGCGACTGTAAAATATGTCATGCCACTAATGAGATGCAAGAATTCGGGATTGTATAATCAATTTAGCCTCAATAGCCTGATAATTATTTTTTTCTATCTTGTGCCACAAATTTAAAGCCGTCTTAACGATGAAGTATTATAAAATTATCTTGCCCGTACTGTTATGTATTTGTGTAAGCAAGAGCCATGCGCAAAATGAAGAGAAAGCGTCTTCCAATTACGATCAGCATAAAGTGTTTACCCCGTTGTTTTATCCTGCCAAAGGAAATGAATACCGCACCGCAGCTGGAACAGCAGGCGTAAAATACTGGCAAAATCGTGCCGATTACAAGTTAAATGTCACCCTTGATACCGCCAAACACCGCATTACCGGCACCACGGTGATTAATTATACCAACAACAGTCCCGACCCACTTGGATTTCTGTGGTTGCAGGTTGACCAGAATATTTACCAGGAAGACTCACGTGCCGAAGCCACAAGCCCGGTTACCGGCGGCCGTTTTACCAATAAGTCTTTCACCAAAGGCGATGAAATAAAGGATATTTATATCATAAAAAATGGCAAGGCCGAAAAAGTTGATTACCTGGTAACCGACACGCGCCTTCAGATAAAGCTTAACGATACCCTTAGAGCTTCGGGTGGGAAAATTCAAATAAAGATTGACTATGCCTTTGATGTACCTCAATATGGTACCGACAGGATGGGTCGTGTACTTACAAAAAACGGGTGGATATATGAGATTGCGCAATGGTATCCACGCATGGAGGTGTATGACGACGTTACAGGCTGGAACGTGATCCCTTATATGGGCGCCGGTGAGTTTTACCTGGAGTACGGAGACATTGACTATACCGTAACCGCACCTGCAAACCTGGTTGTTGCGGGATCGGGTGAATTGTTAAACCCGACCGAGGTTTTGACGCCTAAAGTTATTAGTCGTCTGGCAGCTGCTAAAGCAAGCGACAAAACAGTAATGATAAAAGACTCCACTGATATTTCAAACCCTGATTTCTACCCAAAGAAAGCTAATCTTACATGGCACTTTCTATGTAAAAATACCCGCGACGTAGCCTGGTCGGCGTCAAAAGCATTTATATGGGACGCTGCGCGCATTAACTTGCCAAGTGGCAAAAAAGCGCTTGCCCAATCTGTATACCCTATAGAAAGCAATGGTCAGAATGCCTGGGGCAGGTCAACCGAATATGTGAAAGCGGGAATTGAACTATACTCAAAAGAATGGTATGAATACACTTATCCGGTGGCGACCAATGTAGCCGGCATAGTAGGTGGTATGGAGTACCCAGGTATTGTGTTTTGCTCAATGGAGTCGCAGTCGGGTGGGCTATGGGAAGTTACCAATCACGAATTCGGCCACAACTGGTTCCCGATGATCGTAGGCTCTAACGAACGTAAATATGCCTGGATGGACGAGGGTTTTAATACTTTTATAAATAAAGTAGATACTAAAGTTTTTAATAACGGTGAATATTTTGAAGCGCAGGACGCACAAAAAACTGCTCCCGGGATGTTTTCGCCGGATGCCGATGCAATTATGAATATACCGGATGTAATACAAGCCGATTATTTAGGCTTTGCAGCTTATGAAAAACCAGCTATGGGCTTAAAGATATTGCGCGAACAGATTTTAGGCGAAAAGCGGTTTGATTATGCTTTCCGTACGTACATCAAACGTTGGGCGTTTAAGCACCCTACGCCATGGGATTTTTTCCATACGATGGATAACGCAGCAGGCGAAGATTTGAGCTGGTTTTGGAACGAATGGTTTTTTACAACCTGGAAGCTTGATCAGTCTGTAAAGCAGATTGCCTATACAGATGGCGATCCTGCCAAAGGATCGTTGATCACTATTGAGAATACAGAGGGAATGGCATTGCCTGTAACTGTAGCTGTTAAAGAAGAAAATGGTAACACAGGCCGTCTAAGTTTACCTGCTGAGATATGGCAGCGTGGCGGTACCTGGACTTTTGCCTATAAATCTACTTCGAAAATAATCTATGTAATGCTCGACCCGGATCACGTTTTACCTGATATTAACCCTGAAAATAACGCGTTAACCGGTGTTGCGATAGATAAAAACGTAACTGCAAAAACCGTTATCAAAGCATATCTTGATGCTGTAGGTGGTGAAGACCGGTTAAAGGATGTAAAAGATTTAACCACCACCTCCGAAGGAAATATCCAGGGCTTCAAGGTTGTTAGGGTAAATAAATACAAAGCACCTGGTATGTTTTACCAGGATATAACTGTACCTGCGTATAATAATTTCAACGCTTCGCATGTTGTCATCAATGGGGATAGTTTAGATGTTAAAACTAATGGCAGGGCTTTGAAATTTGCTGATAGAACTGACAAAGCATCGGTTAAAGTAAGATACAAACTCTTTCCGGAGCTTGATTTTAATAAACCCGGTTATAGTTTAAAACTTGATAGCGCGCTGAAGGTAATTAACGGTCAGATAGCCTATCAAATTACTGTAACACAACCTGACGGTATCAAGGCTGAATATTTTTATGATCAGAAAACCGGTTTGAAAATTAAACAATATACTGATGTGCCCAATAGTGCAAGGTTGGAATTCAGCAATTACCAGGGTATAAATACAGGGATCAAAATACCTTTTACCGAATTAAACAATATTAACGGTGAGCCGATTGAATATAAAATTGTTTCGGCTGTTCCAAATACGTCAATATCAAACGATACCTTTAAATAGGAAGTTTTATGCTTTAATTGTTTTAATAAAAAGCCCAAAGCCCCGTTCGTTAAATATGGACGGGGCTTTGGGCTTTTTCAAGTTACGATACACCTTTAAAAATTAAGCCTTAGCAATTTGCACTGTGAGAATGTGCGGATTTACAATATATTTGGGCCTATTTAATTGCTATGTTTAAACCTATTCTAATCACTATTTTAGGCTTTTTTAGCCTCAATATCGCGACTGCGCAAAAAACAGATACCGTTGTTTACTATTTAAAAAGTGACGGAAAAGTTGTTGATGTAAAAGATAGCGCTGATTTTTTCCTGGTGATTTTACCGCCTGATACAAACGTTGATAAAACACTATTCAGGGTAAACGAATTTTATAAAAATGGTAAAACAAGACTAATGGGTAGTTCCACGACCAATAATTTAAACCTAAAATTTCAGGGATCTCAAATTACTTTTTTTTCGAATGGTCATAAAATGAGAATTAGGAAATATGAAAATGGAGAGTTGATAGGAGATGTAATCGAATATTATCCTAATGGCAAACTATATAACACAACTAGCGTCGCGGTTAATGGGGGAATTACATTCAATGAATGTCATGATACAACTGGTAATGCCATAACAATAAATGGCAATGGGAAATGGATTAGGTTTTTTGGTGAGAGCTTCGATAAATACTACATGGAGGGGCAAGTGGAAAATGGCCTTCAGCAAGGGAAGTGGACCGGTAAGATGAACGACACAGTGAATGTAGTATGGACATTTGAAAATGGCCAACTTGTGTCTGCAAAAGATTTTGATTTGGAAGGCAGAGACATAACCAACCTTTTTATGGAAGGAGAGCCGGAATTTCCCGGTGGTCCGGAGTCAATGAATAGGTTTATTGAACGTAACAAGCGCTACCCGAATATTGCAAGGAAAAATGGCACACATGGTACTGTGGTCATCGGTTTTGTCGTGGAAGCCGACGGTACGTTAACCAACTTTAAAGTTGTAAAAGGTATTGGCGATGGTTGTGACGAAGAAGCATTAAGGATTTTGAAAATCGTCTCAAAATGGCGGTATGGCATCCGGCGGGGAAAACCGGCCAAAATCGACTTTGAAGTCTCAATTTCATTTCCTTAGACAAATAGAGATAGTTTTGAGCGAAACTATCTCAACCCATTTTTACCAAAAGTACCTGCCCCTTATTAATAGTAACCCTATTACTAAATACCAAATCTATACCCTCCTTAGTAATTTGGTGACTAACTAAAACAGGTTGGTCATTTAAGGTCACCTTAATCTTATTTTTAATTTTCGGATTTATCTTATCAAAACTTAATCGCTGCAACTCTAGTGAACCATATTTTGGTTCTATTCGGTGAACTTGTGCACCCTTTTCTAAAACCTGGCTATAAGTTCCCCACCCTTTGGCCGACGTAAAGGCTGCTTTAAAGTTCTCTTTATTGATTTTTGGAGCAAAGCGTAAATAACCGTTAGGTCCGTGATACTCAAAGCCGCAGGTGGCGATATATGTATTATAGCTGGCCATTGCTCTCGCATAATGGTCGCTGCATTCTACTTCATTAAAAGGGTTGCGTTTATAGGCATGGTAGCGGTCGTGGATTGTTCGTGTGGCGATAAGCGCTTCATCCGTCATACCCTCGGCCATATAGTGCGAAGCTAGTTGATGTTCAAAACCCGACATGCATTCGTGAAAATAGCCCACCTGCCACGCGTCTTTTATACCGTAGGGTTCGGGGTCGTTTTGCGGATTGGTGTTCATAATAATACCACCTTCACCGGGTAAGGCATAGCCGCGACCACCTTTATGCATTTTGATGTAAGGGCCAACATCTGTGGTGAAATTATATTTCCATAAAGCCCTGAGCGCCGATAAGGTTTTATCTTTATCAATTATTCGTTCTTTTATCCCAACCTGGAATGCCCACGACTGCCCGTATACCTGGTCGATGTGACAGGTATTATACGAGCCCAAAACCGTTTTGTCAAGCTTTGCATCAGGTTTATGAATAAAGTACTCGCCGTTAAAAAGCTGACTTTCCATGTTTGCTTTCCCTTTTGCGGCAAACTCCTTGCAGGTGACAGCAAATTGAGTATCGTTCATTTCTTCGGCCATCAGCTGACCGGCTTTTACGGCAGCTATACATAAACCAACCAGCCAGGCAATTTCGCCGGGCCACTTGGCATCCAACGTGTTTTCAACGGGAGTATCCAGCATGCCATCGCCATCTTTATCCTGGTTCATAATATACTGTACTGCCATTTTTGTTTTGGGCCAGTTGCGGGTTAAAAATTCTTTGTCCGTACTCATCTGGTGCTCCCGATATATTCCCAGCACCCTGCCTGATTGCCCGTCGATTGCCGGATGGTGATCCGCTTCAGCCCTAAAGCCGATGTGGCCGTCATCATAATAGGCAAGCCCTAGATCAATACGCTCCCGTTGATCCCGCTCAAGGGCAGGAAAAAGCCGTCCCATGGCCTGCGCATATTGGTACACGTGGGTGCAGTTACCGGGACATGAACCTACACCTTCCCAGCCATAAAAACGACCTGAAGCAAACCGGTGAGAGGTAGTTGTTGCCAAAGTGGAGACATTGGCAATCGTTCGTTCCAGCAGCCAATGAGGCAGGGTGGATTCCCCGTACCAGGTATCGCACCAAAGTTGTGTCTCGGATGAAAGCTTTTCGAAGTTATCGCTAATGTAAGCGGCTACATCAGCTACTCCTTTAAACTTATTGGTATAATATCGCTTGTTGTCGGTTTTAATTTGAGCAAATGAGATATTTGGGAAATACCAGCAAAAGGCGTAGTTAAGCTGCTTTGAGCCTCCGCCCGCTACCGTTATCGTATTGCCCACCGAGCCAACCAACTTCTTGTCGTATTTTTGAGTAACTTTTTCTTTATTGTCAGTTGAAAATAAAGAGTTGTCCGTCAAATCCGCGTTGGTATTGATAAACGTTCCGGGGTTTAGTGAGATAACAGCCAGTTCGCCAAAATCAGGTGCAAGCGGCATATTATAATCGCCCCAGTTTTTGTCATGACTAATACCCTTTACCATCCAGTTTTCACCCGTTTTTATTGCGGTATTTATTCGGGTAAACTGGTCGGTTCTTTCGTAATACATCGAGCATTTGTTTTCGAGCCATCCCGTTACACTTACCTTCATTGCTGTGCTGCCGTTATTTACTATATTGAAAGAATAAATAGTAGCCGGCAAGCCTGAATTATCCTCATCGAGCGGAATAAAAGGCGAATAAATTTTTGCGGAAAGGCTTACTGGTAATTTACTATCTGTATAAAGCACGGTGGCCATAGGGTAGGTGGCTTCAAAGCCAATCTCGTCCCAATCTTCAGCTTGCAGGCGTTTAATTAATGTTTTACCGTCGAATTCAAATTTAAATGCGAAACCCTGGTCAAGGGGGCGCACGTCCTTCACCGGGACAACGTAGTTTGCCCCGTCAAACGGTGTGAGTATTTTAGCAGCCCTGTCAACCGGTGAATCATTCCATGGGATTTCTTTGTAAATAACACCTGTCTGGTTTTGGTTAAAAATATCCCATAGCCATAAACGGCCATCGCCGCCGGCGTACACGCAACCGCTGCCTATGCCGCCAACAGGCATACCGATATATTGTAACTCATTTTTCGTTTTCAGATAGGTCGTAGTATCCCCACGATTATATAATGACTTTACCCAGGCTGGATCCAGATTTTTCACCAATATAGCCGAACCATCAAAAACGTTGCGGTATGGCGCTTTTGCCCATGAAGGCAAACGGCTTAATAATAATGCGGCTGTTGCCAGGCTTCCCTTTTTTATGAAATCTCTTCTGTCAATTTCATTCTTTTTCATGATGTTACGGTTTATAAAAGCTATAATTCAGGCGGGGCTTAATTTATATAATATTTTTGATTTTAATGTCCCATTGGCTGGATCAACGAATATCACCTTGTTTGAATCTATATCACAATGTTTATATTTGGGCGATCAGATTCTTATCGCTGAACCCAACTAAATGAACCTTAATCTAAAACCCATTTTCATCTTTATTGTATCTCTGTTGATTTTTAATGAAGCGTCCGCGCAAAAAGATACAGCGGTTTATTATTTGAATAATGCCGGAAAAGTTGTTTCCACAAAAGATAGCGCCGACTTTTTCTTGCTCATATTACCGCCGGATACAAGTGTTGATAAGAGCTTATTTGTCGTAAAGGAGTATTATCACAATGGAAAAATAAGATTGATGGGTAATTCAGCAACCAATAACTTAGATTTAAAATTCCAGGGGCCGATGCTTACTTTTTTTCCAAACGGTCATAGAAAAAGAATTAGCAACTACGAAAAAGGTACACCATTTGGAGACGAAACCGAATACTATCCCAACGGAAAATTATATAATATTAAAAATTATAGTTTAGCTGGAAACGTGATTTTAACACAATGCAGTGACTCTGCTGGTAGTGTACTCGCTAAGCAAGGACAGGGGAAGTGGATAATATATGATGAAAATTTTAAAGAAATTTATGCAGAAGGTTCAATTTATAAGGGATTATATGATGGTGCCTGGAAAGGGAAAATTAATGACTCGGTAGATTTTGAAAGGGAATTTAATCAGGGTAAATTAATTTCAAATAAAACACTATACAAATATAAACCAAACGGGGAGATTTTTACTAAGGTAGACGTTGTACCTGAATTTGCTGGAGGTATAGAGCAGTTCTATCGTTTTCTTGCTCGAACAATCCGATACCCGGCAGTAGCGAGGGAAAATGGAGTTCAAGGTCGGGTAATTGTGCAATTTATAGTTGAAAAAGATGGGACGCTTAATGATGTAAAAATTGCTAAAGGTATCGGTTCCGGTTGTGATGAGGAGGCAAAAAGGGTTATTGAATTGTCGTCTCCCTGGCTACCGGGGTTGCAAAATGGTAAACCAGCTCGTGTCACTTATAGTGTCCCTATAAGCTTTACCTTAGCTACAGGCAAATAAAATGTGAAATATTTTAAAGCGAAAAAGGGATTTTCATTTTATTGAAGACCCCTTTTTACTTAGCATAAATTTTTTTATATAACCTTGGTATCATACAACACCTGGTTCATATTCCTTACAGCGTCAGCGCTTTTACTGAAATTTGCTTTTTGGTCGGCGGTGAGATTATATTCAAGGATTTTCTCAAAGCCGTTTTTACCAAGAATAACCGGAACAACCAAAGAAATATCTTTTTGTCCGTATTCGCCATCCAAAGCAACACCGCATGATAGTAATTTTTTCTGGTCACGGACAATGGCTTCAACCATAAAGGCGGTACCTGCGCCAGGTGCATACCACGCTGATGTACCTATTAATTTAGTAAGCGTTGCGCCTCCAACCATTGTATCAGCAACTATTTTATCCTGTTGCTCTTTGCTCAATAACTGTGTCACCGGTACGCTGTTCCAGGTAGCCTGGCTTATTAACGGGATCATAGTGGTATCGCCGTGACCACCAATAACTACAGCATTAAGGTCGGCAGGAGAGCAACCCAATTCCTGGCTTAAATAATATTTAAATCGAGCCGAATCCAAAGCGCCGCCCATACCTATAATACGGTTTTTAGGCAAACCTGATGTTTTAAAAGTCAGGTAGTTCATGGTATCCATCGGATTGGAAACTACGATGATAATCGTGTTCGGCGAATATTTAACAATGTTTTCCGTAACGCTTTTTACTATGCCGGCATTAACACCGATAAGTTCTTCGCGAGTCATTCCGGGTTTACGCGGCAAACCGGATGTGATTACCACAACTTCCGAATCAGCTGTAGCTGCGTAATCGTTAGTTACCCCTTTAATTTTTGTATCGAAACCTAAAAGGGCCGAAGTTTGCATCATATCAATTGCCTTGCCTTCAGCAAAACCTTCCCTGATGTCTAATAAGATCAATTCTTCAGCTAATTCTTTCCTGGCGATATTATCCGCGCAGGTAGCGCCCACTGCTCCGGCGCCAACAACTGTTATTTTCATGTTGAATTTTATTTGGAGATGGAAAATTTATTGGCCGAAGATAGATATTTATATTTTTTCACAGGTAAAATTATTAGTAGAATTTCGGAATTCGGATTTTCGAATTCGGAGTTTTGAAGAGTATAGCTAACGGCCTATAAATATTTTGTATCAACATTTCTCCACAGCCATTAGATAAAGCTATTTTTGAATTATCAAAGCATAATCCTATGATGGCCAATACCACAAACGCGCATAAGGAAATACCCGGTAACCCTTCAACAGCCAAATCAAGCCCGGTAAAATTAAACGACCGCAGTAACGGCAAACCATTAAATTTATTAAGCGAGGGCGATTGGCGTTTTTGGATAGATAATGGATATGTGATCATAAAAAACGCGGTACCTAAAGAGCAGGCCAAAAGAATGGCTGATTATTTATGGCAATATGAAGACAAAGACCCCAACGATATAGATAGCTGGTACAAAAGGCCAAATGCGCAAATGCAGATGAAAGAGTTGAACAATACAGGCATGGTTGAGATATACAATCACCAGTATTTGTGGGATAACCGTCAATACCCAAAAGTTCACCAGGCGTTTGCTGATGTCTGGGGCACCGAAAAGCTTTGGGTTACTATTGACAGGGCCAACCTTAACTTCCCGCTTCGCCCGGGTTTTGAATATAAAGGTTTTATTCACTGGGACTACGATCCCGAAACAAAGCCGCAAAATGTACAAGGTGTGCTGGCACTTGCCGATCAAACAGATGAAAACATGGGTGGTTTTCAGTGTGTTCCTGAATTATACCGGACTTACGATACCTGGAAATTAACACAGCCTGCCGATCGGGATCATTATAAACCGGACACATCGGGTTTTGAAATTGTAAAAGTAAAACTCGAAACCGGCGATTTATTGATATTTAACAGTCTGCAACCCCATGGCATAAGGCCAAATAGCAGCGGTAACAAAGTTCGCATTGCACAATATATCGCTATGATGCCAGCACAGGAAGAAAACGAGGAGCTAAGACAATGGCGCATTAACAGCTGGAAAAGGAGGGAAGCAATGCAAGGATACGCATTCCCCGGCGACCCGCTCGAGCGTGAAAAACGGAACCCGGTTGCAAAACTTTCTTCGCTTGGCGAAAAGTTACTCGGCTTAAAAAAATGGGAATGATAAACTTATAATTTGAATTAAATAATAAGCAGATATTTGTTTTTGTAATTAATCGGTATTCTGGTTAATGGATTTTTTAGCTAAAAAAGTGAAAGGCGTTTAATTTTTAAGCGCCTTTTGTCTTTTCGCTGCTGTTTTATTAGGGGTTAGGGCGTAATTAATTGTTCCTACCCGTTTTTTATTCATTTTATCAGGGTAAATCAATGTTTTTAAAAAAAATTAGAAATTTTTTAACAAAATGTAATGAATTTTATAAAAATAGTTTAAATTCGCCTCAATAATTATATATACGGTTATAAAAAACACGATTTGACCCAAATTTTATAAGACTATTAAACAATGGCAACTAAACTCGAGTACATTTGGCTTGATGGCTACAAACCAACGCAAAGCCTGCGCAGTAAAACAAAAATTGAAAGTGATTTCAGCGGTAAATTAGCAGATTGTCCTAATTGGAGCTTTGACGGTTCATCAACAGAACAAGCACCGGGCGGTTCATCTGATTGCGTGTTGAAGCCTGTTTTTATTTGTAAAGATCCGGGAAGGCTTGACGCTTACCTGGTAATGTGCGAAGTACTTGATTCAACCGGCAAACCACACGAGTCAAACGGTCGTGCTACAATCCAGGATGATGATAACGATTTTTGGTTTGGTTTTGAGCAGGAGTACTTTTTATGGGATCCTGAAACCGACAAACCTCTTGGTTTCCCGGCAGGCGGTTACCCAGGCCCACAAGGCCCTTACTATTGTTCAGTTGGTGCTAAAAATGCTTACGGAAGAGATATTGTTGAAGAGCATTTAGATATGTGCCTTGAAGCCGGTTTAAACGTAGAAGGTATCAATGCTGAAGTTGCAGCAGGTCAGTGGGAATTCCAGATTTTCGCTAAAGGTGCAAAAGAAGCAGGTGACCAGATTTGGGTTGCCCGTTATTTACTGGAAAGAGTTGGTGAAAGCCATGGTGTTTCTATCAACTGGCATTGCAAACCGCTTGGTACTTTGGATTGGAATGGTTCAGGTATGCACGCTAACTTCTCGAACAATACTTTAAGAACTTGCGGAAGCAAAGAAGTTTATGACAAAATTTGCGAAGCTTTCCGTCCTGCTATTGCAGAATGTATCGCTGTTTACGGAGCATACAACGAACTGCGTTTAACAGGTAAACACGAAACTGCTTCTATACATGATTACAGCTATGGTGTATCTGACCGTGGCGCTTCTATTCGTATTCCTTTATATACAGTACAAAAAGGCTGGAAAGGTTACCTCGAAGATCGTCGTCCAAATTCAGCTGCCGATCCATACAAAGTTGCTGCTGTAATTATCAAAACTGTAAAATCAGCAAAAGTATAACTCCCTAACTAACTAAATATGATCGATCCCCTTGTTGTAAAAGACGAGGGGATTTTTTTTCTGATATATTTTGTCTGAACTACGATTTTTAGGATTGGCAGATTATAGGATTTTAGCCGAATACATCCTGCAAATCCTTAAATCCTGCAAAACCTGATTCAGACAATTCCTCCAACAAAAGCCCTCACCTTATCGTATAAAGGAAACTTTTTATTCTTTCACGCATTATATTTATCTTGCTTAACTTGCCGCCGGAATTATTCTACATCTTATGAATCAAGATCAGATCATCGCCTACCTTAAAGAAAACGATATAAAAAAAATAAAATTCGCCTTTGCCGATACTGATGGAGTTTTGCGCGGAAAGGTAATTCACACTAAAAAGTTTATAGAGGGCATTGAATTCGGTTATGGATTTTGCGACGTAGTATTTGGCTGGGACAGCAGCGATGCCTGTTACGACAATGTACAGTTTACCGGTTGGAATACCGGTTACCCGGATCAGCAGGCGCGGATTGATTTGTCGACCTTTCGCACCGTGCCCTGGCAGGAAAATATTCCGTTTTTCCTTTCCGATTTTAGCAAAGCCGACGGTAATGATCTGCCGGTGTGCTCGCGTAGTCTGTTAAAAAGAATTGCGAAGGAATGTGAAGAAATGGGTTTCCACACCGAGTTTTCACAGGAATTTGAATGGTTCAATTTCAGGGAAACACCGCAATCGCTAAAAGATAAAAGTTTTAACAACCTGCAGCCTCTTACTCCGGGCATGTTTGGCTATTCCATTTTACGCACATCGATGGAAGGCGATTTTTACAACGACCTGTTTAACCTGCTGCTGCAATTTAATGTGCCAGTTGAAGGTTTGCATACCGAAACCGGTCCTGGCGTTTATGAGGCCGCTTTGTTACATACCTCTATTTTAGAAGCTGCTGACAGAGCAGTATTATTTAAAACGGCCGTGAAGGAAATTGCTTATAAACATGGTATCATGGCAAATTTTATGGCCAAATGGAACGAAAACCTGCCGGGTTGCAGCGGACATATTCACCAAAGCCTTTGGGACTTAAGGCAAACCAAAAACCTATTTTATAGTGCGGACGATCAATATAACATGAGTGATCTGCACAAACATTACCTTGCCGGTCAGTTATATTGTTTGCCATATATTTTACCTATGTATGCACCTACAATAAACAGCTATAAGCGTTTGGTAGAAGGCGCATGGGCTCCGACAACCGTTACCTGGGGGATTGATAACCGCACAACGGCACTAAGGGTTTTACATCCAAAAGAGGGCCTGACAAGACTTGAAACACGTATCCCGGGTTCTGATACTAACCCATACCTTGCCATGGCCGCCGCGCTGGCATCCGGGTTGTATGGTATAAAAAACAAATTGCCTTTAGATATTCCCGCCACGGTTGGAAACGGTTACCAGGATAAAAGGAACGGTAGCCTGGCTTCAAACCTGTTCGATGCGGCAAACCTTATGAAGGGCTCGTCTATACCAAAAGAATTGTTTGGTGAGGCTTTTGTTGATCATTTTACGCAAACCCGTTTATGGGAATACAGGCAATTTGCAAAAAGTGTAACAGATTGGGAACTAAAGAGGTACTTCGAGATTATATAGTCCGAATAGGATTTTTGATTTTTTCTGCCTTTAATCAAGTATATTTAATATTATTATCCCTCAATTAAAAAAATACCAAACCGGGATTCAGTCAAATAAATGCCCATGTCAGCAAAACATGATTATATAACCGATCAAATTATCGATTGTGCAATGCGTGTACATGCAAAACTTGGCAACGGATTCCAGGAGGTTATATACCATCGCTCCCTGGAAATTGAAATGGCGCTGGAAGGTATTGTGTTTGAAAGGGAAAAAGAAATGACAATTTATTATCGGGAGGTGGCCGTTGGAAGTGGGAATGTTGATTTTTTTGTAGAAAACGTGACGATGGTTGAAATTAAGGCTACGATTGAGTTAGAAGATGATCAATTATTGCAGGCTACGAATCATTTGAGGGCTTATCACATTGAAGCAGGTTTGCTTTTAAATTTTGGAAGTAAATCCCTGACCTTTGGTAAACTGGTAAATAAAAAATTCAGACATGAATAGTTCTAACTATTTATTGTCAAACAATTGAGGAAATCCGCAAAAAAGGGATCAGATAAAAAAACATTGTGAAAGAAATTGACGTACACCCCGAAAATCTTTTAGTAGATGTACAGGCTGCTGAGATTAAGGCCCGAACACCACTAAACAAATTATATTTATCCATCATAAAAAAAGCATGGGAAGGATACGATGCCTCAAAACCGATCAGGGAAATTGAAGACATCAGCGCCATGGTATCAACCAACCATGTGTTCCGTATAACATTTGAGGACGATGATATTATTATTGCCAAGTTGTCGCACTTTGGCAAATATGAGTATTTTAAAGAAGACCACCGGATAATCCACAGCTTATCAAACAACTTGCTTTATCCGTTTGAAAACCTGCTGGCGAAATCGTTGCTGAAGAATAATCGTGTTTATATCTATAGGTTTAAACATGGTAAAATCGATGCCTGGGTTGTTTTTTATAACCCTACACGGATACTGGAACGCTTACCTAAAAGACTGGAAGAACATCACATCCGAAAATTGGGCCAGCAGGTAGGTAAGTTTCATAAGGCCTGTTCGCGCGTGAAAAACGTACTGCCAAAGTCGTCTAAAACTTTGCGGACGGACATTGCAGCTTTACAACAGCTGTTGGAGACGAATGAAAAGAATTTTGGCTCGGCTATGCAGGTTGATTTTTTGAAATACCACTGTGACCTGTTCCTCAAAAACCGCTCGAATTATAACATGAAATCGTTCGAGATCATACCTGTTTTTATCGACTGGAACATCGGTAATTTTTCGGTAACCAAAAACCTGGAACTTTACTCAAGGTGGGATTATGACTGGTTCAGGATGAGTTATCGTATTCTGGATTTTTACTTTTTTAGCCGGGTAGTATCTGATGTTGGTGACAGAACGGTATTCAGCTATTACATCAATACGATGATGGAAGACAGGTTTATCCTGTTTTTAAAAGAGTATCATAAAATAAACCCCATTACTGCAGACGAGATTCGTTTTTTAAAAGAAGCTTACCGTTTTTTTATATTGAATTATGTAATAAAAGACGGGAAATACTTCTTTAATGAACAATATGCAAATAAATTGCAGTCCGAAGCTTTTGAAATTTATCTGCCTTCAGTAGACCGTGATTTTGATGCCGAGAAAATAATTGAAGCGTTGAAGATAAGGTAGGGGTTGAGGTAAGTTGTAGTGGTTGTAAGTGTTATAGTTGTTTAAGGCTAAATTTTAAGTATTTTAATTATCCGGACTCTCTTAACTTTTACAACCACTCTAACTCTTACAACCCCTTTTACTCTTACAACCTTTACAACTTTTATAACAATTACAACTAATACCCACCATGAAATGCGTAGATAATTTTAAATCAATAATTGATCATTATGATGTTATTTTCTTTGATGCGTTTGGTGTGATAAAAACTTACCAGGGGTTGGTGCCCGGTATTGAAACTACTTTTTCTTACCTGGAAGCAGAAAAAAAAGAATACTACATTGTAACCAATGATGCTTCGCGAAGCCCGTCGCAACTAGCCGATGGGTTCAACAGGATGGGCTTGCAAGCGATAACACCTGACCGTATTGTTTCATCGGGGATGCTGACGAAAGAGTACCTGGACCTTAAAGTAAAAGATGGTATTGTAGCCTACCTTGGCACCGAGAACTCGGCCCATTATATCGAAACTTCAGGATTGCACACTTTGCCGGTGGGTCAGATAAATAGCTCGAATGTCGACAATGTAAGCGCCTTGATATTTTTAGATGATGAGGGTTTCAACTGGTGTGATGATCTGAACAAAACGGTTAATATACTACGCAAAAGACCCATTCCGGTTATAGTTGCAAATACCGATCACGCATACCCGCTCTCGGTAAATGATGTATCAATTGCCATAGGAGGAATAGCATCGATGATAGAAAACATCGTGGGTAAACAGTTTATCCGTTTTGGCAAACCCGATTCGCAAATGTTTATGTTCGCTTATGACCTGATACGCGAGTATAGGCCAATCAACAAAAAGGACATTGTAATGGTTGGCGATACATTGCATACCGATATTTTAGGCGGCAATAAATTTGGCCTGGATACCGTGCTGGTTTTATCAGGTAATACGTTGCCGCAAGATGCTGAAACAAGGATAATTGCTACGGGAATAATGCCCACTTATGTATGCGAAACGGCGGTGGCCGAACTTGGTGAGTTTGGCTTTTAAATTGCTAGTTTATTCAGGTTTTGTTTAATACCCAGCCAGAAAATTTAGTGTTCAGATTTTTCAGGTAATTTATAACCTGGTTTTGCGACTTTGAGATATTATGATTTACTTCAAAAACTGCCACAACCTTATTGGCAAATAATATCCATTCCTTTGATTTATTTAATGAATCAAGCGGAGGCAAATCCATCAGGATAATATCATATCTCATCTTCAAATCATTTAAAGCACTCTGAACATGCTTTTCGTCGTTGATTTCCAATAATGTAATATCGTCTCCACGGTTCCCTAAAACAATAATCTCGTTATTTTCCCTTTCAATATAAGTGCTGCTTCTAAAATAATCCTCAACGTATGCTTTTGGGTATATTGCTCGACTTACTGACGGATTATCAAAGTTACCGTCTATCAGTAAAACTTTTTTATTTATCGCCGCATAAGCGTAAGCCAGACTCATAGCCAAAAGTGTTTTTCCTTCGCCTTCGCCAAGACTTGTTATGGCAAAAATCTTTTCTCCCTTCAACTCCTGGTCAATTTCAAAACGAACAGATCTTAACAATTCTTTAAATTGTTTCATTTTGTGCCTTTGTTCAACGTCCCAAAGCGTTGTCAGATCCTGGCTTGGATTGTCTATCATATTTAATGAACCAAGTACAGGCAGGTGAGTTCTATCTATCAAATCAACTGGTTCTTTTATCTTATTGTCGTACAGATTATGTACAAAGGCAATAAGCAGGCACAACAATAAAGTCGCCACACCGCAGAAGACTAAAAACTGAACTTTATTCGATGGCACGGCCTCATCTGATGTTGCAGCCTCAACCTGAACCAGGTTAATTGAAAAGTTTGATTGCAGGTTTGTCTGATTGTATTTATTTAATATCTCGAGATAGGCCTGGGTTGCTATATTGATATCAAACTCATAAGTTTTTACAACAGCATCAACTTTTGATAACCAGGCTTTTTGTGTGTCGAGATCCTTCAATGCATTATCTATAGCTTCAACGCTGTATTTAGCCAGGTCTCTTGATACCTCTAGCGTCATTTTTTGCCTCACAAGGTCGTCCTTTGCTACAAGCGGGTTTGTAATGTACTTATCAGAACTACTATTGATTTGCGAAGCCAGTTGCTTTTGCAGGGAGTCTAAAGCCGGTTTATTTTTGGGATTGAATCCACTCCGTACATATTGATCATTAAGTACACGCAACTGCGCCTCAGTACTGGTTATTGATTGATTATATTGGCTTATAGTCGATTCAATATATTTCCTGTCCTTGGGGTCAAACCGCTCATCGATGCTTTTAATCGCCCCTTCATACGATGCAAGATCACGGATTGCCTGGTTTTTCTTATCGTTATAAGTTGCTATTTGTGCATAAATTGATTTAGCTTGCTCATCGGGGTCAACAACACCGTTTGCTATCTTATAACCCTGAAATGTTTGCTTTAACTTGTCAAGCGTATCCTTTTTTTCAACTAACAAGTTAGTTAAATAATCGGCAGTATTTAATTGACTCTTTTTAACGAAGACCGAATAATAGGCTATAAAATCCCTGCATAAAGTATTTACAACAAATGCCGATAATTGCGGGTTTTCAGATGTGAAACTAATGGTAATATAATCGCTTTCGCTTTCCCTTGAAATATCGAGGTCTTTTCTCAATGAGCGTTCATCATATTTCATTGAGGCTAGCAAATCGATAAGAGCTTTTTCTTCCTTGTTATTCGAAGATAACGCTTCGCCGTTTTTTAATTTGTCGTTATAAATTGACAATGCATGATGTAGGGCGGCAGTGTCTGTTTTTTTAAAATGCTGATTAATATCCCTAAAATGAGCTGAGTCGCTGAGATCGTGAATTATTAATTGATAGGAAACCTGGTCTATTAGTTTCTTAAGTTTAACAATTGATATCAAATTGCTGAACTCACGGTCAACCTGCGCATGTGAATTATCTTTATCGGGAAGATTTCTTGAGGCATCAATAATACCGGTTGAAATTTGAGTAGCAGAAACATATTTGTCAGGAAGACTTTCGAGAATAAAATACGCCGCAATTACCGCTACCAGCGGAACGATAATCAGTATGTATTTATACTTGTTTAAGAATGAAAAAAAAGATGGTACTTCCATTATTTATTTAATACTTTCCAGCTTATCGCCTATAAGTTCTTCAATATTTGTCTTGGCCGTAAATACGGCCAATTCAGCTTGTAACCTGAACGCATTTTGATTATTAAGATTTGTTACAGCCTCATTATAGACCTGAAAACTGGTTTCCCCTTTTTCAAAATTGTGTTTTAAATTTTTTACAGCGTTGGTTGCATCGGTTACAGCATTAACCCTGCTGCGCAACTCGGCTTGCGCTTCAATGTAGGCAAAGTATGAGCGTTTAACCTGTGCCTCCAGGGCTAACGTATATTCTTCTTTTTGTTGTTCAGCAACAACTACAGCTTCCCTTGCATTATGAATAGTGTACGGCCGTTCAAAAAGCTGTCCTAAATTTACACTCGCCAACAACTGATATCCCCTGTCGAGCGTTGGGTTGTGATAATTAAGATAGCCTTGTGGATTATAGATATAGCCTGCGCTAAATGCCTCGAGCCAGCCAAAGTTTGATTGGTGAAAAGTGCCTTTGGCTATGTTAACCTGGTGATCCATAGCCTTCATGTGGGGGTAGTTTTTTTTCGCCGCAGCAATCAGTTTTTCAAGATAGGTATAAGAGAGATCCTGAAACATTGTCTCCTGTGCATAAATTTTACTGGCTGATAAAAGAAAAATCAAGAGAAAGAAAAATTTAATTTTATTATTCATCTGTTAAAACCTTTATTCTGAATACAGCTGGTTTAATTTTGTTGTTAAAGAAGCGCCGAACCACAATGCAATAATTAACTGGCCCTATTTTTTTTATCCGGGAACGGGGCATTAATAGGTTATCAAATCATAACTTATTCACAACAATAATGCACAATTGTGGAAATCGTCCTGCTCGAATGTCGTAAAAGTTTACGGATTTTGGAATTTTAAAAGGCGACATAATTTTAACAAATGCCCATTATGGGCCTCTGAGGCCTGTTTTTAGGGGATTTTATGTGGATAACTTAATTTATAAGATAATTTTAATTTTGCTGATCAGTGAAAATCTACATCCCAAAATCTTATTTCCCGGGTCAACGGATCAGCTGCAACGCTGGCGATATGCTGTTCATCGAGCTCAAAGCTGCTTATCAGCCAATCGAAGTCAGATGATATCACGTCTAAATCAATATTATACGTTCCGGCTAAACCGGGTACCAATTTGATATTCTCGTCCAGGCCTTTTCCTGTCCCTTTAATCTGCGCCTCCTTGCGGGTCCAGAGTAAATAAAAGCGTTCAGCCGATTTGCCTTCATTTATAAACCCGATCTCGGCGGGATTAAAATATCCCTCCATTACATCTTTATATTCAAAACCGGGATTTATCAATTCCGTATCAACGCCGATTGGCGAATTTGCAATAGCCAGCAGTACCCAGTCGCCGGAATGTGAAAGGTTAAAATGGATTTCTATTTTATTAGTGATAAAAGGTTTCTTATTACTCTCATATTCAAATTCAATGGAAGATGGCGATTGATTTAGATATCTTCCTAAAATAATTCTCATAGCTCCATGACCAACTATATGCCGGTTTTTGTCCTTTGTATAAAAAAAGCGATTGGCCCTGGCTATTTCGTCGTTGCTTAGAACCGAAGATAAATCATCGATCACTTTTAAATTATCGGCGATATTTATTCTCCAGATATCAACACCGGCGTCGATTGAGTATTGACATGACGCCATATCCGACCAATGTACACTTTCTGGGTTTTGATTTACTATCGTGATCCGGGACATAAATGGTATTTGACCGAAAATACGTTTTTTATAGATTTATGGAGAAATCAGAAATAATTAGTTAATAGGTTTGAAGCAAACCTGATTGTAATTAAAACTTTTATTTTAAATATTTCTTTTATGATAAAGTGATTTATAGGGGACATACCGGCACCGTGTAATTAGGATGGAGACATTGGTACTTAAAGAAAATAAATAAATGAGCCTTGAAAAATATGTTGAAAAGCGTGACTTTACCAAAACTGCTGAACCAAAGGCTGGAAAAAGTAAGGATAAAGACCAATTGATGTTTGTTATCCAAAAGCATGATGCATCGCGTCTTCATTATGATTTCCGGCTGGAGATGGACGGAGTGTTAAAAAGCTGGGCTATTCCTAAAGGACCCTCGACTGATCCAAAAGTAAAGCGCCTGGCTATGATGGTAGAGGATCATCCATTTGATTACCGGAATTTTGAAGGCATTATCCCGCAAGGCGAATACGGCGGCGGTACCGTTATTGTTTGGGATGAAGGCACCTACGAACCCATTGAAGAAATAAAAGGAAAAAAGGAACAGGAGAAACATTTGCTCAGAGAGTTAAAATCGGGTTCTGTTAAAATTAAACTTCATGGTAAAAAGTTGGAGGGTGAGTTTGCCCTGGTGAAGACCCATGGGATGGGTGAAAACGCGTGGCTACTGATTAAACATAATGATACCTATGCCTCCGCAAAAGACATCACCAAAAAGGGTGAATCCGTATTGTCGGGTAAGACAATAGAAAACATGGCAAAAACCAGTGAAAAGGTTTGGAAAAGCGGTCATGAGCAGAAAATAAAAGCGACAGATAAAACTGGTAAAAAAAAAGCCACTGAACCAAAAACAGATTTAGTTGAGGCAGATAAGGAGCCAGCCGACGACAAGGAAATTAATGTTGAATCGCTGTTAAAAGAAGCACCGAAATCTAACTTCCCAACAGGTATTAAACCTATGCTGGCCACCCTTGTTGATGAGCCGTTCGATGATCCTGAATGGCTATATGAAGTAAAGTGGGATGGATATCGTGCGTTGGGTTGCGTGAATAAAGGTGAAGTTGAATTGCTGTCAAGAAATAATAAAACCTTTAACGACAAATTTTACCCGATATATAATATCATGAAAAAATGGAACATCAATACGGTTTTAGATGGTGAGATATTGGTGTTGAATGAAAAGGGTATCTCGAACTTTGGCAAGCTTCAAAACTGGCGTAGTGAGGCCGATGGAGAACTGGTTTACTATGTTTTTGACTTGCTATGGTACGAAGGGAAAAATCTCATGAATCTGACCCTAACTGAACGCCAGGCGATTTTGAAAGAGATTTTACCTGCCGGCGATGATCGCGTGCGGTTAAGTAAGGTATTTAATGCCAGTGGAATTGACTTTTTTCATGCGGCTGAAAGAATGGGCCTGGAAGGTATTATTGCAAAAAAAGCCAACAGCATTTACTCGCCGGGTCTTCGCTCAAAAGAGTGGTTAAAGATAAAGGTTCATAAGCGACAGGAAGTAATTATCGCTGGCTACACCAAAAATGAAGATACGTCAAAACAGTTTAGTTCACTGTTGCTTGCAGTATACGAAAATGGTTCGCTGCAATATGTTGGTAAGGTAGGTACGGGTTTTTCGGATAAGGACCAAAAGGAAATGATTGCTCAATTTAGGCCGTTAATTACCGATAAGAGCCCGTTTACCGCTATCCCTGATGTGAATAAACCTTCACGATTCAGGCCCAATCCGCCGAAAGCTAAAGCAACCTGGCTAAAGCCCGAACTGGTTTGTGAGATAACATTTGCAGAGGTTACAACCGATGGTGTATTCAGGCACCCGTCATTCCAGGGGATGCGGATCGACAAAAAAGCAAAAGATGTAATCCGCGAAACTGCCATCCACACCAACGAAATAGTTGATGCTGCTGATGACAGGTCAGATGATCATAACACTGCCATAACTCCACCAAAAGACATGGAAAGAAAAACATTATTAAACCCAAAAGATGAAACTCAAGTACGGGAAATCTGTGGGCACGAACTGAAATTTACTCATTTGAGCAAAATATACTGGCCCGAAGATAACGTGACCAAACGCGATATGTTTAATTACTATTACCAGGTTGCTGAGTATATCTTGCCTTATTTGAAGGACCGGCCAATGTCGCTCAATCGTTTTCCCGGTGGTATACACGAGCAAAGCTTTTATCAAAAAGACGTAACAGACAAGGCACCCGACTGGGCAAAGACGTTTCCATATACCACCGGCGAAGACGAACATAAAGAATACCTGGTAGGAGCGGATGAGGCTACTTTGTTGTGGATGGCTTCTTTGGGCTGTATTGAAATGAACCCATGGTTCAGCCGGATCGCGTCGCCGGATAACCCGGATTATTGCGTAATAGACCTTGACCCCGATAAAAATACTTTCGACCAGGTGATCCAAGCGGCGCTCGAAGTGAAAAAGGTGTTGGACGCTATTGATGTGACATGTTTTTGTAAAACGTCTGGCTCGACTGGTATGCACATTTATATACCGCTTGCCGCAAAATATAGTTATGATCAATCGCAAATGTTTGCACGTATCATAGTCGACATTGTACACGAACAAATTCCTGACTATACCAGCCTGGAACGGATGGTGGCAAAGCGTAATGGTAAAATGTACCTTGATTTTTTGCAGAATCGCCCTGGCGCAACTATAGCCGGGCCTTATTCGCTCAGGCCAAAGCCCGGAGCAACCGTATCTATGCCGTTGCATTGGGATGAAGTTAAACCAGGATTAACAATGAAGGATTTTACCATTTTTAATTCAGTCGACCGTTTGAAGGTGGAAGGCGATTTATTTAAAGGTGTTTTAGGTATAGGTATCGATCTTGAAAAAACAATAAAAAAGGCAAAGAGCTTGTTTGAAGCCTAAAGCCGCCCCAAAAAGATAAAAAAAATAACCAGGTTGGGAAGGGAGGGATGTTCACTATGCCATCATCAGTTGTCGCCGCAATGAAGTATAACGCTGATACATCGATACTTAGGATTATATATGTATCCGGCGATATATACGATTATAAAAATGTCCCCGAAAAAGTTTATGAGGAAATGCGGGCTTATACATCAAAAGGTACCTATTTGAATAAAAAAATAAAGGGGAATTTTGATTTTGAGAAAATAAAATAGGAAGAAAACGCGCTGCAAATCCAAAACCAAGATATTCTAAACCTTGGTTTTTTTAGAAATCTTGCTTCCTGGCTCTTGCCTCTTGAATCTATCTTCTTTAAATCAGTAAGTTACAATTTATTTAAAAAAAGTTAACATGAAATTTGGCAATTCGGCCCGGTTTTGTACTTTTGCGCCCGGAGAGCTGGCAGAGTGGTCGATTGCGGCAGTCTTGAAAACTGTTGAACTGTGAAAGGTTCCTGGGGTTCGAATCCCTAGCTCTCCGCCTTTGCCCGCCGTAGCGGGCTACGGCGGATGAAATCCGCCAGTAGACAGCGAAGGCGGGCTTCGGTCGTTGATGTTGCAAATAATTTGGAGCCGGATAAAGTTTATATTTTATCCGGCTTTTCTTATTTTAGGCCATGTGGTACTACGTTTATATTCTTGAACTTAACGACGGCAGGCATTATGTTGGTTGTACTGTAAATCTGAAAGAAAGATATTCCCGTCATAAAAAAGGATATGTCCCCGCCACAAAACCCCATCTCCCATTAAAATTAATTTGGTGCTGTTCATTTCCGGACCGGTACAAAGCCTACGAATTTGAACATTATCTCAAATCAGGATCGGGAAGAGCATTTGCTTCCAAACATTTATATTAGTTGTTTATTGGACGTGGGGAAGTTTTATTGGTGAAAACACGTGACAACACCTAACAATGGCGGAGACCGGAAATCAATATTCGGGCTTTTTTATTTATCTTCAATTAAGTTATCAAGCTAATAGCTCAAACATATTTTTGTAGTATGGATAAAGAAAACAGTATAGATAAATTTGGAAAATTTTTAGTTGAAAACCTGCGCGATAAAGGTGTCAATTACGCTGAAAGACTTTTAAACGGCGAGTGGAAAGCGCCGGCATTGCAGGATATCCAGTCAGGACTTGGTTCTTTATCTAACTCTCAAAAGGAAATAGTAAGAAAAGTCATTATTTCAACCATTGATAGTGCCGTCCACGACTTCTTATTTGCATTACAGGAACAGGCCGACTATGATAATAATATCCAAATTATATAACTGGTGATAATATAGTTGAGTTGAGCGATGGGATTCACGGAGAAGCCTACTCCGATCAGGGATGGTATGCCAAGTATAGTAAATACGAAACGATAGAATAACTAGTGTACATGACATTGAATGTTCAAGTTCATTGAAGTTTATTGAATTCGCTAACTTCCTTTGCAACCGCCAAAATTTCCTTAAGGCGTTCTAATACAGACCCATTAACCCAGCCTTCGGTCGTCGCAGCAACCTTCGACCGCCAAAGTCCGCTGGAGTCGGGCAGGAGACCTTCGGTAGCAAAGTGATTTCTCAGCAAATCGAATGCAACCATAAAAATTTAAAAGCCCGATGAGTGTAAATACTTATCGGGCTTTTTTATTCCCCCTGTTACCGCGAACGCTTTTAACCAACCCCGCAGTAGTAAAGCCCTGTAATTTTTTTAATTTGCTTTTACAACGGTGTAGTATGAACTCAATCTGTTCAACATTTGCAGAACAGATAGCCATACAACAATCTCCACGATAACCGCCGGTTCCAGCAGTTTGCATACTGTTTCAATAATTGCGTCATTTAATTGTGCAGGGTTGTGCGATGCTGCCATTGCCAGCAGCAAGGTAGCCACTTCGGTTTCCGTCAATGACAATTCCTTTTGCATGGACGACATGATTTGCTTAAAAACTGTGCTGTCGGTTGGTATTTCCAACACCGAAAACTCTGCCATCTTCAATTGCAATTCCTCATTTACTTCAGGGCTAATACAATTTATCATCATTTTCACCTCAGAATTGAGACGGTTGTTCCATGTGTGGCTGGTGAAAGCAGCCGAAATCAGCATTTTGGTTTTTATTCCTGCCAGGCTTTGTTCCTTGCTCAGATTATCGCGAAGCACGCTGGCTATTGTACGTGTTACACGGCCCTGCCCTATGGGTTGAAGGATAGGGAAGGAATAACCAGTATGCAGTTTAAGATACTCGGCTACTTTGGGATAGTCTGCGGGAACGTCCCCTGTCCACTTTTTTTCCCAAAGCACTGCTCCGGGAGCATGCCTTATTACCCGCAGGTAGGTGAGAAAATTATCCTGTTTGGGAGCAATTTCCCGGGTAACGTTGTAGTTGCCATTTACGTGAATTCCCGGAGACCAACCTGTTCTGGACAACAGCGTCGCGGTATCATTAATTGCGTCTTGTTCCAGTTCAACACCCATCGCACTCATAAACTTATTTAAAAAGCCCATCATGCTTATGGAAAATACAAGCCATTCCGTTTCCGCTGCAGAGAAATATTTCCTTACAGCATCAACGTCGGTCTGAGTCAATTGCGCCGGTATGCTTGCTAATCGTTCGGCAAAGGTAACAACAGCCTGCTCTTCGGCTGATCGCGAACCAGAGATCGAATGGTCGCTTGCACCTCTTCGCAATGCAAAGGAACAGGTATGTGCCGTACAATAAGCGCATGCAGCTTTACTGGAGGCATACATTGCCAAACCCATTGCAGCCTTGAAACGTTTGCCGCCAAAGATAGTGTGGGGCAGATTAAACATATTTGGCACTAACAAATTATAAGTCCTGAATCCCGGAGGCCATATTTCCAATATGGGATCGCAATTGGGAATAATTCCTATCATCTCTTTTACCAATGCCAACAATGGCTTGTAGCGCTTGTGCAATATCCTAAAATCTATTGATGCAGGTTTCAGTGCTTCTGCTAATGTACGTGCCATAACGGTATTTGTCTTTAGGTTTCGTTTGTTTTTAAACTCATAATCTTAAACGCTTTAACCTGACCTTAATCACCTGTACCGCCAACAATAAATCCCTGGTATGATACGAACAAGTTGCCCGCTTTTGCTTCTTCGTCAAACTCGTTCCACCAATTGGTAATTTCGGTTTGTGTAAAAACACTGTTTGAAACACCAGTTTGCAAAATTCCCTCATAAATTCTTTTAGCGATATCGTGCGATATAATGTCGCTGCCGGCGTAGCTAAATGGCCTGACCTTGACGTCTTCAAATCCAGCTTTCCTCATCTGAGCGAATAATTCAGCTCCGACCCGGCCATTTGGAAAGCTATCCGAGGCATAACGCACAATTTTTCTGGTTAGCGCTTTATCGCGGTGTGCTATTGTTATCGTATCCCAATCAAAGTCGAATATTACGAGCTTACCACCCGGTTTGAGCAGTCTTTTGAATTCCCTTAACGCAGTCTGCAAATCTTTTACATACATTAACACCCTTTCGGTCCTGATGCGGTCGAATGATTGATCGGGAAAGGGTTGTGCAACCGCATCCGCTGCGAGAAAATCGAGGGGTAAATTTGATGAAGCCGCTTTTTCTTTGGCTATTTCAACCATTACTGTACTTAAATCAGTACCTGTTACTTTACCTTCTGCACCCACGAGTTTTGCCATCGCCTGTGCCTGAACGCCAATTCCGCATCCAACATCAAGTACTCGATTTCCCTCTTTTATATCAAGCCATTTTAATTGAAATTCTAAGCTCTCCAACACCGAAGGATAATAGGCCACATCTTCTAAAAACTTTATCAGAAACTGATATTGTGAGTTGTCGACATTCTGAAATCCCGTCGTTAAATTTTGTTTCTCCATTGCTGATTTTTTTAGGTTTACCAGGTTCTTATTTTAATAGAATGGCGCCGCGTTATTATAAAATAATATGCTTTAGTAAATATGCAGAAAATAAATTGGAACAATTAGCCAGCGGATGAATTTGTTATTCGGTTGACTTTCTTCTTCTAATCACCGACCGCAAGGAATTTCTTTTACGTTTATACCGGACTAAAACCGCTATTGCGACGATAACAATGATTAAAATTATAACGAGGCCATTTTTTTGGCTGAGGCGCTTTTGTAAAGCTTCCTGGTATTGGAGGTATATACTTTTTTTTTGTTGAGGGAATCAACCTTCTTTTTTTGGATGGAATCCTGCAAAGCTATCTTGGCCAATAAAGCAGCCTCTTCTTTTTTGCGGATATTTTCCTGTAATGAGTCGCGTTTTTTTAGCATTAAGGCTTCTTTGGGATAATTTTGAAGCCGGCTATAATACAAGGCGTAATTCTTTAAAACGTCCAATTCTATTTTTGGGTAATGTTTTGTTATGGAAAGCTGCAGGGCTTCGTCCAGGTCACGCATGGCGAGTTTATCGTCGTTTATTTCACTTTTTATTGCCGACAAGGTCAATAATGATGCAATCACATTCGGAACATCGTTTTTTGCCCGCGACAAAGAATTTGATTGCAGGATAAACCATTTAGCCTGCACGTATTTTTTTTGAGAAAAATAAACTTTCGCAAGGTTGTCATAACTCATACGTAAGCCCGTGGAATCATCGTACCTGGAGAAGAGGTGCAATGCCTTCATAGTATAGCTTAGAGCCTCTGTTTGATAGCCTGTCTGCGTTTTTTTATCACTTATGGTATCATTGTACAAATACCTGTTTGCCATTTCGGTAAATAACAAAGCTTTCAATGAGTCGTTTGTTGTGGTTTTTACAAGCGATTTCAAACTGTCGAGTCCGTACACCTTTATTTCTTTCTTAAAGTTTTGGAAATGCGGCGCCGCCGTAGGTGGTTTTAAGGTTACGATTGGATGAAACGGAACAACGGGCAATTTTAAACTGTCTGATGAGGTATGCGGGGTCATTACTCCCAGCTTTTCCGGGTGGAGTACAAGCAAGGGTAAATCTCCGTCTTTTGAAGCATTTTTAATAAAAGGCGACGAGGGTAATTCTGAATGCTCAACGCCATTCGGCTTTGTCCAAACGATATACTTTTCAGGATGAAGTACCAGCAAAGGCAAATCTCCTTCTTTTAACGCATTTGTAGTAAATGGAGAAATTGGTAATTCCGGATTTTCAACGGGGTTTGACTTTGTCCAGGCGATAAACCTTTCCGGGTGGAGTGCAAGCATGGGTGAATCTTCACTCCTTAAGATATTTGTACTGAAAGTGGAGATTGCAGGTCTTGGATTCTCGGTGTGATTCGATTTTGTCCAAACCATTAATTTTTCCGGGTGGAGTATGAGCAAGGGTAACTCTCCGTTATTTAAAGCATTGTTAATCGTATCGATGTCACCCGCCGCCGATAGCCTGAGAAAAGCAAATAATAAAATTAAGAAGGTTAATGTTCTCTTCATAAGCTATTTAGCAATCGGGAATCAAATCACTTTGTATGTACAAATAGCATGCCCGTTATTGCGCTTTATAGCAAATGATTTTTTTATTATAACAAATGATTCATATTTATTTAATAATGAGCTTGTTATAATTTAATACCGGTATCTCTAAATATTTGCACTCGCAAATATTTAGAGATAAAACTGTGTAGTAATTAAAAACTATTCAATAATTTTTGCGTATCCATCAACAAAATCGCGGAAAAATTTTACACGTTTATTTAAGATGTTAAAAATAGCGATCCCAGTTATGGCACAAGTTATCCCGGCCAGAACGTCGACTACATAATGATGACTGGTGTAAACAGCTGTAAACCAAATTCCAACCATAACCGTTGCAAGGATAACGCTTACAAAGCCCAGGCGATTTTTTATGCTGTAATAAAAAACGACGACGGGATAGGCAGAGTGTAGTGACGGCATGGCTGCAAATACATTAGAACCTTTTGAGTATATAGATTTAAAAACTCCCGTATGAAAGTAATCATCGAACTTTGAAAGACCCGCAATTCCTTCGTGGGTATGAGGGTGAAAGTTAAATCCATATGATTCGACATACCAGGGAGGTGCCGCCGGAAAAAGATAGTAGATGACAAAGCCAATTAAGTTTACTATAAGAAACGTGAGTCCAAAATAGAGATATTGCTTCCTTCTTGTGAAGAATAAATAAACGCCAAATCCCATCGGGACAGGTATCCAGCAAAGGTAAAACATACCACAAAGCACATCCAAAAAAGTACTTCCTGTTGTGCGCAGGTACTCGTTGGGTGTCAGTACTTTTGAGTTAAAATTTATACCGAATATATGTTTTTCGAAGTTATAAAGATCGGCGATGTGTATAGGATTATAGTTGTAGTTTGGGAAAGCCTTCATATAGTCGAAGATGACCCAATAAACCGCAAATATTGCAAAGCCTAAGAAAAACTTACGCGTAATGGACGAAGCGAAGTATAAAACCAGGATCATCCCTATAAGAACCAATTGGGTATCGGCAAAACCAATGAGCCAGTAGGAGAAGAGCAAATAAATTAACGAAAATATTAAAGCAAGAATTATTGACCGCACAGTTATAAAACGGCGGCCGTTTAAAGTATCACCCACGCTATTTTTTTATAAAATCAGACCTGAAAACCTTATCCCAAAGCGGGGAACTTACGCCGTATCCTTTTTCAGGATCCTGGTAATGATGCAGCATGTGGTGTTGCTTGATTTTTTTCCAGATGTTGCCTTTAAAGTTAAAGTGATGAATAGCGTAGTGCGAAATGTCATAAAACAAATAACCAAGTATAAAACCTGGAAAAAAGCCAAAAACATAATAAGCGGGTAATATGGCATTAAACAAGAAATAGAACCCGGTTGCCAGGGGGATACTTACTGAAGGCGGCAGCACCAACCGTTTGGCGTCGCTGGGATAATCGTGGTGTACACCGTGGAATATAAAGTGAAGGCGTAGCGCCCAAGGCTTATCGGGCATGTAATGAAACAGAAACCTATGCATTATATATTCAACAAATGTCCAAACAAAAAGGCCGACAAAGAATAATTCAACAAAAGTGAACAGCCCTAGTGGATGCTGAAAGAATGCTTTGTAAATGCAAAAGAAAATAACCGGTACGAAAATATATAGCGGCACGGTAAAATGAACCTTGGATAAACTCTCTAAAAGGTTGCTTTTAAACATTCTCACAGATTCCTGTGAATTGGAAACATAATTTTTTTTCATAGTCCGTTGGGATCTAAAGCACAATAACTCTCAATCACTATCCAAAATTTAACATATGCCTGATCAGTTATAGTTAAATTGAAGAATTACGCCTCAATTTTAACAAAGATTTAGCAATTTTTTAATGATTTTAATCATTTGTTACGAATATATGATAATAGGAAGCTAATTCCTATTAGTGATCAACCGTATTTTCAATCCCGGTTATTGTTGTTCTAACAGGGATTTTTTTGCGTCCATCAATCTATTAAACGCTGTGATATTGGTCAATACAGCTAATATCATTAATGGGATAGTAAATATCGATATAGTTTCAAACAAAAGGAAATTCGTTCCGGGCCAATAAAATTTATAATCGCCACCCAGGTAAATTGAACTAACGCCACATAAAACTGCGCATAAACCAATAGCCACCACACGTTCCGGCCGTTGCATAAGGCCACCTTTACATTCAATACCCAAACCCTCCGCACGTGCCCGTATGTAACTCACCATCATTGATCCTATCAGTGCTATAAAAGCGAACATTGAACTTAGGAAATAATGATACCCAACCAGGTAATAACATATGCCCAAAAACATAATAAGCTCGCTATACCGGTCGAGCACGGAATCATATAACGCGCCGAATGTCGATTTCATATTCCCAAGCCGTGCAACCTGGCCATCGAGCATATCAAATAAGCCTGCAAATAAAATTAAACCGCCGGCCCAGCCCACATAGCTAAGATCGCTCCGGTCATCGTTATCTACACCTAAAATGAATATTACAGCTACACCAACATTTAATACAAACCCAATAGAAGTAACAATATTAGGCGTTAGGCCCAATTTTATAAATACCTTAACAACAGGATCAATAACCCTGTAAATGCCCGATTGAAGGTTTGTTCGTATAGATGTTTGCTGCATTTATTATTAATTATAATTTTTAAAAATTGAACTGAACCAATGCACGGATGCCCCATTCAGGAGCTCCCGGATGATATAAATAAGTAAACCTGTGTACCAAATCAATGCGTACAAATTTAAAAATATTCTCGATACCAACACTTCCTTCTACATAAGGAGTATTTCCTAATGGGTAAGTAATCGGCGCCCCGGTAGATGTTACAGGAAACTGGTATAATTGCGGATGAAGTTGTGGATTATTTATAGGGCTGAGGCCTCCATAAATTGCTTTAACCGAAGCCACTTCGCGTAATTTTAATTTTTTTAACAAAGGTACTTTATTAAAGAAAAATCCATTGAAGTGTTGGTCGAGGTTCACACTCTCATATTTGTCACTTACAAACTCTAAAAAGTTCATCAGGTTATACGAGTATAAGTCGTAGGCGTAAGTCTGGTTTGCACGAAATATATTAAGCAGCGGGTAAGGTACCTGGCCAAATATCTGCGCCGCCTCAAATGATCCATCCAACCATCCCAACTGCGATAAAAAAAAACGTTTATCAATGCGGCCATGCAATCTTTGATAACTATATTCTCCGCCAAATACATTCTTTAAACTAACATCGTAATCTACTGACAAAATAGGGTATTTGCCTGGAATTGTTACCCGGTATATTTTCCCCTGGTAAAATTGTTCGTGTGGCGCATAACGAAGTTTAGCCGTAACGTCGAATGTAGTTAACCTGTCTATATTTTGTGGCTGGCCCATATTATCTAAATTAATAAAATATAATGACCCTGCCGGCGACTGCGACAGCCTGTCCATCCCCAGGCTGTATGAAAAGTGATTTAGATATTCCTCTACATAGTCAAACCTGTAGCTGTTCTCGTAAAGGTATTTATCATTATCACCACGTTTAAAAGAGAGAAAAAAGTTATCCTCCTCAACAAATTGCAAACTTGCCCCCGGTATTTTAGTTTCGCTTTGTACGCTCGCTCTTATATAACTCTGAGGAAATTTGTAAATCGATTTATCGTTAAGGGAATAGGTAGCACTAAGAAAATATTTCCAGCGCTGATCTTTAAAACCGTATGCAGCATAAGTTTCAAAATAATATCTTTTATTTAATTCGGGTGTTGTGCGTCCGCCGAATCTCAATTTAAAACCCTCAACCGGGTTGAAACTATAAAATGCATTTGCAGGCCCAATTTCAAACCACCCAAAGCCTTTATATCCCGCAAAAAGCAACGTTGCGATATCCAAAGTACGCTTGAAAGCCGGCATGTTTTTGAGGCTGTCTACATTTTTATACGTCCTTAATTCTACTTTGCTTAGGGTATCCAACCGGTTTTGCATCCAGAATTCATCACTTCTGTTCTTTGCTTCAAATGACGTTTCAGCCTCCTGGTTTTTATAAGTACTGTCCGCACGCGGCTTGTTTACAAAATAATTCCCATAGGTTATCGTCCTGATCCCGTATAAACCACCCTGTTTTGTTTTGTTTAAGCCAAAGGCAGCGACAATCCTGCTCTTGCTCAAATGATAGCGGGCATCCGGATTTTGTTCAAAATCCAGGTTTACCTTCATTGATTTTACAAAGTTCAGGTTGATGTGTTTGTTAATAAACAGTTCGGCCTTTTGTACAGCATAATTTCCATCAAGTGTGATGTAAATTTTACCCTCAAAAAGTACGTCAGTGGTATTGCGCGGTGTAAAACTTAACTCAACCAACTTACTGTTATTAACAACTATGGTATCTGTTATAAAAAATTTATAAAAGGTGGGTGCAGAATTGGCGATCGGGCTTAAAAAATTCGTTGTCATCAGGAAGATACTATTGGTGTAGATATCAACCTTATAATACATATGTTTAAAATATTGTGATACGCCTTCGTTATCGATCGCGCCGCCATAATCAACTGTTTTTTCGCCAAGAACTGTGATCTTTTCTTTTTCAGGCTCTTTGCGATAATAATATTGAGACAGCTTTTCGTTCAGATAAATTGGCAATAGAGACATCCCCGGAATAGTAGTTGAGTCGCGATTATCAAGCATAAATTTATATTTATGTAAAAACTTGCTATCCCCTAATGTTGCAGAAACATTGGCTATGGTGAACAGCATTTTATCATACTCTTTGTATTCTACGTACGGGTAACTTTCTGGGCGATTTTTTTCCTTATTTTCAATAACTTTCCTGATGAGTTCTACAGCCGGGTTATCTTTATTACGGTATTTCGGTTTTTTCCCCGACTTTATCACTACCTCATTGAGCTGTTTTGCCGAAGGCGACAATCTTATATTTATTGTTTGTTCTGTACCAGGGACAATTGCTAAAATGACATCGTCATATCCCAGGAATGAAGCTTTTATTTGCTCGTAGGGCTTTTCGGAGCTAATGGTAAACTTGCCGTTGTTATCTGTATTTACGCCAATGGTAGAACCTGCGAATGAAACAGCCACAAAGGGCAAAGGCCGTTTATTTTTAGCGTCGGTTACGGTACCGCTAACTGTGGTTGTTTGTGCAAATAATTTCGACGTACAAAGTAAAAGAAACAGCAAAGAAAAAAGTTTCCCGGAAAAATAATTATAGGTCATTTGTTTATTTAACACTAATAAAATAATTAAAATAAGTGCTTGTGAATAAAAAATTCACATTAGTATTATTTAAACATATTGTATTTATTGTCATGTTATTTTTGATATTTTAATTGATATTTAAAATATTTCTGGTTAAAAATATCAAGCGCTGATCAGTTGTTTTAACTTTAGTTGAATGCTTTTGAGACCGCAAAGATAAAATAAAGACCTATAGACTACTGTAGTCAAAAAGTCAAATATCCTCGCTGTCCGGAGATATATCTCAAAAAAAGCCAGTTAAAACAAATTAAACCATACAACGGCGCAAACAAGGATATTAGTATAAACGCCGGCTAACACATCGTCCATCATAATACCCCAACCACCAGGTAAGGATTCCGTTTTACGGATGTAGAGAGGTTTCAGGATATCAAAAAAACGGAATAAAATAAAGGCACATAACAAATATTTTACCCGAACCGGTAAAAAAAGCAAGCTTACACACATGCCGGAAACTTCGTCAATAACCACGCGGCCAGGGTCTTTTCCCCAAATTTGCTCGACAATACCCGCAGACCATACACCGACCAGCGTGATAACAACGGTTATTAATACAGAAGGCAGCAGTGGAGGGTAGCCGCCAACCCAGGCGATATACCAGCAAATGCAGCAAACTGCCGCCGCAATTGTTCCAACCCCCTTGCCAATATAACCAATGCCGAAAAAGGTGGAAAACAGTTTGTGAAATAGCATTTAATTAGTTGATTAGGTTGGAAGGAGTTGTAGTTGTTAAAGGGGTTAAATCGTTAAAAGGTTGTAGTTGTTCAAAATGTATACTTTTATAACCACTACAACCTTTTTAACCACTGCAACCTCCAAACCAATTTACAGAACATCAACCAGTTCCTGGTAGTAATCCAGTCCCAAATGGGTGATCAAATCTTCGCCCATGAGGTGGCGTAACGTGTTCTGAAGTTTTATAAGTTGTTTGAATATGTCGTTTTCAGGGTGTAAACCGGGTGCTGTTTGTGGCGATTTTAAATAGAATGACAGCCACTCCTGTATACCGCTCATGCCCGCCCTTTTTGCAAGGTCGCTAAACAATGCAAGGTCTAATGCTATTGGGGCAGCTAAAATTGAATCCCGGCAAAGGAAATTGATTTTTATTTGCATTTTATAGCCTAACCAGCCGAAAATATCAATATTGTCCCAGCTTTCTTTGTTGTCGCCATGCGGCGGATAATAATCAATTCGTATTTTGTGGTAGAGGTCGCCATAAAGTTCCGGATTAGCGTCGGGACGTAAAATATCCTCAAGTACACCTAATTTTGATACTTCCTTAGTTTTAAAGTTATCGGGATCATCCAATACAAGGCCATCGCGGTTACCTAAAATATTTGTCGAAAACCACCCCTTAACACCAAGCGAGCGTGCAGCCAAACCGGGAGCCAAAATAGTTTTCATTAAGGTTTGTCCTGTTTTAAAATCCTTTCCTGCAATCGGCGTGTCAGTAATTTTAGCCAATTCTATCATAGCAGGAATGTCGATAGTTAAATTCGGTGCACCATTGGCGAAAGGTATACCTAATTTTAATGCTGAATAAGCGTAAATCATGCTGGGCGATATACGTTTGTCGTCGTCGAGCAACGCTTGTTCAAATTTTTCGAGGCTTTGGTGAATATCCGAAGCTTCGTAATATATTTCTGTAGATCCGCACCATATTAAAACTATACGGTCACAGTTGTTTTTTTCTTTAAAGGATAAAATATCGTTCATTACAGCTTGAGCAAGCTCGTATCGGGTACCGCTTTTAACATTGGCGGGTACAAGATTCTTTGCGTAATTTTTATCGAAAGCTGCCTTCATCGGTACAACGGCTTCCAACTCAGGCTTTACGGCGTTTAACAATCCCGGCTCAAGAACTTTTGCCTTCATGGCCGCTTCGTAAACGTTATCCGAATAAACATCCCATCCGCCAAAAACAATATCATCTAATTTAGCCAGTGGAACAAAGTCCTTAACTTTCGGGAACCGGTTTTCAGTTCTTTTTCCTAAACGGATGTTTCCCATTTGCGTAAGGGAACCTATCGGTTGTGAGATTCCTTTTTTTACGGCTTCAACGCCGGCGATTAATGTAGTAGCTACAGCTCCCAGGCCCGGGATCAAGATGCCAAGTTTACCCTCAGCAGGTTTAATATAAGTTTTCATAATTTATAGATTTATGATTAAAGCCATTTATTAGCCTTGTACCATTCAAGTGTTTCAGTTACTCCCTTTTTGAGATTATATTCAGGACAAAACCCTAATTCTGCTTTTGCCATTTCAATACCGCACGACCAATTAACAGCCATCAACTCATTTAGTTTTTCAACATTCAAGGTCGATGCTTTATTATTCATCTCACCGTATTTTTGCGAAATTCGTGCTATTAACCTTACAAAACCTACAGGTAACTGAAATTTTACTGTTCTCAGACCTAATGCTTCCTTAGTAACTTTGCCAAGTTCGTAACGGTCATAAAAATTGCCATCTGATAGATTATATGTTTTTTGATTTCCTGAATGCAGTGCCTTGATTGCAGCATTAGCCAGATCGGTAACATATAGAAAGCTATATTTCTGCTGACCCTTACCGATATATGGCTCAATCCTTTTGGCTACTTGCTTAAAAAAAATAAAAATATCGCGGTCTCTTGGGCCATAAACGCCAGTTGGCCTGAGTATGGTATAATTTAAAGAAGAAAAAGCTCTTAAATTGTTTTCGGCGAGCAGCTTGCTTTTGCCGTAGGCGGTAACAGGATGGGGAGTGGTTTTTTCGGTTATAACTCCGTCTAAGGTGGGAAGTGGCCCTAAAGCTGCCAGACTACCTATCAACACAAACTTTTTTACTTTAACGTTGCTTTCCATTATGGCAAGTGCAAGGTTTTGGGTATAGCCTGCATTTACATGCTCATATTCTTTTTGTGACCTGGCTTTAGTTATGCCTGCTGCATGGATAATATAATCGTACTGCTTTTCCTCTAACTCTTTTTTTAAGGCAGTGACATCATCAAAATCAGGATACGTATATTGAATGTTAAAATCCTTTAAATGATCGGTTTTACTGCTTTTCCTGATCGCAGCATATACCTTGAGATCATTTTTTAACGCTTCGGCAATGAGATGAAAACCCACAAATCCACTGGCACCGGTTATTAAAACCCGCTCTTTCATATCGCCTTTTCGTATAGTCTATATTTTTTGTAAGGATCTCCTTTAATCGCTTTTATGGCCTCATTAATGAGCGTGTTATTCTCCAATGTCCAACCGGCCTCTGCGTGCTTGAATCCCTTTCTTTTGTATTCTTTTATGATTGTGCCATATAAACAAGCTTCAATTCCCATTTTGCGGTAACCTTCAATAACGCCAAGGGCATAAATACGTATGCTTTTTATTTTGCTTTTGTTAAGAAGAAGTTTAAAAATGCCGGTCGGAAGCAGTCTTCCGTTCTTTATTTTTATAAATACCTCGTTGTAATTGGGCAAGGCTAAACCAAAACCAACAATTTTTCCATCCTTTTCTGCTACCAAAGCAAAATCAGTATCAAGTATTAATTTAAGATCTTTTGCGAGATGATCAAATTCATCATCAGTTAACGGCACAAAACCGCTATTCTGATCCCAGGCCGAATTGTACACTTCTCTCAGTTTCGCAGCCTCTTCCTTAAACTTCCCGAGGTTAACTTTGCGGATAATAATGTTGCTGCGTTTTAAACGCTCCTGCAAGGCATTTAACAGCCTTACGGATTTATCATCATAACCGTCGCCATCCCAGTGCCATGCTATAAGGTCTATTTGTTTTTTAAAACCAGCATTTTCAATTAATTCGGCGTAGTAGGGCGCATTATAGGTCATCATCAATACCGGCGGACTATCGAATCCTTCTATTAATAAACCACAAGCTTCGTTTGTCGAAAAATTAACAGGCCCGATAAGTTTCTGATCTGCACCCTTTTCTTTTAGCCAGTTATCCGTGGCATCAAACAGTAAGTCTGCGGTTTCCTGGTCGTTTATACAATCAAAAAAACCCCAGAAGCCGTCATTAACTTTGTTGAACTTATTGTGGTTGTTATTTAATATTGCAGCAATGCGACCAACAATTCTATCGCCATCATAAGCCAAAAATGTTTGCAGCGATGAATGTTTATGGAATGGATGTGTAGTCAACAGATCCTTTTGCGCAATAAATAACTCCGGCACATAGTTGGGGTCATTTTTATATAGCTCGTGCGGAAAATCAATAAATGATGCAAGCTCTTTTTTTGAACTCACCTTTACAATTTTTTTCATTTAAGAAATTATAAATTTCGCTCCTGTTTTTAAAGGAACGTTAAAAAACACACTGCTCCAATAGAGGCAATAATACAAAGCCGCATCATTTTTATTGAAGCATGTTCCGCTTATATCTTTTCTTTAACTGATGTTGCTACCCCAACTTCTTTAAATGCTTTCGCCATTTTATCAACAGCTTCGTCTATCTGGCTGAAGGTATGGGCCGCCATTAACGAGAAACGCAATAAAGAAGAGTCAGAAGGCACTGCTGGTGAAACAACCGGGTTAACAAATATCCCCTCAGATTGCAAATATTTAGTTACAAGGAATGTTTTGTGGTTATCACGGATGTATATAGGTAAAATCGGGCTTTCGGTAGGTCCCAGGTCAAAGCCTTCATCCAGCAACAATTTCATGGCATAATGTGTGTTGTCCCAAAGTTTTGCTATACGCTCCGGTTCTGATTCAATAATTTCCAATGCTGCAATTACACTGGCCACCGAACCGGGAGTCATACTTGCACTGAAGACTAGTGAACGGGCACGGTGTTTAAGGTAATCGATAGTTTCAGCATCACTCGCTATAAAACCACCCAATGAAGCAAGAGACTTGCTAAAAGTTCCCATTATAAGGTCAACATCATCAGTCAGATTAAAGTGAGAGGCTGTACCAGCTCCGTTATGACCTATTACGCCCAGGCTATGGGCATCGTCAACCATAATGTTAGCGCCATATTCGTCAGCAATCTGAACAATTTCGGGCAGCTTAACAATATCGCCCTCCATGCTGAATATACCATCAACTGCTATTAGTTTTACTGCTTCTTCAGGCAAAATGCTAAGCTTGCGCTGAAGGTCGTCCATATCATTATGGGCATATTTAATCACTTTCGAAAACGAAAGGCGGCTCCCGTCAATTAATGAGGCGTGATCATACTCATCTAATATTAAGTAATCGTTACGCCCGGTAACACTTGATAACACACCCAAATTAACCTGAAAACCGGTACTAAACAATAATGCTGCTTCTTTCCCAACATATTTTGCCAGCTTACTCTCTAATTCAATGTGGATATCTAATGTTCCATTTAAAAATCTCGACCCCGCACATCCCGTTCCATATTTATCTATAGCCTTTTTTGATGCTTCCTTAATTTTTGGATGATTGGTTAATCCTAAATATGAATTAGAACCAAACATTAATACCCTTTTGTTATCTATAATAACTTCAGTATCCTGTCCAGACTCGATAGGCCTGAAATATGGATATAAACCCATTTCCCTGATGATATTAGCATCCTGGAACTGTGCAATTTTCTCTTGTAACTTTTTAACCATTTATTAACAGGGCTTAAATTTTTTGTAAAAATACCATGAATTAGGCAATAACTTATTATTTAGTGTTCAATTTTTTTTGGACCGCGATTAAGACCGACAATTCCCAATCGGCAAATTAATTAAAATTTTTATTTATTTAACGTCACTATTTTTCATTTTTTTATAAAAAAGTGAAAAACATGACCTATTGGGTAATTTTGACACACTTACGTAAAAATTTTGTTGTTGATTTAATATGAGGTATAAATATAACATATTAGCACCTTATTATAAATTTAAAAAGAAATTATTGGCATTTGCAAGCCGATAAATTAGGTTTATAATAGTGTTTTACCGTTCCGCCTATGAAAAAATCACTATTTCTAATGTTAATTAATTTAACATTAATTTTACCTTCTATTCTTTTTGCCCAAACAAACATCGATACAATTGTTACATTAAAACAATGTGTAGATTATGCCTTGCGCAATCAACCGGCTGTTCGGCAGGCTTCAATTGATCAGCAAATAAATGAAAAAGATATACGGATCGGCCTTTCAGCATGGCTCCCGCAGGTTAGTTCCGTGAACCAGTATCAGTATTACTTTAAAGGAAGTCCGCCTGTCGTGGCTTTGGCTCCGGTTGTTTCCGGCTTGGTTAATAATCAATATTCACTACTAAATTTACAAGCCAGTCAGGTAATATATAATAGCGATGTGGTACAGGCGGCAAAAGCTGCTAAATATTCGCGATTGTATTATCAGCAAAATACATTAAGCAGCCAAATTAATGTGGTATCAGATGTAAGCAAGGCGTTTTTTGATGTTCTCTTATCCCAAAAACAGCTCGATATTTTAAATGAAGATGTAATAAGATTACGTCGAAGTTTGAAAGACGCTTATGACAAATACCAGGCCGGCACTACTGATAAAACCGACTATAAACAGGCGACTATTTCATTAAATAATTCTATTGCTGCAAGAAAACAAACCGCTGAATCGATAAACAGTAAATTTGCTTATCTAAAGCAAATTATGGGCATTTCAGCCAGTCATAATTTGGTGTTGACGTACGACTCTACTCACTTCGAACAGGCTGCTTACATTGATACCAATCAAAAATTAGATTTGAATAATCGCATTGAACACCGCTTGTTGCAAACCCAAAAAAATCTGCTTAATATAAACGTGCTTTATTATAAACTGGGGTTTCTGCCAACCTTATCAGCAGTTGGCGCCTATAACTGGTATTATTTAAGCAGCAGATTTTCAAACTTGTATAATCAGTCATATCCAAACGCTTATGCCGGGCTTACGCTAGACATACCGATTTTTCAGGGGACAAAACGTTTGCAAAACTTAAGTAAGGCGCGGCTGCAGGTTGACCGTACGGATATTGACATCGTAAATTCTGAGAATACAATTAATACGGAATATGTGCAGGCCCTGGCCGATTATAAGAGCAGTTATGCCAACTGGGCGGTTGTAAAACAAAATGTTGACCTGGCGCAAGATGTATACAAAATAATAACGCTTCAATACAGAGAAGGAGTTAAAACCTATCTCGATGTTATCGTAGCGCAATCGGGTTTAAGAACCGCCGAATTAAGTTATTACAACGCATTGTTCCAGTTGTTATCGAGTAAAGTCGATTTGGAAAAATCACTTGGTATACTCGCTGTACCACAATAAATTGTTAAATAAGTAGAAACTGCCCATTCGCCTAATTGCGAACGTCAACTAAATAAACTATCGAAAATGAAAACTAAAAATATACTTTTTCTGGCCCCTGCCGTTGTATTTTTATGGACGTCGTGCCAAAATAAAGGTAAACGAAACACTGCGGTACCGCCCACATCGGTATACGTTGCGCAAGCAAAAATTGCTGATGCTGTTTATTACGACCAATACCAGGGAACGGTTGTGGCAATAAATACCGTAGAACTAAGAAGCCAGGAATCGGGTTTTATAACAGGTATATTTTTTAATGATGGCGACCTGGTGCCCAAAGGAAAAGAGTTATACGAAATTGACCGGCGTAAATATCTAGCCGCTTATGAACAGGCAGAAGCTAATTTGCTGAGCGCAAATGCAAACCTGGTAAAAGCGCAAAAAGATATCGACCGTTATACCATGCTGCTTAAGAACGATGCCATCGCCCGACAAACCGTTGACCAGGCAGAAGCTGCATTTGAAACCAGCAAAGCACAGGTAGCAGTTGCAAAAGCTGGGGTTTTATCAGCAAAAACAGATCTTTCTTATTCTGTAATTACTGCGCCCTTTAGCGGCCGGATCGGTATTTCGCAGGTAAAACTTGGCACACAGGTTTCACCAGGAACAACGTTATTGAACACAATTTCTGCTGAAAATCCTATCGGGGTAGATGTGGTTGTAAATGAACAGGATATCGACAGATTTTATAACCTACAAAAGAGAAATACAGACTCAACCTTTAAACTGCAATTATCCGACGGTACTGAGTATAATAAGCCTGGTAAAGTATTAGCCATTGACCGCGGCGTAGCCAGCGGGACTGGCACAATCAAAGTCAGGATACAATTCCATAACGAAGGAGACGTATTGAAAGATGGAATGAGCTGTGTGTTAAACGTGTTAAATTTAGGATCGGGGCAGCGGGTGCAAATCCCTTACAAAGCCATAACAGAGCAAATGGGGGAATTTTTTGTTTTTGTATCCCTGGATACTATTGCAAAACAACATAAGGTGAAGCTTGGACCGCGTATTGGCACCAACGTGGTGATATTATCGGGTATTGATGCCGGTGATAAAATTATAACTGATGGTTTCCAACGCTTGCGCGATGGTGGTAAAATAACACTCGGCGGCCCGGCAGAACAGGGTGGCGCTGGCAATAAGAGTTCGTCACCGGCAGGTAAACAGTCGAAATAGATAAACAAAGGCGGCAGAAATAGAATACTTTTCAAAAAGAAAACAGCATGATTGCAGATACTTTTATACGAAGACCGGTTACGGCTATTGTAATTTCAATTGTAATTGTAGTAGTGGGGATTTTAGCAATCACCAGTTTACCAATAGGACAGTACCCGGAAATTACTCCTCCGACTGTAACAATATCCGGTACTTACAATGGCGCGGATGCAGTAACAGTTGAACAGACTGTGGCAACGCCAATTGAAGTGCAGGTAAACGGCACGCCAGGTATGACCTACCTGCAAAGCAACAGTACCAGTAATGGACAAATGACCGCAACGGCCAACTTTGAGGTTGGTACCGATATAAACATTGCGGCGCTTGACGTGCAAACCAGGGTCGGTATAGCGACTCCCGCTATACCACAGGACGTCCAACGCCTTGGCTTAATTGTGCGTAAACGTAATCCGAGTATATTAATGCTGGTGGCGATATTTGCTCCGAAAGGTACACATGATGTTACCTTTATGGATAATTATACAAATGTCGTGGTTAAGGACGCGCTTTCGCGTACAAAAGGGGTGGGGGACGTCATTTCGCGTGCTGATGATTTTAGTATGCGTATCTGGCTCAAGCCTGATAAACTTGCAGCGCTTGGAATGACCGCCGCCGATGTTTTAGCTGCTTTAAGTGAGCAAAATGCACAGGTAGCTGCGGGCGTGGTAGGCGTACCGCCGCAGGAAAAAGAGCAGCCGTTTGAGTATACCGTACTGGTTAAGGGACGGCTTGCAACCCCCCTGGAATTTGCAAATGTAATTGTAAAAACCACCCCTGGTAATGGTGCCGTTGTGCATTTGAAGGACGTTGCGCGTGTTGAGCTCGGCAAATTTAATTATGCAGGCAATTCATTTGTTGATGGCAAAAGAGCATCCTACCTTTTGATTTACCAGGCACCAAACAGCAATTCGCTTGAAACAGCCGATAATGTTTATGCCGCCATGAACGAATTGAAAAAGACATTTCCGGAGGACATTGATTATGTGGTGCCTTTTGAATCGATTACTGTAGTTAAAGTTTCCGTAAGCGAAGTGGTTGAAACACTTCTTATAGCGCTTGTTCTGGTTATTATCGTAGTATTCCTGTTCCTGCAAAGCTGGCGTACAACACTAATCCCTGTACTGGCCATACCGGTATCTATTATAGGGACTTTCATATTCTTTATCCCGCTGCATTTCACTATAAATACCCTTACATTATTCGGCTTCGTACTGGCAATAGGTATTGTGGTTGATGACGCCATTGTTGTTGTTGAATCGGTACAGCATTATATGGACGAGCAGGGAATGTCACCAAAAGAAGCGACAAAACATGCCATGCAGGATATATCGGCCCCGGTAATAGCTATTGCACTCATACTTGCAGCAGTGTTCGTTCCGGTGGGCTTTATACCCGGTATTGTTGGCCGGCTTTATCAGCAATTCGCCATAACAATAGCCATATCGGTATTGATATCGGCTTTTGTAGCGCTTTCACTAACTCCTGCACTTTGCACATTAATATTGCGCCCGCGCAAGCTTGACGAAAAATCAAAAGGGCTCGACAAGTTCTTTTTTAAATTTAATAATTGGTTTGCCCGTGTTACAGACAGGTACCGCAATGGTGTTGATAAAAGCATAAAACATTCGAAATTTATAATAGTTATTTTGGTTTGTATTATAGCAGGTGCCATTTTGTTATTTAAAAACAAACCTACGGGATTTATCCCGCTGGAAGATGACGGACGTATTTATGTAACCTATGATCTTCCCGAAGCATCATCGACCCAAAGAACGGTTACAGTTTTGCACCAGATGATGAAAACTCTGGACAGTATACCGGGGATACTGCATTATGCCGCTCTTGGTGGTTTGAACGCCGTTAGTTTTGCGAGCAAATCAAACAGTGCTACCATATTTGTTCAGCTTAAACCGTGGGACCAAAGAACGAGTAGTAAATTAGGGATCGATTCAATTATTGCCAATTTACAAAAACACCTGGCAAGGTACAAGGAAGCAAGCGTTACAGTAATACAGCCGCCGGCAGTACCGGGATTAGGTAGCTCGGCCGGTTTTTCATTTATAATGGAAGAAAAACAAGCGGGCGGCGATGTTAAAGTTTTTGAAAAAACGTTAAGGACTCTTTTAGATACCATAAGAAAACGGCCTGAAATAGGAAAAGCCTTCTCGTTTTTTACAGCCAGTACGCCAGCTTACCAACTAACTGTCGATCGGGAGAAGGCCAAAAAGCTGGGCGTCTCTATCGGTGATGTAAATTCGGCTCTGCAAACCTATATGGGAAGCACTTATGTAAATGACCTAACACTTTATGGCCGCACATTCCACGTTTTAGCGCAAGCTGACACCAATTACCGCACAAAGATCCAGGATATAGGTCAATACTTTGTTCGTAATTCCGCAGGGCGAATGGTGCCGCTAAGTACGCTTACGTCATATAAAATGATTGAGAATGCGCCGTTGATCTCTCACTTTAATTTGTTCCGCTCGGCAGAAATTGATGGTACATCTGCGCCGGGCTACAGCAGCGGCGATGCATTAACCGCCCTGAAAGAAGTTGCCGACGGCTCCTTGCCGCAAGGATTTGGTTATGAATTCTCGGGCTTAAGCCGCGAAGAATTGTTATCCGGATCAAAAACGGTTTACATATTTATGTTGTCCATAGGTTTCGTATTCCTTTTCCTTGCTGCATTATATGAAAGCTGGTCGGTACCTTTCTCTGTACTACTGGCTGTTCCATTGGGGGCTTTTGGCGCTATTTTGTTTTTAACCTTCAAGCCAAATATCGCTGATAATATTTATGCCCAAATAGGCTTGATTACGCTTATAGGCCTTGCTGCCAAAAATGCGATACTTATTGTAGAGTTTGCCAAAGAAAGGGTAGACAGGGGTATGGAACTTGAAAAATCTGTTTTGGAAGCAGTGCGATTGCGTTTGAGGCCTATCCTCATGACCTCTTTGGCGTTTATATTCGGCGTATTGCCCCTGGTGGTTGCCTCCGGAGCCGGTGCACAAGCCCGCCAAACAATCGGCTGGACCGTTTTTGGAGGTATGCTTGCAGCTACTTCCCTGGCAATATTTATAGTACCGGTTTTATTTTTTGTAATCACCCGTTTTGCCTATGGAAAAGAAAAACTGGCTGAACTGCAGAAAAACTATGTACCTGATCCGGAACATGACGTCGAATAGATTTCGGATTTGGATTTACAGTTTCCGGCGTTAAATTTTGGATTAGTGCTTAGGGATTTAACACACATTTTAATTAATAAAATTTAATCTATAATGGAATACAGGCAATTAGGTAATTCTGGCTTACGGATTCCGGTATTAAGCTTTGGTACTGCGACATTTGGCGGCGGCAACGATTTTTTTAAGGCGTGGGGAAGTACCGACGTTGAAGAAGCGACACGTATGGTGAACCTTTGCATGGACGCCGGAGTAAATTTTTTTGATACCGCCAACGTATATTCAAGAGGCGCGGCAGAAGAAATATTGGGAAAAGCTATCTCCGGGATGCGCAATAAGGTATTGATCTCTACAAAAGCTACTTTTCCGATGTCGGATGAGGTAAACGACTTCGGATCTTCCGCTTTAACCCTTATAAAAGGCTGCGAAGACAGCTTGAAACGATTAAGAACTGATCATATCGACATTTATCATATGCATGGTTTTGATGCAAATACGCCTGTTGAAGAAACGCTAAAGACACTGAATAACCTGGTGCAAAGTGGCAAAGTGCGCTATATCGCATGTTCTAATTTTTCGGGCTGGCATTTAATGAAATCACTTTCCGTTTCCGAAAGATACGGCTGGTCGAAATATATAGCTCACCAGGCTTATTACTCCCTAATAAACCGCGATTTTGAATGGGAATTAATGCCGCTGGGTGTAAATCAGCAAATCGGAACCATCGTTTGGAGCCCTTTAGCCAGTGGAACGCTAAGCGGTAAATATCGCCGCAATGAACCCGCACCTCAAAATGCGAGGGTAGCACAAGGAGGAAGTCCTGTACCTGCTGAAACGATAAATATCGAAAGGCTTTATAATATAGTGGACGTATTAGATGAAATATCCGAGGAGACCGGTAAGACAATAGCTCAAATATCCCTCAACTGGCTCTTGCAACGGCCCACTGTTGCTAATATTATAATTGGCGCAAGGAATGAAGAACAATTGAAGCAAAATCTTGGATCAGTTGGGTGGAATTTGAATATTGAACAAGTAAAAAAACTGGATAATGTGAGCGAAGTGCTTCCAAGCTACCCTTACTGGCATCAACGGCAATTTCCTATGTTGAATACCGCGCCTGATCTGTATGGGGAAAGGCGATATTAACCCATTGTTTTTATAGATATTTAAAATCTGTTTTTTCATTTTACAAAATGCTGACGCTTATTGGCTTGTTGTTTGGAGACACTTTTTTTGCCCGTTAAAAAGGGCAATAAAATGCTTTCTGTTAAAAAAATTAGTCAAACCGATGCGGTTTTTATATTAAGCCAATGCAACTTTGTTTTATTAAAACCTCATCCAATTCTTCCAAAAAAATCCTTTGATAATCAGTTTATAAGCATATTAACAAATGTTTATAATTTACAAAATTGAATTTCTTTCCAGTCAAAATTCAAAATAAGTGGCACAACTGGCAATATATTTGTCAACGCAGTTAACACAATGTAATTATTGTATTAACAAAAATCACCACTATGAAAACAGTATCAAAATTATTAGCTGCGGCATTTACAGTAGCTGCCGTATTTTTAACGACCAATGTTAAAGCTCAAACCGCACCATCCAACCCCTGGAGATTTGGTATAGGCATTGAAGCTGGCATCCCGACAGGTGATGCACACACCATATCAAATTTTGAATTAGGCGGAACCGCCCGTTTGCAGTATGATGCTTCGAATCATTTTGCTTATACCCTTACCTCCGGATACTATAACATGTTTGGTAAGGACATTGAAGGAACGGATCTTAAATACAAAGATTTAGGTATAGTTCCGTTAAAAGCAGGTATTAAAGCTTTTTTTGCTCCGAATATATATTTCGGAGCTGAGGCAGGTGCCGGCTTTGAAACAGCAAGCGGGGGTGATACAAAGCTAATTTTATCTCCTGCTTTAGGCTTTGCTAACAAAACCTGGGATGTGGGTGTCCGTTATGAGAATTTCTCGGGCGATGGCAGCAGTTATGGCCTGGTGGGTCTGCGTTTAGCCTATGCTTTTGGTTTATAGTATAAATCACAATTAACAAGAGGTCAATACGGCCAAAAAGAAAGAGGCCGTATCATAAATCAAATGGTACGGTCTTTTTATTTTATGATTTATTGTGGTTAATTAGGTGATGTATCTTCCGGGCATTGACAAGAATCAGTTTCCGGGTCAAAATGAGGAAAAAAGGGCTTTTAAGCCG
>DASYEP010000117.1:0-13178 GCA_036498965.1 Mucilaginibacter sp.
TTCTCAAGAATTTGGGTTTTACACAACGGTAAAATTGTGATTTATTGGTAAATAATTAGCCCTATCTTATAAAAAAGCATTCCATTTTAATTTACAGGAAAATTATTGTTAATGATCAATTTCGCAGACACCCTGACTTGCGTTCATAACCTGCTCCGGGTATCCTGATACTCGTTTCGCTGCTTATGCCCATGCTGCCAGCGGGACCGATCGCTCGAAACGACTGCGGAGAAAGAGCAGATAGATCATTACGGAGAATACCTGGCTATTGTTCCGGCAAGAACGCTTTCCTTTACCCTGGCTGTACCAAAACATTTTCCGCGGGCTACTATTGTAACGATCACTTTGGAAAATGACAATAAGTGAAAAAAAATTATTCCATTATTCCCTTAGCTCTTAAAGAATTTGAACCCCGAAAAAAACATACTTTCATTACCAAAAGCCATTATCGATTAAGCCGATCCTGTATTTTTCGATAGTTACTTGTTATTGATGACCTTAAAAATGTTCCTTCCTATTCTTTGTAGTATCGTGGCATTCTGGGTTACTATTTTAGCATCAGCCATCATCCCCTGTTTTAAATGGATGGGCCTTCCCATATCTGATATTTTTGTGACCTTAAAATCCACCTTCGAAATAAACACACTGTCTTTATGAGGAACTTCAGCTATAAATGTTATCTTCCCTCTTAACATTCCATATTCTTCATAAGGATAGCTTTTTAATTCGACCAAAACTTCCTGCCCAACTTTAATCCTGCCCATATCATATTGAGGAATTGCCATTTCGCCAAAAAAGTTCTCATTGCCAGGGTTAACATAAAATACTTCCTGGTTAGGAACCAGTACTTGGTTTTCCTGAATTATGCCTGCGTAGGCTAATTTACCCGACTGTGAGGCCGTCAAAACATATCTGCTTTCCCAATCGCCGACCCGACTGATCAGGCTATTCAATGCCTGCAAAAATTTAGATTTTTCTTCAATTATCTGGTTATTCAATTCTAATATTTCTTTTTGTTTAGCATAGTAATTATTGTTTGATGTGATCAAGGCTGATTCGGTTTCTATCAGCGATGATTTCTTCGCAAGGTATTTACTTTCTTCTTGTCTTAACACCGCAGAATTTTCTACTTTTTCTTTCGCGGGTTTTTTAGGCATTTCATATTCATCGGTGGCAAGGCTAAGGTCTTTTTGCAAAAGGCTTTTTTGTGTCTTTAACTGCTGTTCCTGTTTACTGATGCTCATCAGATCTTTTTGAAGATAAGCTTTCCTTTTTAGGTCAACGCCATTATTAATGGAAGATCTATAAGACCAAAACTCCAGGGAAAAAACCTGGTAAGCCGATTGCAATTCACCAAACTGAATATTATCTGCCTGGTTAAAAAGTATATTTTTGATTGGCTTGTTTTCTAAAACCTGCTTCTGTATCTCTTTTAGATTAATTAATAAGGTCAATACCATACCATGATTGGCAGTACTTTCCAGGTACGCTAATGGCTGGCCTGCTTTAACAGTTTCATTTTCCGCCACTAATAGTTTAACCAGTTTACCTGAAATTTTAGTTACTACCGGCTTAGGAGAATTTGGCGAATCGATCCTTAAAGAGGCATTAATGATATCCGGATAACTTATAAAGGCGGAGAGGCCGGTGATCAGGACCAGTATGCCAAAGAATAAAGTTAGCCCCCAGCGCAGTATCCAGGATGGTACTGTAGTTATAATATCTTCCATTTCGTCTGTGTGCCTGATCTCTTGTCTGTTATTTGTGTAAGCGTTTGGCATGTTAGTTTCCTAGTTCTAATTGATTTTTTACCAACTTGTAATAATCTCCTTTTAGAGAAGTTAATTCGCGATGAGTTCCCTGTTCAATAATGTGTCCCTTATCTAAAACTATTATATTATCAGCATTGCTCACGGTGCTTAACCGGTGCGCTACAATAATTACAGTTCGTCCTTTAAAAAATTCGCTCATGTTATCCATGATCACTCTTTCGTTGTTGGCATCCAGGGCGTTAGTAGCTTCATCGAAAAACAGGTATTGAGGGTCTTTATAAACAGCCCGGGCTATCAGCATACGCTGCCGCTGCCCCTGGCTTATACCATTTCCCTCGACGCCTATTTTGGTATTTAACCCGAGTGGGAGGTCATCTATAAAATCTTGTATGTTGGCCACTTTTATGGCGTGGCGTAATTTATTCTTGTCAGGATATTCGTCGCCAACAGCAATATTACGTTCTATACTGTCCGAAAATATAAAACCATCCTGCATCACCACTCCACATTGGCCGCGCCAGGTTTTAAAGCTTATATTACTGATAGATTGATCGCCAACCTTTATATCTCCTTTCTGTGGCTCATAAAAACGGAGTAATAGTTTTAGTATAGTGGTTTTACCACTGCCGCTCATCCCCACTATAGCAGTTGTTTTGCCCTGGGGTATATGCAGATCGATATCTTCCAATACAGGTTCGTTATCAGTACCAGGATAACGGAAAGTAAGCCGGTGGATACTTAAACTTTTATTATCAGGCAAAGTATGCTCCCATTCCTTATTTATGGGTTCTTCGTCCTCCATCTGGTGGATTTCGTTTAAACGCTCAAGACTGATCTTGGCATCCTGGAAACCCTGTATAAACCCTAATAGCTGCTCAATCGGGCTGCTCAATTGGCCAACAATATATTGCACCGCCATCATGGCGCCTAAGGTTAGGTGTCCATTAATTACTGCTTCGGCGCTTAAAAAAGTGATCAGGATATTTTTACCTTCGTTTATAAAAGTCGCCCCACCCTGTTGGTACTGGCTCAAAGCCAAATTTTTTACGTTGAATTTAAATAAGCGAGCTTGCAGGTGTTCCCATTCCCAACGTTTTTGCTGCTCACAATTGTTGAGTTTGATCTCCTGCATGCCTCCAACGAGTTGTACAATACTGCTTTGATTTTTGGCTGAAACATCAAAACTTTTATAATTAAGCACCCTGCGGCGTTTTAAAAAAAGCACTATCCATACGGTATATAAAGTGCTGCTCACCACAAAAACAAAGAAGATTGCAGCATTAAAATAAGCCAGTACTACCGAAAAGACAAGCAGGTTGAACATCGAAAATATTGTACTTAGCGTAGAGCCGGTTAAAAAGTTTTCTATCCGTTTCTGATCACTAATGCGCTGCATTATATCACCTGTCATTTTGGTATCAAAGAAGCTCATCGGCAGCTTCATGAGTTTGATTAAAAAATCGGTGAGGATAGAAATATTTATCCTCGTGCTCATATGCAGCAATATCCATGACCGGATAAACTCAACACTTGCGCGGCCTATGATCAAAGCAACCTGGGCGAACAGAATAATATAAATGAAATTAAGGTTGCGGGTATTGATACCGATATCGACAATGGATTGCGTTAAAAAAGGCGTGATCAATTGGAGTAAACTACCAATACCCAGACCGAAAAGCAGCTGGACAACCAGTTTGCGGTAAGTGATCAGATAGCGTAACAGAAAGGACCACTTTATTTCGCTGCCCTGCTCATCTTCGTGCTCATAAAACTGAGGAGTTGGAGCTAATAGTAAAGCAATACCCTTAAAAGTTTCTTTATCCCCTTGCCAGTTACGGCTAAAATCGGCTTCGCTAAGTGTAACCAGTCCATCGGCAGGGTCGGCAAGGTAATATTTGTGGTTTTTTATTTTATATAATACCACAAAGTGGCTTTGCCTCCAATGCAAAATACAAGGGAGCTCGGCTTCTTTTATTTGTCCTGTATTTAGTTTAACCCCAAGTGTACGAAAACCAATTTTTTCGGCAGCATTACTAATGCCTAATAAAGAAACACCTTCCCGGTTTATATCACACATCTTATTCAGCGTCTGTTGCTTATGATTGCGCCCATAATATTTTGCAATCATACGGAGACACGTTGGTCCGCAGTCCATCCCATCAAATTGCTTATAAAATTTAAAACTCATCTGCGTTTTATTTTAGGTTTTGTTTTGTGATATATTTTGTCTGGCTTGTAGCGAAACTGGTAGAGTACTATTATTTTCTTCAGATGTATTCTATTCATAAAAGACTAGATCGATCCAATAACAACGTTAGTTTTTAGTTTTATCTAACTCTACAAATTTGGATTGAAAAGCAATTAACCAGCCTCGCTGCTTTTGGGGATTCTCTTGCCTTATATTAGTATAAAAGCCTGATTTTTTCAGATGATTAACCAATTGCTCGATTGTATAATCGTCAGTAAGATCTAAATGGTATAATACTAATATATGCCTGATTCTTTGAAGTATGGCGGTCGGAGTTGATAAAAGAATTTTAAATTCCGCTCCTTCGCAATTAAATTTCATGAAATCACATTTCCTGATGCTATTTGTTTTAAAAAAGTTTGAGAGTGTATCTGTTTGGACCATTTCTCCATTTGATGAAAAGTTTTTCACAATACTGTGTCCCCAACTTCCATTTCTATGGTCGTAATATAACTTAGTCTCACCGACGTGATCACTTAAGGCAACCCTAATTATATTAATATTCTTAATGTTATTACTTACGACATTTTTTTCCAGATAAGTAAATGTATCCAAACAAGGCTCAAAGGCGTACACCAGGCCATCGGTCAGTTGGCGGGAAAGTTTTAATGAGTAGGCTCCTATATGCGCACCGATATCAATCACTAAATGATTTTTTTTGATTTTATATTCCGGAAAGCCTTTTTCAAAAAGCTCATCCTGGAAGGTTTCTTTAATAACAACGTCATCGCATGTTCCTTTCCGATAAAATACGTCTAGCCCATCGATATTTTTATAACCGGTTCCCACAAAAGCGTTTTGAAAATCACTATTGTTTATTCTTGTTATAAGTTCAGTTAAAGGCATTGCGAATGAATCGTTTTCCTCGGACGATGCTGTATATCTATTAAATACCCGCCTAATTACTTCCAAACGATCTGCGGCACTAGTAAATAGCTTACTAGTTTCGTTGTGATATCTTTGCGCGACGCTGGAACCGCCAAACTCTTTTTGTATAGAAATAAAGGGAAACAGTACCATTTTATTGCTTGTTATCAAGGATAAAAGATCATCTTCTGGAGCGCTTTCGTGGAACGGTTCGTCTAATATTTTTTGAAACATATTTCTGTAAACCACAATAAATGGTGTATTATAGAAAAAATCAACCCAAAACCTGTTCCCGGTAATCGGTACTGCCTGTAAAAAATGACCAATACCCGCGGCAAGAATATTGGCTCCCTGCCTATAACCTTCAATAATATTTTTTATTAAAAACAGCTTTGAATAGTTCTCAGTAAACTCATGATCGTCTTGGCAAATAATTATTACATCGTCGTCATTTGCTACTGCTAATTCAATTACTTTACAAGTACTTTGCCATAAATCCAAAGCGCCGGGTTTATTTTTAACGGCTTCAAGCAGAATAACGTCAAATTCGGTTTTTCCTTCAAACTGCTGCATAATATGTTCTCGCCTTTCAGGCATTCCTGAAAGGCCAATTACATATGTGGGAATGATTATGCTTTCATAATCGTCAAATTCACTCTCTATGCCAGCTTTTTCATTAAGTTCCTTGTAGAATAAGCCAACATCCTTTATATTTTGAATACATTTAGCACAGTTGGCAAATAATTCATCTACATACCCTTCCTGGCTATTTTTTGTTGTTATATCGGAATAGCCGAATTCCTTTTGTGTAGAAATAAAAGGGTATATAAAAAATTTATTTTCTGACAAATCTGATAATTTGTAATCAGCATTGTCGCCATTATTAAACGGGGCTTCCAACAGCTGTGAAAAAAATTTTCTAAATATGATGATGAATTGTGTCGCTGAAAATTTTTGCATCCAGAATAAGTTTTCCGAAACCTGGACAGTTCCGTTAAACCAGCTAACACCGCCAGATAATATATCAGCATTATTTTCCCTGGCTTTTGCTATGCTGTAAAACAGTAGTTCTTTTGAATAATATTCTGTAAACTGATGATCGTCTTCGCACAAGATGACAAAGTCTGCGCTATCATCTACTGAATCAAGCAATATCGACTTTATGGTATTCCACAAACTGACTGCTGGTATCTCGTGCATTATCGGTTCTACTATTTTTATGGCAAACTCTTGTCGGCCCATAAATTCTTGAAGGATACTTTCCCTTCGATCAGTTCTGTTTTTTAAGTTAATAATAAAAGTGGGAACCGGTAATTCATTCATTTGCCGTTGGTTTAGGTAAATAATAAGGTTAGGACTGATATGATAAGTTGTCGATTGAGGTTAAAAGTAAAAATAAATATGTTTAATGACATTTTTTTTCGCGTAAATATTGTTTTGATAATAATTTAATTTAGCTTTAAAAAAACTTAACCTAAACATACCTACAGCCTTATCAATAGTAAAATTTAGCTTTAAATCAATTTTGCTAAATTATAGTAATGTGCCAGGCTGTTGAAATGTCATTATAACACTTAACAAATAGCATGAGGCAGAACTACTTAGCAAAACTACTCGACCCAAAACTCAACGGGCCAGAAATTACTTCTTTGCTGGCAGAATTATTGGAGGTAAAAATATCGGAAGGCACCATCAAAAAAGAGCTGGAACAGCATCCCAATTACCCAAGTCTGTTGAGCATCAGCGATGTACTTAACAATTATGGTATCGAAAATTTGACTGTAAATGTTGACGATGATAAAATCGCAAAAGCTTCTGTGCCTTTCATCACACAAATAAAGGGGGCAAAAAGCAATACAGACTTTTTTACAGTCGTAAAAGGAATAGGCGATGATTCCATTCATTATTTTGATCCTGAATCACAACGCTGGCGATTTAGTTCGCTCCCTGACTTTATAAAAAAATGTTCAGGCATAGTATTATTAACGGAAGTAAAGGATGGTGCCGGGGAAAAAGAATATCTTGAAAAAGTAAGTGAAGAAAAACGCAGGCGAAGAGCTCAAAACTTTACAATATTTTGTATTCCTGCTATTGTACTTGTCGCTGGGGTGATTGCTTTTTTGCAAAATGGTACAGGCGCTTTATTACCATTTATCTTTTCAGTATTTACACTTGCCGGTGCCGTTTTAGGAGTATTGTTGATCTGGCACGAGTTAGACCAGTATAACCCGGTATTACAGCAAATATGCCGTGCTGGCAGAAAGGTAAACTGCAGCGGTGTATTGCAGTCCAAAGGAGCAAAAATTGCGGGTGTAAGTTGGACCAGCATCGGGTTTAGTTATTTTATCGGCGAGCTACTGTTATTAATGTTTGGAGGAATAACCAGTCTGCAAACTTTATTTGTAGTAGGTTGCTTTAATGTACTGGCTGTACCTTATATTTTTTATTCTGTTTACTATCAATGGCGTATAGCTAAGCAATGGTGTATTTTATGTCTGTGTGTGCAGGGCTTATTGATATTGCAATTAGCAGTGACCCTCGGCGGAAATTGGCTTACCTCACGCTTTGCTGGCAACATTGCACCTGAATTATACTTACAAATAATCACCTCGTTTTCAATTCCTTTTATAACAATCGCTATACTATTACCAGCATTGTTAAATTCTAAGGAAAGGAACCGTATCAATATAGAATTACAAAAGTTAAAACATAACCCACAGATATTTGAAACTCTGCTGGTGAAACAAAAAACTTTTGTTGAAAGCGTTGAAGGCTTGGGAATAAGGTTGGGTAACCCCAATGCAACATACAAAATAATAAAAGTTTGTAACCCTTATTGCGGGCCGTGTGCGCAGGCTCACGCCCCCTTGGAAGAATTATTACATAATAATCCCGACCTACAGATACAGATTTTGTTTACTGCTACAAATAATGAAGATGATATCACAGCATCAACGGTACGACACCTGTTGGCCATAGCTGAAAAAAATGAAGAAGCCATTATAAGGCAAGCTTTGGATGATTGGTATTTAGCTGATACAAAGGATTACAACATTTTTGCAGAGCGGTATCCAATGAATGGCGAACTGACCCGGCAAAGCGCCAAGATTGCGGCCATGCGCAGTTGGTGTGATAAGGTGGCAATAGGATTCACTCCGACTTTTTTTATAGCGTTGCCAGCTAATAATTTAGATGAGACGATCGCATATTACCAGTTACCCGATATATACAGCATAACTGATTTAAAATATTTTTTTTCTGTTTAACTCGAGTAACAGCAGAGAAATTATAGCCGCGAATGTTCCCGGCTTTACAATAGGGACAATTTAATTTCTTAAATCTTATATAATGAAAAAACTACAGTTAAAAGCGCTCGAAATTGGCGCTAAAGAAGTGCTTTCCAGAGCGCAATTGAAAAATGTACTAGGTGGCACAGGTACCGATACTTCGGGTCCCGGCTATTTTAAATGCTGCCCGGGTGGAGATAAAAACTCTCCTCAGTGTAGTACTTGTTCATTTGTACCTTCTGGGAGCCATTGTACTTGCACTCAAGGGACATGTACTTCGGTAACTAGTCCTTGCTAATACTTTTGAGCCAATTTGCCTTAACAGGAGGAATTGGCTCAAATTAATTTTCTAACCTTTATACTCTGCATATGAAACAAAATAAAAACAGCCTGCAAAAAATCTTTTTATCCGGACTTTTACTGATTATAGTTGCCGCTACCGCCAGTGCACAAAAATTACCTAAAGTTCAGGGAATTAGTGTACGTGCACCGAAAAATATAAAAATAGACGGCAGATCGACGGAATGGAAGAATGGCACGTTCCAGGCATATAATACAAGCGATCGTATTTATTACACCATGTCCAATGACGATGATAATCTTTATCTGATTGTCCGGACACCTGGACTTTCCGAAGGCGAAAAAGTGATTCGCGGAGGTGTCGTTTTGACTATAAGTCATTCGTTATCAAAAAAGACGCGAGAAAGCGCTTCAGGAAATGTATCAATTAAATTCCCGATAGCAAGTTCGGATAAATTTTTTTCTATAACCCAGGCCTATGATGAATATAATGCTTTTAAAAAAGACACGGTGGCCTACCAGAAACAGATTGACTCGTTAACCTGGGGAGTTAATAAAATGGCGGATGAATCATTCAAGCAGATCGGAGTCGTCGGGATAAAGAATATTGAAGGCCCCCTTGTATCAATTTACAACGAATATGGTATTAAAGCTATGGTTAAAATTGACAGGAAAATGGCCTTTACCTGCGAACTGGCAATTCCGCTAAAATATCTGGGAATTTCCGTAAATGCACCAACAAAATTCAGTTATAATATCGAACTGCCTGGAATACCGCCGGCGATAAATAAAAACCCTAATGCTCTTGCTCCCCCAACTGTCGAAAGAAATGGTGGTGGTGTGTCCGATGATTTTGAATATGTAAATAATCCAACAGATTTTTGGGGCGTGTATACTTTGGCAAAGAATCCTTGAGATTCCGGTTTTGTATGATAGTAAAGAAAGTTTGCCAAACCAGAAAGATGTTATCTGCGGCCTATTACACATTTAGTGTCCGCTTCAATGACTTTGTTAATTTAATGAAAGCCGGCGCATTTTTAACTTCCCTTTTGCTTACGGGAATGCTGGTTGCTCAAAAAGCTGCTGCACAGCAAGAATCATCACCGGGTATGCTACTAAGGGAAGTTAGTGGTATTGTGAAAGATTCAACAGATCAAATAATAAGTGGCGCATCAATAACATTAACATTTGAAAAAGATACGTTACGTACAATTACCAATTCGGATGGAGTTTTTGTTTTTAAAAATGTCAGGGAATCCACTTTCGCAATAACTGTCAAAAGCATTGGCTATGTTAATTCCTTCCATAAGTTTTTCTATAACATTTCCCAAAAACAAATTATTTTGGATCCTATTATCCTTAGAACACAGCTATATACACTTAAAGAAGTAAAGATCGATGGCAGGCCGAGCATAGTTTACAAAGCAGATACGGTTGAATATAAAGCAAGTGATTATAAAGTCCGGCCGAACGCAACTGTCGCCGAGTTATTAAAAAAGATGGAAGGCATGGAAGTAGGCGTAGACGGCTCATTAAAATACCATGGACGAGAGGTAACCAAAGCCAAATTAAACGGAAAGGATTTTTCAGGAGGAGATGTTGCTCAGGCAATTAAAAATTTGCCTGCCGATATTGTGGAAAAAGCACAGATAGTTAATGATTATGGCGATCAGGCAGCCCGGACAGGCATCAAAGATGGCACATCGATTTTTGCGTTAAATCTGACTACCAAAATTGGAAAATCAGTCGGTGATATCATCAGGCTTAACGCTAGTGGCGGCAGTTATAATCGGTATGATGAACAGTTATTAGCAGAGCGTATCAATTTGAATGAACAGTTGGGCTTTATTGGCAAGATATCAAATACAATCAATGGAATTGCCGGTGGTGTCAATTTATCGTCTGGCGCCGGTGCGAACGGAAGCGGCGGCACGACGACCTCCGGCGGCCCATCATTTAATTATCGCGATCAATGGGGTAAAAATATACAAATTAACACCAGTTATTCTTACCAGGTGAACGATGTTAATTTGATAAATAATAATGTCGGACAATCATTTAATTCATTGGGTACAACGTCATTTATTCGAAATAGCACGGCAACAAACAATAGTAAACGCCACAGTGCAGGCTTTGAATTTGAGTTTACGCCCGATAGTTCAAATTTTCTAAAAATAACACCAACCTTTGTTTACAATGACTTGACCTCCAGCGATAACGGCTCGTATACGCAAACAGGTTTTCAAAACCAATATTCCAACGGACTTTCATCCGGGAAAAGTCCTGCTTCCACTTTCGGGACACTTATTTTTTATCAATACATCTTCAAAAAAAATCACCGCAGAAACCTTTCCTTACAATTCAATCTAACACATGGAAATCAGCAGCAAAACAACGAACAAAATACTGAAATACAATATAAGGATTCCTTTCAGCATCTGCTGAAGGACTCTACCATACACCGAATGATTGACCGGCGCAACCTGAGCTGGAGTTACCGATCAAGCTTGACCTATACTGAACCTCTGACTAACGTTTCTCAATTAGATTTTAATGCACAAATAAACTACAGGTCGTATCAGGATAATGCTACTGCAGGCGATATAAACTCATCGGGACTTACATCAATTATCGATTCGTTGAGCAATAGTTATGCATATTCATTTACAGAAACCCGTCTGACACTAGCTTACAAACTAAAAAACCGTAAGTATTCCCTTGCAATCGGTATTTCCGCTATACCCACCGAGTTATCTGGCCCTGCCTTCACGAGAGCTAAATTAATAGATCGCGATAATCTGCATATCGTCCCTGTATTTAATTTGGGGTATCAGTTTTCCAGGACGCAGCAGTTAAATATTCATTACACAGGTATTCCTGTTGAGCCTACCTTCGACCAGTTACAACCTTTCCCCGATTTCACTGACCCTCAAAATCCGGTTTACGGCAATCCGGCATTAAAGCCGGCCTTTATGCACAATATTGTCATCGGCTACAACAATTACATAACTAATTCTAAACTGAACATCTCCGGTGATATCAGTGGGGGTTTTTATCAGGATCAGGTAGCAAACAATATTCTTCAGATTAGCCAACCAGCTGTACAAAGCTTCCTGACTGAAACTCATTTTGTGAATATCAGTGGATCCCGTTCTGTAGTTGGCACCTACAATGTTGCTAAACAGCTGAATGATATGAAATACAGTCTGTCGTTAAATGGAAGAATAGCTTATAACTATGATTTGGGAGTAAGCAATAATATTCCGAACCACCTTACTGTTTGGGATCTGAATGAGCGATTCGGTCCGAGAATAAATCCCTCAGAATCCATCGAGATTAATCCTTATATAGCCTACGATGTTTACAGGACATTTAACTCGATTCCCTTTACAAACAACAACTTTTCAGGCAGCAACAATATAAGAACCACAACCCTAAACCTTGAGGGCAAGTTTTATTTATTTAATGATCAGAACTTTACTATAGAATATAACTTAAGTAAAAATTTCATTAAAGGAATTGACGCAAACATAACCAAGAATCCGTTTGTGGCAAATTTATATGCCGAGGAATCATTTTTTCGTAAAAAAAATGGGGTTTTACGGGTCTCGGTATTTGACATTTTCAATCAAAATAATTTCATTTCTCATATTGCAACGCCAGCCGGATTTACAGACACTAAGACGAATGCGCTCAGCAGATATGTAAGCATAAGTTTTATATGGTATCTTCAGAAATGGACCGGAGTTGCAAAAAGAAACGGGAAAACAATAAAAAGAAGAGGTGATGGGAGTTTTATCATAAAGTAAGACCTTCAGATAAATTGGAGTACAAATCCTATGATGTCGTCGGGTGCTGGCAAAATAACCGGGACTGTCTTACCAGCTTTTCGACTTCCCCCCGAAAATCGGAAAGATCCCCCTGAGGGATACAAAGATAACCCCGCCTGATAGCTTTTTGCTGAGATCATATCCAAATAGACGTTTAGACTTTTGGGCCTCGTCATCCACGCTTGGGGCTCTTCCTAGCGATTGGTCCCACCGGTTAACAGACCACTGCCTTTTCATTGATAACTCTCTGGATTCACTATTTGCTGTGATCCCAGATAAACATAGCGATTGATTTTTTCTTTTGTTTTTGGCCGTTTTAAGAAATAAAATATGCCGAAGCTTTTTTCCAACATGATTTAATGATCGTTCAATAAAGTCTACAAAGGGTGTTAGTCCCTGTGGTACGATCAATTTCTCATCAGAATTTCCTCATTCTTAAATGGTATTTCGATCAAGTTTAAAACCCATAAAAATAAAATGGCGTAAACCCGTTATAGGTCGTCGCCGTGGCGGAAGAAAGCCAGATGCCAATATAATCCACTCTTAATCCCGTAAATCTCCCATTGCAATAGCGGTGATCTTCCCGCCTTGCACAATTTCTTCGAGCAAGGGTTGTTTTGTCAGCTATGCGCGGTCATGATCACAGCGTGGGTGCTTTCTACCTGGTGAGCGAACGTTCAATGAATGATTTGTAGCGTTCCGTAATATCAAAATTTAGTAAGCTATCTAAAGAAGCAATAAACGCATAAATAAAAAACGTTCCGTATCTCACCCCGGAACGCCTTAATATCAATAAATGATACTATTCAACTAAATCTCGGATTTTAAATATAATCCAAGGCCTTTTTATTCCGCATTCGTATAACATTTCATG
>DASYEP010000118.1:0-61491 GCA_036498965.1 Mucilaginibacter sp.
AAGCTGACAGAGGTTAATTGAGGGTTTGAGCGGAAACAGTCGCTGCCTGCTGTCGTTAATGCCGGTAAGCTGACAGAGGTTAATTTATCATTGTAGCTGAAACAGTAGCTGCCTGCTGTCGTTAATGCCGGTAAGCTGACAGAGGTTAATTTATCATTGTAGCTGAAACAGTAGCTGCCTGCTGTCGTTAATGCCGGTAAGCTGACAGAGGTTAATTGAGGGTTTGAGCGGAAACAGTAGCTGCCTATTTTGGTAACGTTAGGTAAAAGAACTTTTGTAAGTCCTGATAAATTTAAAAAGCATTTATCGGCTACTTCGGTAACCTGGTCGTTAAAGAAAACGCCACTCTTAAGGTCAGATTCACTAACTGACATTAGTTTTTTGTTTGTAATTTTCATTTTGATTGCTTTGTTTTAATGGTTATTTCTCTCAATTTAAGGAATATATTGACAGAAACCAAGTGTTATCTAGTTAATTATCAATATATTATGTTAGATTATTTGCTTAAACGTTTATTAATTTGGTTGCCAATTCCGAATTATTTCTGCCATTTTTTTAAGTTGTCGGTTTTGTCGGAATCGTTGGTATGTATACCATGTGATTTCACATAATAATTAGCTGTAACAAGGGATGGATAAGTCCAAATCGTCAAAGTTGTCCTGACTTTGTAAACGATCGATGGCAGCTGCAATCATTGAACCGGCATTAGCTAAATTTTCCTCTCGACTTCCTAATTTAAAAGATTGTCTATCAAATGGCCATGAATACCTCTCTCCATACATATATGCTTTTGCGGCATTTATAAAATCCATAGGAGTGTGCTGTTTGTCATGTTCGCTATCAAAGCCCTTGGCTGGGTGCGACTCCCGTTTAATTGTGATTAGTTCTATTCCAGTTTTCATGATTAATGTTTATTAATTGTCGTTAAAGTTTTTAGTAATGTGAGATTCGCGTAACGCGGTACAAGCTATATCTCTAAAGTTCGCTAGTTCACCCAACATGTCCTGAACAGTCGGTGTAATGAAATAATCGCCTTTTTGAGCTATATCTTTAATTTTCTCGTAGCTATCTGATAGCTGGTCGATGTAGTTTTTAAATTGTTCTTCTGTTATCATTTCTGTTTATTGATTATTTTATTTTTGCCCAACCCATTTCTATAATCTGATTCGGCTGCAGTGTTATTGGTTTTTGTTCGGTGTCAAGGTAGGTGAACGGTAAAAGGATTCCGATTCTTAAAAGGTATTGGTAAATATTTATTGAAAAATCCAGCCCCCTTTTAAAATCCTTTAAGTGATGGGTGGCTATACTTATGAGTTGATCTTCTTCCCATTCATCATCAGTATCTCCATTCATAAAAGAAAACATTATTTTCTCTTCATCCGTCAATTGCTCTAGTGAGCGAAGAAGTAAATAAGCGTCATCAAAATACTCGTATTCAACCATTTCGATAATTCCACCTATAACACAATCACCAATGCCGATCTTTTCAGGATAGTAAAGTACTTTTTGGTTATAATATTGTGCGAAAAAAATAGCTTTTGCTTCTTGTGTGTTCATCTTTGTTAATGTTGATTATTTATGGGCGTTCGGGTGATCTTCCTAATAAAATATTTACTTCTATTTCAGCCATAGCATCATCTAGCTTGGTATCATCCATGTTCTTAACGACCTGTTCGAAATAATTATTAATTGCTACGTTGAGAGATATAAAGCGGTTATCACCTACCAGGTCGCCTGCAAATTCGGCGTGGAACGATGCCAATAACATAGCATCATGCGGCGATAGTTCTATTTTTATCTTTTGCATATTAATATTTTAAATCAGTCCAATGAATTATTTTGCCGGTGAAATCTTTATTGAAAAATTCTAAGAAATCACCGAGATTTTCAAACCCATCGTTAATAGCTAATGTTATTTGTTCGGCCATATTAAGTACTCGGCCATCAATTTTGATTTCAAATAACTCTCCCTCTCCTGGGTCTATGCATTCATAGTAAATGATTTCAAATTGCTGAACGCTTTTACATTCTGTCACAGGGGCAAACCTTAAATAATTAGGGGTTCTGATATTGATACCGAAGTGAATTAAATTGCCTGCTTTCCAGCGGTTATGTTTATCTTCCCGGATAGTGTGTAATTTTGGCTGATGTTCAAATAGTGGGTTACAGCTTCCCGCGTCCCATTGATCGTCAGTTGGGTTGATGACATCTCCTAATGAATCATTAAGCGTCATTTTTTGATGATCGTATAAATCAATGCCGGCTATTATCTTTTCAGGAAAGAAAGTCGGCTTGCCGTTTATTTGTTGTTTAAATCCTAAGTTCATTGGTTATTGTTTGAGTTTAGATAATTCTGTTTTTGTTTTATTGTAAAGTGACCGGTAAGTATTTCGGGACGCCGTTACGCTTTTAAGTTCGTCCAGTAATTGATCTCTTCTAATTCTCAAAAAATCATTACTGGATTGCAAATGTTTAATTTCGCTTTCAAGGATTTTTTTATCCTGGGCGATTGTTTCCAAGGCATCAGCAATACGCAGGTTGCAGCCTAAATTAATTTGCTCATTTGTTAGCGATTCGCCCGAACTCGTGCCGTAATTATTATCCCGGCTTTCTTTTCGATAACTTTTAAATGCCATAGCTTTATGCTGTTGTTTTTATGGAATGTGGTTTACTCCTTTGCTTTGCCCTGATTTTATCGGTTTTAAGAATTGCTCTCTCGAGCTCCATTTCTGCGCATTCGGTTAAGTCAAGATTTTGCACTTCCGTTAATGAAGCCAGCGTAACCATTACGCCGCCGATTTCCTGATAAGGCTCTCCTGCAGGCCGGCCAAAAACATAATCGACCATGGTTAATACATCTTCTTTGGTAAGGCCGGTTGATTGAACAAGCTCTATACTTTCTTCAATAAACCGGTAAGCACGTTCTTTTTTATCGTTGGCAACCTTTGGGCCGAAAGCTTCGGTTACCCATTGTTGCACTCTTTGTTGATATGTCTGCATGTTTTATTTTTAGTGATAATGTTTTAATTAATGGCAATGACAGGTTTCAGGAAACATATTATTATCAAATTCGTCTGTATCAATGGTGATAATAGTATCTGAAATTACATAGCCAGCGAGATACGTAACAAAGTTGTCTCTTAAGATGTCGCGTGTAAAAGGCAGCTCCAGCGACGCCCCTTCAAGCTGTAATCGCATCATTCTATTATCAGTTTTTTCACAAGACGGTAACGATAAAAGCTGATATTTAAGATTGCCGGTTTTTTTAGAGTCATGTTCTTCATGAAGGGTGAATGAATATTCCCGCTTATCATCCTCAATTGTTATACTAAGCCAACCCCATTTTGCTTCCTTTTTTATATTTACTGAAAAGTTGTCTATTTCTTTACTGTCGTAACCGGCTGTTTCTATGAACTTTTTAAGAATATCCGAAAAATTAGCTTCCTTTGCTTGCCGGGTAAGCAGCTGAGCAACCAGCGGTATAAATGTTTTTGCTACAGCCGTATTAGCTATTTTATCTATTTCTATAGTCAAATGTTCATTCACCAAAGCAATTATATCAGGTAACTTGAAAGAATAGCTATCAATTGTGTTCTTCGATAAGTTTTCGCTGATAGCTTTTTTATAAGGAGAATCATAACCGGTATAATATTCTTCGATTGCTTTAAGAGCCCCTTTTGTTGCAAACTCTCTTGATTTTTCCTCTAATAGAATTTTGTCGATTGTAATGTTTAAGTTTTCCATGTTTTATTTTATGATTTGTTTTAGTTGTTTAATTGCTTTACCATTAACCAGGTCGGACGGTACACACCTGATAAGTGACCAACCTTGCGCCGCGGCTTCATTGTATTTTTCCATATCCTTTATAAATCCTTTACCGCGTGTATGCCGGCCATTTGTCCAAACGCCGCCCTCAACTTCCAAAAAGACCATTTGCTTAATAAAAGCGTAATCCATTCTCCACTTTCGGTCTTTGCTAAATTTATATTCAGGGACCGGTTTGACTTTGAGCTCTATTTCACATAACATCATGAACGGGTCAAACCTTTGTTCTTTTTCCCCTTTAGCTTTCTTTCGCTTTTTGGTAACTGTTTTTTCTATTTCAGTTACGCGGGCCGCGGGTCCGAACTTATCCAGTTCATATTCGACGAAGCCGCGTTGTTTCAGCAGATCTTCCGTAAATACTTCACGGCGTTTCATTACTTATTTCCTTATTGGCGAATGATCGTCATTCCAGTTTACCGTATCGCCTGGCTCGAAATCACCTGTATCGACGCGTGACGTTTTTACAGGTAATTGACTTTGGACTTTTTGTTTCTGCCGGCGTTCGATTACTGCAGTAGCTATTAAAGCTATGACAAGGATATAAATTAGCTTTTTCATTTTATTTATTAATTAGGGTTTCAACGTAATAGGACCGTTTCTCTTCGATCAACTGATCAATGTCAGTATCATCAATAAGCAAATCATTAAACCAGTACTGTAGAATTATACTTTTACCGGTCCTTACGATTTCATTATTTTGCTCAACGGTGATCATATCCTTTTCGATATTACTTTTTAGGCATTCTAAAGCGCCGTTAAGTAACCTTCGGCGAATCAAATCCGTACAGTTGATTAACTCTATTTCTTTTTGAGCTATGGTTTTATTCATGGCTTCCCGGTAAACTCCCTGCTTGTAAGAACTAGCTATTAAACCCAAAGGCTTAATAAATTCATAAATAGCTGATGCGGAAATATCTATTGTTCCGGATGCCTGATACTTTTTTATAAGTTTTACAAACAAAGCTTTGCCGGTATCGAATTTTTCATCAGGCGTCGGCTCCGGTGATGGCTCAGCTGTTGGTTTAGTTTTGCTTTTAACCCGGGCCAAATGAGCTTTGATAAAGTTTTCAAACGTTATCACGCTTAACCCGTAATAATCCCCATACTCGCCGCGCACACCGTTAGCGAATATCTCCGGGATCTCTTTTGTTTTTAATGACGGAAAAAACTTAATTATAGTGTCTGTAATACCGTTTATTAAATGTTCAGATGAATTTTTTGGAAGGGGCTCTTTATTAAGATCAAGAAAACATTTGGATATTGAGGTTTTTACTATATCAAATATTTCCTGTCCGACCATTTCTTCGGCGTTTTGTTTTGATTGGCTATTGTTTAGATTGTTCATGTTGTTGATCTCCTTTGTACTTGTGAAAAGCTTTCGGTTACTGCCGTCGCCCGGTCATTGTTTTTTTTGAAGGGGTTGGAGTTATTTTTTTCTGATAATAAAATTTTAGGTAACCACATTGTAAAATGCTTTACTATGTCACCAGGTGATTTATTATTTAACTCCCCAATATCAATTTTTTCATCAAAAAACCGCTTGAAATAAATTGATATATCATCCTGAGGTATTTTATTTATTTCCTGCAATACCCTGCAATTTCTTGATTCAATAAAAAAATTATTGGCTACCTCAAAATCGACTACTACTAATTTTTCAGAAGTATTATTTTCTTTATTATCCTTTTCTTTATTATTATTTACTTTACTTTCCTTTATAGCATTGCTATCGGATTGCGTTCGCATTGCGTTCGAATTTTTAGGCTTACTCCATCGCTCATTTGCACTTTTTGCGGCCTTATCTGATTTCTCTTTTCGTTGATCTAAGCGGCGGTTTACGCTCGCAGACCAAAAGAATTCTCCATCAGTTTCGAACAAATTGAAGTCATTAACAAGTGATCTTATTATGTCGCAATCCACTCGCAATGCGAACGCATAACTTTCTATTTCTACTAAAGTTAATTGTCCATCCTGTTCATAAAGCATCTCGACCAAGTCCCAATAAACACCCTTGCCAGCTTGTCCAAGCTTCATCAGGACTTTAATTAATTTGGGGTCATTACGAGAGCCGTAATCATGGGAAAAATAAAAAGTCTCCTTGCCCATTATGGTATAAGTTTAATTAGTTAGATATTAGGGTCAGTACTTTTTATTCTCCCGGTAATTCAGCCACTGGTTTTTCCAGTTGTAAAAATTCTATAAGCTTGTTTAGCTCTCGTTTTTCTTTTGCATAGACGAATATGAGTTGCTCTAACCGTTCCCGGTGATAGATAACCGTACAATGATCAACGCCAAACATTCCACTAATTTCTATAAGCTTACAATCGAAATATTTGCAAAGAATGTACATTGCTTTTCTTTTAGCTTCGACAACATCAGGTTGCCGGCATGGCGTTTTTATGAACTCATGACTTACATTATAATAATCAAGAATCCTTTTAACTGTATCCTCCGCGCCGGAAAAATGATATTGATAAACTAGACGTGGCGGTTGAGATTCAACTAATTTTAAAAAGTTGTTTTCTGTTTTTAATTCGGTTTCCATATAGTTATATTATTAATTGGCTTGTATAGTAGCTTTAAATTGAAACTTATTGTATTTGTAATCATCCCATGAGCAGCTATTAAATACGGCACGTTGGTTTACCCACCTGGCAAATGCTTTTTGATAAGGATCACTTTTATCATAAGGCATTGCAAACGGCAGGCAACCCATATTTTTAAGCTTGGTAATTCTCTCTATATTTTGTTCGTGTGTGCTTTTATGTCCGATAAGTACGAAAAATTGCATTTTATTGCAGGGTATGCCGGCATCGTTACACCTTTTAATACCTCGCATTACTGGCCTTTCATCTTCGAAAACATCCCAAGCAAATGTTACGTATCGCTGGTCGAACTTTGTATTATAGAAATTAGTTTCCGCTAATGCTTTTGCTTGCCGATCTGAAATTATACGAATGTTTATGCCCTGAGCAAAGCAAACTTTTAATTTAAGCCGGTTTATCTCCTGTAGATTTTCCTCCCAATTGGTTATACCAAAGAAATCATTATCAAGTAACATTAACCGGTTTTTGCCATTTGGATTTAACAGTAAATCAGCGATCGAACTGTTAAAATATGGCCGTCCCTCTTTTTGAGGCACACAGCAAAATTCACATTTATACCTACAGCCTTTCATTGAAAAACCAATGTGAAAATTGCAATCAGGATATAAAGTATATGACGGTAAGTTACCTTGCATTTCTATTGGAAGCTTGTTTTTATAATCAATACCGGTACCGCCTATAACGGCATTATCAGGTAATTGCGGTAATTTTGAAAAACTGAAAATCTTTGAAGCATATATTTTATCGTAGCGCTCGTTAAATAACGGACCTTGCCACCATTCAACATTATCGCCTAACGCTTCGTGATAGCCACAAATTTGCATCAATGCCATGTTCGGCATATCGCCGTCGACTTGTACAATACCGATTCTCATATTTTAAATATCAGTTACACTATGTTTAACCAATTCACAAATTGCGTCGGTCGCGTAAGCAATACCTTGTTCTTGGGTTTTATTTTCAAGTTCAGCGCCTTGTAAGCCGCCCACTATTGTATCATGAACAACCTGCCATAAATCGGAAGGACTATTATTGCTTTCTGCCTCAATAGATATTTTTGCAGTGATCAAATTATCCATTGCCTCTTTAACCTGGTCAAGCGGCAACCCAACAAAAAAGGTAAATACCCGGTGCAATTCACATGCGTAATCTTCGATATAATTATCATCAAGGAAACGGATGTTTACGCGCTGATTAGTTGACAGGTCCCGGATAATGCCGATTGCATCTTCTTTGATTCTTTTGGCCTTTTGATTTACAATAGCGTTTTTAAAAGTACTATCAACGAGCTCACTCTGATGTTCAACTTTAATCATTTCAGCCAACACGCCGATGATTTTTATAGAGTTGACCACATCCTGACGTTTCTTTTCAGATAATTCCAGTTTAAGAGGTTTTAACTGTATCATGCTGCTAACCCCCTTAAATATCTCCATTCATAAATAAATTCTTTACCCATTGCGGTAACTACTGCACAAGCCACGGCATTCCCTATAAATTTCTTTTGCTCTGATTTTGAGCCTATCATTTTATAATTTTTAGGAAAGCTTTGAATAAGTAATAGTTCAATTATCTCAAACATCCGCATATAGATATTTGAAAACCCCATGACCGCCATGAATTCTTTTAACTTAATTGTATACTCGCAATCTGTTTTATAAACAGGAATTTGAAATTTACCTGTAGTTGCAGTTATTAAGTAAAGAGGCGCCTTATCTTGTCTTGCAATTACTACCGGGCTCGGTCTCTCAATATTTGTGCAGTGACCACCATGTGATGGATTAAGTATATAATGATAATGGCGGTCTGCTGTAACTACAGGTGCTGGATCATCTATTGATGATCCATTATTACTATAGCTTGTATTTATTATTACGGGCTGCATTGTCATCAACGATTGTTTTGGAACCTGTAAAAGCGTGCCAGACGGTTGATTAATTGACTTTCCATCACTGCATGAATACGCTTCATCTATAAACTGTTCAGCCGTAAATAAAGAAAACCTGTCATGAGTGGGCACCGTACCATTTGGTTCCTCAATCGATCTACATTCACCATTTCCGTAATAATTATCGACAAACTGTGTAGGAAAATTCTTTTGATATTGATCTTTCAATTGCTGGTATCTCTTCTCTCCACCGGCAATAATTTTAATGCAACCTTTATAATACCGCTTCATGGTATTTTTACAAAGCGGTTTTCTATCCTGCTTACGTAAATTTGTATTCAAGTCCCTATTAAATATACTTTCTCCTATGTTTTTTAAATCAAGAACTTCTTTGACAGCTTTCCATTGTTGTAAGTCACTGAACATATCAGGCTTGGCATTTTTGGAGTGGGTTGGCTTAGGCCATACTATTGGTAACCCTTTCTTTGCGAAGCACCCAAAAAGACGGTCCCTGGTTTGAGCTACTCCATAATCAGCACTATTAAGCCTTTTCCATTGTGATTCATAACCATAAGATTCAACGCGTTCACACCACTGCATCCATTTTGAACCATTTAAGGTGGATATCGGTTGCCACCAATAGCACTCGAGCTTTGTTTTTTTGTCTATCCCGGTTTTAAGTTCAGTATTGGCATAAATACAATTTGCCAAATCTTCTTTTATATGTTTTTTAATCCTGATCTTGACAGGTCCCCATGACATGAATTCGACCACATTTTCTATCATTACATAATCAGGGTTAATAGCTTCGATATATCTAAATAAATGATTTGCAAGCGTCCGACTGTCAGGATCGCGTGATAAACCGCCTTTAGCCTTACTAAAATTTGTACATTCAAGGGATGCCCATAGCTTTAATTTAGCATTTGGGTATATTTTACGATAATGAGAGACAACGGCTTTTAAGACGTCGAGATTTAATGTTCTTATATCCTCAATTGCGTGTAAAGCATGGGGATGATTAAGCATGTGGCATTTAATTGCTACGCTGTCATGGTTCACACAAAATATAACTTTAATAATGTGTTTTCCGTCAACCTCAACATCCTCATACCCAAAACTGGTTCCCCCGAATCCACTAAATAAATCAACGACGAATGCTTCGATACTTTCATCTATTTCTTGCGGAAGTTTAGATAGTATATCATTTATTTCCCAAGAGCTTATTGTACTAAAGCCGCCACCCTCAGAATGTAGAAAAAGGTTTCTCATGCTGCATCCTCCTTGTTTAATTTTTCAGGGTGAAGGGGATTTTTAACAACTTGTATTAAGCCATCTTCAAACTCATATTCAGTATTGCAAAAATTACATTTTCCGTTGTTGTCACTATCGTCAATTGCCATTTCGCTTTCTGTAATACTATCCATTTCAATTTCGATATTTACATCAGGGTTGCCGCATTCGGCACAGGTAAAGTAAATTTGAAACCTCGCCGAACATTTAACATGTTTATGATCACGTAATTCTATACCCCATTCATAAAATTCATTTTCATAACGTTCATGATCTTGCAGTTTCTTAATTTGTGTAGGGTTGCCAATTTCAGGAGCTTCACCTTTTAAAATATTGTTTTTGGGATTTAGTTTCATGCTGCATCCTCTCCTTTTTCAATATCGGCCAAATCAAAAAGTGTAGGAGCTGATACCTTATTTTCCGCGGCCTTGCAATAATGAGCCCCATCAACAAAGTATGGTTGGTTAAGTTCGATGCCATAACCATAACGACCTTTTAATATTGCCCTGTAGGGGACTGTCATTAATCCACCGAAATAATCAAGTACTATTTCGCCTGGGTTACTCATTTGCTCAATAACCCGATCAGCTATATCAAATTGCATCGGGCAGATGTGCATTTCTTTGCCCATGCTCCATTGTGAGCCATTCAGGGTAAGCATTCTTACAACGTCTGTCCATACCTCATTTGTCCAGCTCTGCGGTTGCAATAACATAAATCCGGGTGGTAACTTACCGTGGCATTCTAATGTTTCGGCTATTTTGACAATATGATCGAAATTCCAAATTTCATTAAGTGAATAATCCCGAAAGAGTTTAAATATTACATCGGGAGCAAGCTTTATAATTTCTTCGACATTGAGTAACCTATCGCCGGAACTCCTTGTATATCCATGAGCGTCAAACTGCCAACGGCCGCGCGAATAACCTGTGTCCGGGACGATAGGCTCTTTTGTTTTGTTTATGAATTTCCTTGTCGTTCCGTCAGGTAACCTTTGTAATGGTTTTTCCTTAAATACTGGCAAATCAGCATAACCATTAGAATTATCAGAAGGTGGTTTACGGAATAATAATAGATATTCAGGCATACCAACTCCCATTCTTGAACCGTCCTTGCATTGATCGGTCCAGCCTAACCGGTAGGTCTGCGAGTTTTCACGTACAACGTCTGTAACAATAGTTTTCATACCCAAATAGGCGAAACGGTGCGAGCATGGCTTAAAAGTTTCACCTTTCGATTTTGAAATTGCTATACGTAGTCGGCAATCAGGGCAAGTGCTGTAATGCTCAATAACGTCCAAATGGAACGGATAAGAAGTTTGGAACCCTAAGCCGGTTAAACCACCTGGTACTATCCTATCTTTAACGTGAATAGCTGCAATACGTCCGGGCATAAGAACGCGAAATGCTTCGGGTGTGCTATAATCCATTTGCCTGAAAAACTCGCCAGTATTTTCACTATGACCGTAATCAGCATAATTAGGGGAGTACTCATATTGGGTTGCAAAGGGGATTGATGTTAATATTAAGCCGATCGAATTACTTTCTATCCTCGGCATTTCTTTAACATTATCATTTTGAACGATCGTGTAATTTTTTCCGGTTATTTCAACCCGTTCCACGCCCATTTTACGGGTTAACATCTGAGCCATGGCCTGTTGAGAAAGGCCGTATTTTTTATTTATTTCAATCATCTTTTGAACCATTTTATTATGCTGTGACCATTTTCTTTCAAGTTGTTTTCTGATTTGACGCTCAGCTTCGGTATATATCAGATCGACACGGACACGGTTTTTTTGTCCAAAGCGTAACAGCCTGTGTAATGACTGTATGAAGTCGTTGAATTTAAAGCCGATACCTAAGTAAATAGCCCATGAGCAATACATCTGTAAGTTTGTCCCGGAACCTATCATTGAGGGCTTACCGGAAAGCTCCTGCAATTCACCGCATGAAAAAGCTTTTATTATCTCTTCACGCTCTTCCAATTTCTTTTGAGAGCCATAAACAGCCCTGCAGGAAGGAATAACTTTAGTGATCGCGCGACGCTCGTCCTCTAAGTCATGCCAAATGATACGATGTGCAGAAAGATCTTCTTCGCGCAATTCCATCATTTTACCTACTCTAGCAATAAGACTATTGCGCTTTTCTTTAGCTCCACCGGATAGACCAATAGCAGTTTCAGCAAATATTTTGTGTTGCCCCCATTTTTCAGCGCCTGCCTGTGTATGATCTGACGGTATTTCCTGCCAGCGTAAATCCATAGCCGGCATATTATAACCAATATCGTCAGCCTCGTTATTAGTAATGTCGGATGGTTTATTTACAAACAAAGCCCATGAAGCCACCCATAGCCAAAACTCTTCTTCTTTATGTGCATGAATAGTCAGTTTATCGGCTTTCGTGCTGTTACGTTTAAAGAATCGTGTCTTAGCCTGGGCAACGTCCATAACTCCCAAAAAGTCGGCATAAGCCAATAATTCTATATAATCGTTTGGTGATGGTGTCGCGGTTGCTACAAAACGATAATTTACGCATTCTGTGCCTCTCCTATTACCATTGGGGCCAGCGTCACCGGTGAACAGGCGCATAAATTCGCGGAATGTTTTCGAGCCGCCTAATCCCCGTAATATAGAAGCTTCATCCAGCGATACGGCTTCAAATAGCCGTGGGTCAAGTTTGCCGTCGCGGACCGTTTCATAATTGGTTAAATAGATGCCGGTTTCTTCACACTCTTCAATCCTGCGTATAAATTTAGGCGGGACTAACCAACCCAAAATATTGAGGGCGTCTTTAATAAATTCCTGACGGACACCCAAAGGGCAAATAATTAACCCGCGTCCGCCTGTACGGGTTAATATTAATCTAATGGTTTCAAGCTGTGTAACGGTTTTGTGTAATCCGAAGCTTGCAAAACAAGCGCGGCGACCGCCCTCTACAAGCCATTTAACCATTAATTTGTTATGAGGCTTCAGCGCCGGGTTTATCTCTTCATCTGAAATGATAAACCCGGTCGTTTCTGCAAACCTCACCTTTGATTTCAAAAAATCGTCGTAGATCATAAAATATTATGCTTCTTGTTCCTGTACTTCCGGTTGGGGTTGCTCCTGGGCTTCTTTGGCAGGGTCGTTTTGTTTGTCAAAATCTTTTAGCTTGCTGTCCAGCTTTGCCTCTCTCCTTTGGCGTACACCGCCCTGATCTTTTACCATTTCGTCAAACTCTTCCGGGCACCAGCTTTTAGCTATGTGAAACATTACGCCCCCGCTGATGCTTGTAGGTGCTATATTGCTGAATTTGTTTAGCAGGGCAAGCCGAACGACAAAGGCGCGAGCTTCATTAGAAGCTTTGCTTATAGCGCGAACCGTTTCCGGGCCTTTGTGATAGTCGGAGTAATCTTTAGGCAGTCCCAAGGCTTCTAACATTGATTTTTTACGCTCACCATAGCCAACATTTTCAAAGGCCAAAGCAATAAGCCCGTTAAGCTCTTCGGGTGTTAAATCGGGTGCTGTTGGCTGTTTGGTTATTGGTAACTCTTTAACATGATCAACCAGGCGTTTCATTATTTTTTCCTGATCTAATTCGCGCCCCCGGGTCCTTTTTTGTTCGATTTTGGCCACAAGTTCATTTCGTGAATTTTCAACGCCGGGGCTGTCGCAGTTTGATGATCTGCTTTTTTCGGTAAGCTGAACATAAATATACCTACCGGAATTAACGTCGAATGCTTTTTTGTATGTTTCTGCGTTTTCATTGTACTCGTTTAACTCTGCTTCAAACTGTGTGTTTGCTGAATTTATATCGTGTTGGTAATCCTCTTCCGTTTCGTAGTCGTCCCGGTCGATATCTTCCGTAAAGTCTTTAAGTTCAGGAATTGCGCCAAGAGTTGAATAATCGCTATACCTAAAATAAACAGTATAACCCTGAGCTTTCAACGATTTCGTAATCTCATTTTCGCCGTAAGAATCACATACAATAATAATATCCGGATTTTTTAAGGCAACTTCCAGTTCCCGGTTAAAATATTGTTTTGTTTTATCCTGAAAACAAGCCTTGAAAGTACAAGTTGCCTCTTCCGTGGAATCAGGAAATAATATAGAGTTTGAAACAGAAGTGTTATTTGGGCAATTGGTGCAAGCTATACAGCGAATAGTCCCTAAATTCTCTTCGGAAAGATCGAAAATAGCTTTCGACAATTCTTTGTTAGTGTTATTGTTAAGCCAGTTTTTCAGTTCGCGCAATGTTCCAGCCCCGGAGTTATAGCTACTATTGCCAAATTTGTTATTATAGAATAACGTTTGGTCTAACGGTTCAAGGCGGCTTAATAATTCGGCATGGCCTATCGGCAATTCGCCGGTATGAAATATAAGTTTAAGATCAGGAATTAAATTGATCAGCTGCAGCCTGCGATTTACAAACGGCTCATTCTTTCCGATCTTAGCCGAAATATCGGTGATCGTATAATTCATGTGATCAATCATTAGTTTAAAAGCGTTAGCCTCTTCCAATGGGTGAACATCTTTGCGCTGTAAGTTTTCAGTAATCATACATTCCATGGCTTCCGCGTCATTTAATGTTCTGATACTGGCGGCAATAGTTTCACGCTTTGGATTACGTTCGTTTACAATCTTCGATGCCAAAAACCTGCGCTCTCCGCAAATCAGTTCATAAACGCCGGGCTCTCCTGCTTTTTTACGTACGACGATAGGTTGAATCAGCCCGACTTTTTCAATTGATTCTGCAAGCTCGTTAATGGCTTGCTGATCGATTTCTTTGCGAGGGTTTAATGGACTCGGAACGATAGCCGATAAATGTAAATTTTCCAATATCGGGATTTCGTTAGCCGGGCTTTCAGTTGTCTTAGGCTGATTGCTCGTTTTGGTTGCTTTTTTAGTGGCCATGTAATAAAATTTAATTGTTGATTAGTTTTGTTATGCTACTTGTTGAGTTGTTTGTTTCTCAATGAAATATTCCTTGAATCGCTTACCTTTTTTGGAAACCCAGGTAGTGGTAATTTTAAAATCTTGTTCGCGCCGGATGATAGAAATATAATGACGTAATTCCTGCGTTCCTACTGATTTCAAAACACTCTGTACAGTTATCCGTCTGCCAGCCATAAGCTGTCCTAAGGTTGTTTTCGTTTTGTTGGATGGTCTGCATAGTTTTATGTATTATATGTGAGATCACATAATTAATTGAAAACTTGTTAATTATTAGTCCTTGTAAAAGCCCTGAAACCTTACGATACTTTTATATTCAGGAGATTTCATTAAGCCGTCGCCAGCTCCTGCCAATGATTCCGCGCCTGGTTCATCAAGTACAACCCGGCTATCAGTCTCTTTGGGTACCCGAAAACATATCTGAACAGGGAAGTTTACTTTTGCGTCGCCGGTAATAACTTTAACAGATGCCCTTTGCGTGGCTGACATAATCCTGAAACCGACTGAGCGCCCTTTCTGTAACAATATCTTTTGGTTTTCTTCAAGTGACTTTAACTCTCCGGTACATTCGCGTTTTACTTTGGGTGCACCATTGGCATACATGCCAACCATAACATCTTCATAAATTTTAAGCTCAGGTCCCTTTCTTGAAGCTGAAACAGCGTCGGCGAACTCGTCTGTTATAACAAGTGTTCTTGTTTTCCTGCCCTGTTTAACAAGCGTATTCATAGCTTTTACCAAGTTTGCCATTTCTTCCTCAATGGCAATGATCTCATTGTAAACAGAAACTTTCGGATGCTTGTCGTAAGCTAAAAATTCATATTTAGGGTCAAAGATTATAACCTCGTCTATGCCTGATTGTAAAGCATATTCGATTGTTGCACGTATGCAAACTGATTTGCCGCTTCCGGTTGCGCCGCAAATTAAAACGTGTGGCGTAGATTGATTATCCAAATCCCAAACAATGGTATTGTCGAAATTGTCTTTACCGATCGGTATTTTTCTACCAACCAAAGCAGAGGGGTCAAAGAAAAGATTTTTTTCTCGTTTCTTTAAAAACTCAACTGCCAAATATGCTTTTTCTTCATGCACTAATAATTCATTAGGAATACGGACGGTCGGAACGTCCAACGCGTTAGCAATGTCCAGTTTATGGCCGTGAATAGAAGAGATTTTAACTCCTGCAGATATTTCCAGTAAAAAGGTATTGCAGGAATACCCATCAAATTTATGAGCAACCTGGACAAGTATTCCGAAGCTCCTTAAAATATGTTCTATTTTTTCTTGTGAAGTCATGTTTTTGTTACTTAAATCGTATTGAATAAATTCGGCTGCATTCTTTTGAAAGTCCCTGATAATTTTGGGGTTGATGGTAGCTAGCGAAGCATCCCTGATTTTTCTAAGCCGTCTTACAATCAGGTTACGCTTTTCCGGTACAATATTGAACTCTTCGACCTCTGCAATCATTGTCTTTGCCCAAAACTCGTAGATTTCGGCTTTGTCAACGAAGTTGTCAGATTCGTTAATGATATAACAATAGTCCGGGTCGCTCACCGCCTCAACCATCCGTTTTAACGGTTCGTATAAAATGGCTTCATATAGCCGTCTTATATCTTTGTTGATTTTGATTTTGAAGGCGTTTAGCTGCGGGGAACGGTCTTTGTTTTTCGATACCTTATTTTCGATGAACCAAACCTCGTCAACATTAATACCTGTTTTTGATTCGTAGCCCTTTACGTAGGTTATAGCCTGTATGCCCCCTGATAATTTTAATTCATCTTGATCAGTAAAGGATCTCTTTGTTTTATGATCTAAAACAGCTATTGCTCCATAAGTGGTTTTTACAACCAAGTCAATTTGAAGGTGGCAAGGCATAGGGATATCAACGCCATTGATGGTAAGGAATTCATCACAATAAAGCTCAACGTCTATAACCTCGTCGATGTAGTCAATGTAAGTGCCTAACTCTCCATAGAAATTATTAAGAAATGCATTAACATCGTCGGTTGCTTTTTGCTTCGCCTCTACCATTGTTGGCGTGGTTTTTTGAAGCTTCCAGTAATTGGCCGGTTGATCTTCTATAAAGTCATAGGCTATTTTTTGCAATTCAGGTAATTCAAGCTGTGTGCCGTCCTTTTTTAGTTCCCGGAAAAAGTTTTTAAGAGCATCATGGTAAGCCTGGCCCGCTATGGTTGTCGCTGAGCTTTTAGATTTTATACCATAAATGTAACTCATTTCAAATGCCTTTTCGTTCCGGGCAAACTGGGCAACCTTACTATAGCTCCAGCTGCTAATTAAGAAATTGGAGAGCAACTCTTCCATTTTCTCGGGGCTGTATGATTTGTATATACTCATTATAGTAAGGTTACTTTGGTTTGTGAATTATTTTTGATAGTATCCTTTTTCTTGTTAACCGCGGATTCTTTGAGTTCAAGTTCCCGGGAGTTAAAAAGGTCGGTTAACTCCGGGGCGGCTGATAGATAATGTTTCAAAGCAAAAAGGTTGTCTAAGGTATCCGCTTCTTTTATCATTAAAGCCACCTGGTCAACGTCGATTTTTTCATCTTCGTCGCTTTCGTTATCGATGTATGTAAAATCATCTGTTTCGAAATTGTTGATAACGCCCTGATCGCTTATAACTGCTTTTTGCATTTCAATGGATAGCGGAGCGAATTTTGAAAGCAATAATTTTAAAACGGTCTTTTCAGCCATGGCATCAAAATCAGTCGTCCAACGACCGTTTTTATCATAAAAGCTTTTTGAATATTTGGCGCCATGTTTTAATAATTTATCGATGGGCATGTAAAAAGTTTTTTCAAAACCGTTTAGTAACTGAAAGTAAGCGGCATACCCGATAACAGGGGCGTTCTCTTTGATATCGATATCAAAATCAAATTCAAACCCGGTCAAAGGGTTTTGTTTTTTTAACTGCCCTTCATAAATGGCTGATACGCCAATAGATTTAAAAGTGCCGGTCCTTTGTGCCAGTTGAATAAAACCTTTGTACCCCATTTGAAACTGAGCAACAACATTGTATGTGTCAGGCTTGCCGTTTAAGCCTTTTACCTTTGTCTTATAGGCAATGATATAAGCAAACCCCAAATTCTTATTTAATGGTAAATCTAAAGTTGCAGCCATTGCCGCCGCCTGTAGTACACTATTGGGGTCAGCCTTTGCAAGATCGGCACTCTGTGACACGATCTGTAACACAGATGAAATGAAACCCTGGGCTTTCGTCCCGAGCATATCTTGAAAGCGCTTTTTTATATCCTCTTTGTTAAATAAGGATTTAGCTGTTAATTGTATTTCGTTTGACATTGTTTTAATGATTAAATGTTAGTCGCCTCTTCAAATTCAGGCAACTTTACTTCTGTTGATTGTTTGGCTTCGCCGATAGCATAAGAATAACCGTGACGCCTGTTTTCATCTTCAATGAACTTGAACAGTTCTGTAAGACAATGATGAACAGCTTGCAGATATTTAAAGTCGGTACTTGTTAAACATTTACCGCAATCATTTGCCCCCTTGCCTGGCTCGCAAAAATTTAATTTTGTGATTTGACCGTTTACTAAAACGGCCTCAAATTTGCCGTCAACGTTCCAATCAAGGTGATTAATAATTTCTCTGTAATGCTTCATCTATTTCTTAGGTTTACTCTGTACTGGATTAGGCGTAAGGCCATTGCGTGGTATTTGAAAAACATATCAGTGTCGCCACACTCTAGGGCATAGTCTTGCATCAAACCGCAACGTTTTCCGATCTCGCTTGCAACCCTATCTTTTTCGGTTTTGAGTATTAAGCTTTTAAACATGACTGGTTACTTTTTTAGGTTTGAAATAAAGACAGGCTCCGAACGACAGGCCACTTAATAAAATGGATGCCACATATAAAATAAGCTCAAGCATGTTCAAACTCCCTTTCGTTAGCCAGCGGACCAGTTTCAAAACTCATTTGAGCATTAAAACCTAATGCAGTTATTTCTTTTCCAAATTGATTTTTGAAAGTGTTAAACATCATATGTTGAAAAATTCTAACCTGTGTCCGCTCATAGTCAGAAAGATGTAAAAGCGGTTGAATTAAATGAGCTTCCATTCTTTGGTAAGTGTCTGATACCTTTTGTTCAAGGCTACCCCATTTGTAATTAGGCATTTTTAGAACCCTTCCACTCTCTAAGTACTCGCGGATAATGCCGTACAAATCAAACGAGGTTAATTCTCTTAACATCGTTTCAGCGTCCGCCTCGATCTCGTTATTAACGATAACGCCAGCGATCACTGAGGCGGAATTCCAAGTGTTCAGCTTGTTTTTGATAACAAAGGTTAAAAGGTCTTTAAAAGAGATTGTTGTTTGTTGCCAATCGGGTTCACCTTCGTTCAAGGTGTATTCCGGACAATGATCAACAAAGTAGCTACCGCCAACTAATTCAGCTTGTTCAACATGAATAGCTTTTTTGTTTGTTAGTAACTGAGTGAAGAAGTTCGCCATTGCGACATTCATCGTTTTTTGATTTCTTGCTTTTTCTGTGTAAGTTTGCATCGTCTTAATATTTAATTGTTACTGAATGGCCCCGTTACAGCGGGGTTTTTCTTATTTTAAGAAGGGTAGTTAAATTTTGGCTCCCATCCCGGGAAAGTTTTTTGTATCTCAGCAATCCGACCAGCATTTTTTTTACAAGATCTTACGAAACCTTTTTTGGCCATCTTAATGGCGAATTGTGATGCTTGTTTTTTTTGCTTTACCGGTTCGGCCTGGCTAACCGGTGTAATGTTGGAATGAGCTATATACATTTAAGCGTTCCTCCAAATAATGATAAGACCACCTTCTTTGGCAGTTTCAAATTCCATCGTTGTATCCGAATTTATTTTATAAATTATAGATCGAACAGACATCCCGGTTTCAAGGTCGATGCTATAGCCGCTATCTTTTTTACATATCGGCATGTTTGATAAAATTTCTTTTAGGTTTAATCCGCGTAAATCCCGCAAGTCCTGATACGTATTTTTACTGTTTTTTACAATATCCTGTATCATTTGTGAAATAATGTTTTATTTTTGTATATAATATTGTTATACAAATATAAACAGTTTTTGTTTATTTCCAAATTTTTGTAAACAATTTTTGTTAAAAAAAGTTATGGTGAAAAATTTATCTAAACATTATAGGTGAAAGATGTATTAAAAGAACGATTAATTGCTATGCTAAATGCGGTCTTAGAAGCTAGGCCGGAAACGACAAAAGCGGCTCTAGCTGAACAAATGGGCCTATCTCCTCAAGCTTTTGGAAATAACTTTAACCCAAAAAGACCAGCCCCCGAAAAATTCGTTGAAGATTTTATAAACAAGTTTGGTTTAAGTAAAAGGTTCTATGAAACAGGCCAAGGAACCCCATACACAAATTCTGTTTATATGTTAAATGAAGAAGCTGCAACCTATAATCGTTCAAAACCTAAAATGCAAACAACCTCTACCCTTATCAAACAAAATATTCCTATGTATAATTTGCCTGCAAGCGCCTCAATGGTTAAGATGTACGGTGATGATGCAGATGTTAAAATTGTCGGTTACCTGAATATACCAGGCGCGGCCATTAATAGTTTTGCATTGCCGGTCCATGGCCATTCTATGTACCCAACTTTGGAAAATGGGAGCTGGGGAGTTGTCAGGCCTATTAATGATATCAATGATATTGATTGGGGACAAATTTATTATATAGAGTATGGAGATTACCGGGTTTGGAAACGGTTGATAAAAGCAGACGAAGAGCCGGACAGCGTTATTTTATTTAGTGATAATATCTCTGAAAAGGTAGGTGAGCGGTTAAAATATGCCTCAAAAACCATAAAGACTGAAAGAATTACAAAGCTTTGCTTGTTAACGGATATTTTGAAAAAACCTAATTATTAATATAAATTTTAAAACTATGGGTGCACCTGAATTAATCATTTTATTGTATGTAGCGGCTTTTGCAGCTTGGGGCTATAGAGCCGGAGCAAAAAGGAACATAGGGCAAACAGCCGGGTTGTTTTTAGGATTATTTTTAAACTTTGTGGGTATCATAATTGTTTATTGCTCAAAACGTATGGATGATCAGCCTTATTATTCTCCAGAGCCTGTTACCGATCAACTAAAGAAATATAAAGATTTACTTGATTCGGGTGCCATAAATGAAGCTGAGTACAATATACAAAAAGCAAAATTATTAAATACTTAATATGTCTGTAATAGCAAAGACACAGATCAGCCCCGAGGCGAAAAGGTTAAGCGTTGTCTTTAAAGACTACGGTGGCACTCAAAAATCTTTTGCCGAAATACTGGATGTCACACAGGGTTCAGTTTCACGTATGTTAAAATCAGAATATCCGATAACTTTAAAAGTGGCCAAAGCTGTTTGTTATAAATTAGGATATACTCCGGATTGGTTTCTAAGGGGCGAAGGACCAAAGAAAAATAAAGGTGAAAAGGCCTGTAAACTGATCATGGATATTTCAGAATTAAAGACCGATATCGATATAGTTAATACACGTATTGATATCCTGGCATCTCGTTTGAAATATACAGAAGATCTTCTAGAGGAGAAAAGTCATGAATTCAATAAAAAAGCAATGTAAACTAGTTACATGTTATAAAGGCTAGCCCCTTTCAGTTAAATATGATGATATTTCGCTCCATTTATATCTCACTTGCCGGCCTCCTAACTTGAAAGATTTTAACTCACCGGTACGCGTTAAAGTATCTAGCTTTGACAGCGATATTTTTAGATATTCTGCTACTTCCTGCCTGGTACCTGTTGGATTTAAATTATCTTGTTTGCTTTTTTCAGGAAGTTGACTAAATGCAAGCCTTACACCTTCAGCGACGAGTTCTAAAATTTCAGACCTTGAAACGGTATATAATTTTTCCATGCACAAAAGTATGTAAACTATGTGATTTCACATATTTTTACGTGAATATTTTAATAAATATTTCAGTAAGTATTTATTAACCAAAGAATTACAATTTATTTTAGAGTGTTTTTTGGTTTAAAAATTAAGTAAAAATAACGGCTTACAATTTTTTATGCCTTAATAACAATCATGTGAGTTATTTAAGCTTTATCGATATTTTAGTTCATTTTTCGTTCACCATTAATGCAAAAAGCCCCTCTATTTGATTAGAGAGGCTTTTCTAGTGATCCCGCTGGGATTCGAACCCAGGACCCCAACATTAAAAGTGTTATGCTCTACCGGCTGAGCTACGGAATCGTACTTTAAACGCTTTTGTTTAAAGTGGTGCAAATATAGGAGTATTGAGCATTGTTCGCAAGTGCTATTTTAATTTATTTTTTAGCGATTTTAAGCACTTAATTATCAATAATCTACATTTTAAAAACACCTATTTTACCACCGTTGCCCCCCAGTAAAACAAGTTTTCCGTGCTTTGCCTTGCGGCAAACGTTATAACTGGTATCGTCAATTTTCGTCCAGGTTTTGCCACCGTCCATAGTAATATTGCTGCCGGGAGTGCCCGTAGAAAGGAAAATATCCGCTGAAATCCATTCAACACACGATTGAAAACCAGAAGGTTGTTTAGAAGGAGTATAAAAAAATAAAATGGGGTGTACTTTGTGAATAGCTGCAATAGAATCAGTTTTTTTATCATTAGCATAATCCCCTCCAACGATAATGCCATTGTTTTTGCCAAAAGCAAATGAAAAAGCGCCTTGGCTTTGCTTTCCGTGTAATATTGGGATATTTGAATAATTCCACGTATTATTGTGCTGATACGATAATAAACGGGCATTCGTTCCACCGGTAGCTATATCAATTTCCCCATTATAAAGACGCAGACAAGTACCGCTCGCAGCAAACGCTGCCTCCCCAGGCAATGCATCAGGTCTGTTTTTAAACATATCCCAGGTTTCTCCACCATTTTTAGTTTCCATTAACAAGAATTTGCCATTAATCGGATCGCCCAGAACATAACCGTGTTTTGGATCGGCAAAATCCATCGCATCAAAAAACCAGGCAGTATCTGCGTTGCTATATTCCATCTGCCAGTTTGATCCGCCGTCGGTAGTCTTTAATATTACCGCAGGTGTTCCGGAGCTCATGATTATAGCTTCCTTGTCCGAAAAAGCTTCAATATCCCTAAAATCAGATTTTTCAAATCCCTTTACTTGTTGCCACGTCCAGTTTTTCCCTCCGTCGGTTGTGATCGCGATATAGCCTTTACTGCCGCTAATCCACGCAACGTTGTCGTCGACTACCGATAATCCCCGGATACTTGTAGGTTTACCTTGTTGTAAAATAGTAATGGTTTGCGCATGTAAATTTATGGCAAAGGATACGCTCAATAAAAGCACCAGTGATTTTAAATGTGTTCTGTTCATTTTACTCTTGTCCAAACTTCGGTACGGCCAAATAAGGAGATACCTATGTATCCGCGTATTTTTAAATTGTTATCATTCAGCGTCATTTTGCAGCTGTATGTTTTACCGCTCTTTGGGTCGTAAATGGTACCATCTCCATAAACATCGTCACCTTTAAATGTAAAATTCTGTAAAAGTTCGAGGCCAAGTTCGGGTCTGGATTGCAGGGCTTTATCAGGATTATGTATATCGGTTTTGGGTTTGCCATCACGGTCCGGGACCTTGATCCAAACAAGTTTGCCGAAGTATTTATTTTCTTTTTTATAAATTAATACCTGGCCTTCGCCTGTCGGATTGAGCCATTTACCTAAAATTGCATCCGCATTCTGAGCCGATGCTGCAATACTGAATGTTATTGACAAAAGCAATAAAAAGCCTATCTTCCTCAACATAAATCGATCAATTGACTTCCGAAATTAATCTTTATATCGATTTCTACAAAGCGCTGCCTATTTTTATATTTTATTGAAGGCGTTTTGCTCGAAACGATTATATTTGCACCCTTGTTCGGATCAAAAAACGGTTAACGGGTTACACTGGCAGCAAATACTTGACACGACAAAATGCCCGGATGGCGAAATTGGTAAACGTTGCGGTCTCAGAAGCCGTTGAGAATTGTCTCTTGAGAGTTCGAGTCTCTCTTCGGGCACATCCATTGGAAAGTTCAAAGTCTTGAGTCGAGAGCCTATAGTCGGAATTACTTGACTTAGAACTTTTGACTTAAGGCTTAGGACTTAAAAAAAGCCCGGGTGGCGAAATTGGTAGACGCACCATCTTGAGGGGGTGGCATTCGTAAGGATGTACGAGTTCGAATCTCGTTCCGGGCACTTCAAAATTATTTTCTAAAGGCTTTCACATCTGCAATGTCAATGCAAGAAGCTGCTGACTATCGTTCCTCCGGTAAGAAATTTATAGACCTTGATACCAAAATAAACAATCACAAAAATAGTTAGTCCTATTATCCAGTATAGCCGGTGTGATGACTTAGTGCTTTCGTTTTTGAGTGTATTTTGCATATTTTCTTTATCCCGACCATCCATCATAATTTGAGTTGTCAATGCTGATATCCTGGCAGTATTATCTCTCGTTTTTATCACAGTGTTTTTTATCGTGTCGACTCCACAAGGTTTGTAACTTGTTTGAATACCATCGATTTGACCTGATAGAATATTTATTAGGTCGTTTGCTTTTCCTAATTGCATTTTTGCGAAATTAAATTGTCCGTTCAAATCGGTGAGTTTTTCTTGTTTTTGATTCAGCACATCTTTAGCCGAATCCAACAGTAGCTCAAGATCTACAAGCGCCGGCCTATAATTTATTACCGCGCCTTTGATGGTATCAGTTTTTGTACTAATAGTGCTATCGGCGACAGGAAATTTATCACCGCAATATTTAGCAGCTTCATTAGGATATTTATCGAAAATTTGCCGGGCTTTAAAAACCTCCTTGTCGGCAGATGAACATCCTGCTGCAATGCAGACCGTTAATGACAATAATATTTTCTTCATTTTTTAATCTTAAATCAGTTTAATCAAATCAATCATTCTAATCAACGGTCCGTTTTCCTTATCTCAATAACCCTCAGCCAAACGGTAAGCGCGGCTACTATCAGACCCATCCAGATCCCCATGCCCGCGACCCACTTTAAGACCAGGTCGTTGGTAAACAGCTCTTTTAATAAATACAAAATGCCGCTGGTTAAGCCGCCGGCAATACCTATCACCGGCTTCTGGTTTAAAATATCTATCATCTTTTTATTGGAATTTTAGGTTACGACAGGAACAAACGGCTTTCCTCTCTACGGCGCTGCACCAGCGTATCGCACACTACTTTTTTGCCTGTATGAGGGTCGGTAATCTTATCCCATGCCAAAAAATGAGCAGCAGCTTCAGCGTAATTTTTTTCATTCAGTTTAACCAGTAAAGTCGATTCTTTCAACGCCCCAGTCCCTTCATTATAAGAGAATGACACCAGCGCATCAAACTGATTTTGGGTAATTGACACCTTTACCTGCTCATTAACGGCCGACTCATATTGGCCGAGTGTATTGCGGAACAGTGCGTCTGCCTGTGCTTCGCTTGCGAGTTTATCGCCTGGTTTTATTCGTTTGCCATCATGGTATCGTATTGAACCATAACCTATTGTCCAAACGCCTGCAACGTCGCGGTAGGCCTCCAATCTGAGGCCTTCAAAATTTTTGATAATAGTTAGCCCCGTGCTACTTAATTGCATCATTTTTTTTAGAATTTATTGGTTTATAATTCCCGCTCAATCCCCCATCCGCCAACTTGCGGACGGGGAGGGCATCCTTGGTTCAGGTTTCAGCTTATCCCTACTGAGCGGGTGTAATGGTTTGAGCAGGCGTAAAGAAGTTCTTTGCCAGGTAAGATAGTCCGGATGCCAGGGCAACACCGCCAATTGTTTTCCAGTTGAATGTAAGTGAACCGGCCTGAACGCTGGTTTCGATCGCTGCGATAACTGCGCCGCCAACGGCGACTAAAAGTCCTTTGGCTAAATCTTGAAAGTTAAGGCTGAATAATGTTGAGGTTTTCATGAATTTTGTTTTTAAAGTTTTTATGTGTGTTAGTGATTCTTTATTTGTGTGACGGTTAATTTATTTTTTGTTTATTTGACGTCGCATGGCAAAAGATAAAATTCTAAGTATTCAATATTTGAGGGGGTTGGCTGCGTTAGGTGTTGTATTTTGTCATTTTGGTTCTGACATTTCAGCTGTTTTTAATTTTGGCCAAACTGGCGTATATGTTTGCAAATGGCAATCTTTAGAAAACAAAAAGCCTATTAAGGATTAGTAAGCGCGAATCCATGGGAATTAAGTGTCGCCGGTGATGTTAATGTATATGTTCCCTTTACAGACACATTGCCTAAAAGTCCCTTTGCACCTGATCCGTTGAGAATTAGATTTGAATACCCCGGAAATGTAGGATCGGCGGGTGCTGTTATGTCCTGATTTCCCACTAGTCCGTAAATAAACGTATTTGATGCCTGGTTACAATATAACCTGCCAGTTGACATTGGTGCAGTCGCATTATTATATCCAACCACACCCTTGTTTACAAAAGTTGAATTGGCATTATCGCCGTTTAAAGTACCAGTAAATATCGTTTGTGATATACCAAGGGATTGCGATCCACCCAAAAATGTAACCGTTATGGCACCACTTATCAAGATATTCGCCGCCCAGACACCTCCGTTATTCACTTGCATATCGAAGTTTTGATTACTTGTTGAGAATGTGTACGTTCCGGTTCCTGTATATGTAGCATTAGCATGTATGCTTAATCCACCTCTAAATTCAATATTCGGATTACCTGTACGCAGGTCAATGTAACCCCCTGTTGGTCCATTTGTCCATGAGGTAAACCCTGCAAATAAAATATTACTAAAAGAAGTTGCTGTAAATAAACCGTTATTTACGAACGTGCTTGTAACAGTTAAATCAAAGCCATTACAATCGAAAGTCGATAATACTGTAGAGCCATTTATATTAAAGCTCTGACCAACAACGGTATTTGCACCTATTTTTTTTACTCCTGTTCCATCTATGGCGAGATTTGCATAAGATGTATAAGGCAATGTAAAGTTCCCGTTCTGATAATACCCTATACCGGATGTTGTAGTAAATTTATAATTAAACACCCCGGTACTCATTAATAATGAATAAGTATAATAATTTATAGTGCCAGAATTATTAAGTGTAGACCCCGCTACAGTTCCGTTTATCGTGGTATTTAATGGCAGCGAACCCGCTGTTATAGTTACAGTTATAGCTCCTACTATTGTGGTGGGCGCGTTCCATTTTCCGGTACCTAAAAACGCGCTCGGATTTAAATTTTGATTATTGGTGGTGAATGATATGTTACCAGTACCTGTTTCAAAGAAAAATGTATGCACTGTAACCCCGCCCCTAAACTCAATATTCGGATTGCCCCCGCTTAGATCTGTATTGCTTTCAAAATCAACAGGACCAATAAATAATAAATTAGCTGTGCCAGTTGATTTAAAGCCTCCAGCCCCAACTAAACCAATCAATGAGGTTCCTGTTATAGTAATATTAGCTGATTTACAATCAAAAAAGCTTTGCATATTAAAATTACCAGCTACCGACAAGTTCCCAGCCGGATACTTAGTTCCTATATATCCCGTTGTTGTTAAATGCCTATAAGGAATATCTAAAATAGGTTGATCTTGTGAGCCGCTGTATTGTATCATAGAGCTTGTACCTCCATTAAAATAACTACTTACAATAGAGTTATTCACGCCATTTAAAATTAAAGTAACCAATACCGAACCTGAAAAATCTATAAATCCAGTTGCTTGTAAATCTCCATTAACCTGTAAGATTGCTTGATTAGATAAACTCGTTAATTTACCCGATATATAAAGATTGTTAACAATTGTAGTAATCCCTATTCCCGTATCAAATACCATGATATGATTTATATAAACATCATCACCAGGCTGTGGAAGTGTAACCGACCTCTTATCCAAACTGTTTGAAATCCAAACATTGGGGTCGTTCCAATTACCGTCGCACACAGTATACCAAACATTTACCTTTCGTGTTAAAAAAAGCTTAAATGGTGAAGTGGCTATATTCCCTATTTCGTACATTTTTAGAAACTCCTCAGTTTTACGTTTATATAAACGTCGGCTGTTAATGCAGCCTTATTTCTCACATATATGGATATACCGCTTTCTAATGTCAATACCCGGTTTCCGGCTAAGTCAAGATCAAATAACTGTGATGCAAGCGCTGCTAATGAAGCTAGTTGAACACTGCCGTTGTTTCCCGCATTTGCGGGGACGGCTATTTGCACCCGGTTGTTTTCGACTGTGGAATTTGAACCGGTTGCGCAGATAACAATATCAAAGTTGCGGATGTTGCTGCTATCTGTATTTCTGAAAAGGATATCGGTTACAATACTGGCATGTGAAGCTCCTGTTGCAACCAATGTATCTGTATTAGCAGCTAATCCTGATGCGCACTTAGTTGCCGGGTAGGTTCCTGTTAAGGTTGCGAAACTTGTTTGATTTGATGAACTATCCATTTTTCGTTTTGTTTATTTTGCTAAGGCGCTCAAGAGGGCTGCGCCGTTTTCGTTTTATTATTTGTTTTTATTTACACGCCATAGGGCTCCGCCGCTATAATGTTGATTGAAAAAAGTTATATGATATTTTTTTTGCACCGTCTGCTCCCGTAGCACCCGTCAGTCCAGCTGGCCCGGCAGGACCTGTTGCCCCAGTCGCTCCATCAGCGCCGGCAGGGCCAGAGGGGCCAGTCGGCCCCGCTGCTCCGGTCGCACCAATCGATCCAGCAGAACCAGTTGGACCAGTTGCACCTGTCGGTCCGGTTAATCCATCAGCCCCGTCCGGGCCGGCAGGGCCTGCGGGACCGGATGGCCCCGCAGATCCATCATCACCAACCAAAGAAGCACCTGCCGGCCACACACCCGAGGCCTTAGGGCCGAACAAAGTAGATGTGGATGTATTTATATAGAAATCGCCGTTAACGCCGTTCGCGCTGTTTGACGGGTTGGTAATTCCAAATAAAACTGTGTTACCGTTAGATCCGTTTGTGCCATTGGTTCCGGGAGTACCTTGTGGCCCCTGGGGGCCCGTAGCCATTGAAAACACTTGGTTCCACGATCCTGATATTTTGTAATAAAATACACCGGTTAAGGTGTTAATGTAGCTATCGGAATTTTTACCAGTCGACGATGCCGGCAAGCCTGTGCCATAGAGCAAAGTTCCATCGGCGGCATTGGCAGCAGGCAGGGTATAAACAATTGTCCAGGTACCGGAAACTTTTTGAGCGAATGATCCAGCTGTTGTATTTACAAATACATCGCCATTATTGCCACTGGTATTTTGAGGTAGAACAGTACCAAAAGAAATGTTGGCTCCAACAGCGAGGTAAGTTTGCAGAAACTGCAGTAATAAAGTAAAAGTATATTGGTAATCGGTTCCACTATCCACAAGTATGGATATATCAGATCCATTTATAGAAGACGCTGCAGGTAATTCGCTTATTTTTTTATCGGTTGGCATTGTGTTCCTGGTTATTAATTAAATTTTGGTTCCATATAACCTTTAGTAGTTGAAATCATTTGTTTGCTTCACCTAAACGGCGAAGCCCTCACCCATCCTCTCCAAAGGGCGTTTATATCTAATATTACACTAAAGGTAAAATGGTTATATTTTCCTAATAAATATCAAAGATTAATTAAAAAGCCATTAAATGACCCTGAATTCATGCAAAAACTTAAGGATAGTACTGTCCATATATCTATGGATGATGGAGATGAATATATTGGTGACATAGATGAATATCTAAAGTCCCGCGTTAGTTAATTTCTGATAGCAATTTTCTATTACATTATGCCATTTTTTAAATCTTAAACGAGTAACAAGTTCATGTTGTTGACCTTCTCTCCAACCTTCACCCATTTCAAGTAAAACCTTCTCTAATTCACTTTTAAAATGCTCATATAGTTCAATTATCTCATTAGTAGCTGAATGATTATTTAGCTTTACGACACTCGCACATAATCTTTGGTACTTTTTAAGTACAACGCTTTTATCAGGACTATAAACTATTATTGAATATGTGATAAATAAAGGAATCATACCGTTATTTTTTGCCGAACAACCAACGCCAATATCCATTTCTGGATGATTCATAGGATAATCTTTTAAGCTATCATTTATGATAGGCTTTTCATTAAAAGGTAATTCAGTTATTATAAATTCCATAAATAGATTAAAACTTTGTGTGTAAAATAAAGCATAATAAATTGATTGTCAATAATTTATTGATGAAATATTTTTATATGTGATATGAATTGATATAGATTTGTACTTATAGATATTTCTTGCTTAAGAAATAAGCTGTTAATGTTATGGCTGTACCGAGTATGAATTTCCAAACATTTTTTCTAATGAAAATAAATATGGACTTGCTACCATTTTTGATAGTTTGTTTGGGCTGTGTATTGTTAGGCGGTGCAATAGAATGGTTTAGAGCTTCAATGGATAAATCAGAATGACTTATTTTACTATCAGTGATAATATTACCTATATGCCCTATATTAATTAATGGAGACTCTTTTGGCAATTCACCTTTGTTATACAAACGCAAATAAGCTTCTCCTTTAGGTTCTATAATCACTTGACCAATAGAAACTTTAACAAATTCTTTATCATTTAATTCCAAAAGGGTGTCGAATAAATCATTATTTTCAATATTAGGTATTGAAATTGTAGATATTGAAATATGACCTTTATCTTTTAAATAATTTAAAATAGGAATATAATTTTGTTCAAAAAGCATGATTTAGGGTTTATTCTCAAATCTACACAAAGCATTTTTAAATTAGTGTAGGATAGTATATAAATACCCTCCAAAGGAGAGGACTTGAGCTTCGCGCTTTTATAAAATTCAGCTGTTTTAAGCCCCTCTCTCTTGGAGAGGGGTTTGGGGTGAGGCGAGACAATTTCGTTCCAAATTCACTTAATTCGTGAATTCGTTAAGCGGTAAAAAGTCATCCAACCCCAATTGGCTAAATCCTGAAGGATAGTTGAAATCTGTTTTATCCACACTTCTGATGCGTGGACCTGATTGACGGCTGCTTTTGTTTTTGCCATTAAAATGCCATAGCGGAAAATCGTTTTTGTTATCCCATAGAAATTTTTCCACCTCATTGGCGTGTGCATTAGCAACACTGCGCTGTTGTTGAACAAGCTTTACAATGTCTTTGGGGGCAACCGGGTCGCCGTTGTCATGATGTTTTACAACGGGACCCGTTGCGGTATAGTGCACTGCATCGGCCTCTATAAAACGTGCAAAAGTAAAATACACCAACGTTGGCAGTAAGCCTTCATATAGAACAATATTACCGCGTTTATCCAGGTACTCACTACCGTTTAGCAAATCAATATATGGTTGCGGAGCAGTGGTTTTTATGGTACCATCATCATTGAAATTTTGAAGAAAATCGTAGTACAATGCATGACCTAAAAACGGTTTCAAATCTAAATCCTGAGCCTTCTTTACAAATGCTTTTATCCGCTCGGGTTTTATATTGATTGAGATATCCTCGTAATTCTGAAAAATGGTTTGATCAATTAAATATATCTGTGTCATGCTGGGATAGGTTTTGTTGGCGCGGTGTGCGCCTGTATAATTTTATCATTATCCGGAACCATGCTCTTGGCTTCATCCGGCTTGAAGCCGTATACTGAAATAAGAATCTGGATTTTATTGGTTTTAGGGATACCCATCAGCAATAACTGATTGATATTCGCACCTGCAGATTTTCCTATCACATCATCGGCTATTTCATCAGGTATATCCAGTATTTCCCAATTTCCAGACGGGTTAATTTTCGTAGCGAAACGGCCAAATATCTCAGCGAAAGCTTCAGAAAGTTCGAGGCGGTCGGGCGCAGTGTTATTATTAAATTCCCTTATAGCTTCCTTTTTTTCTCCACCATTACTTAATCCTGATGCGTTATCTGAATTGATCAGTTCTTTAGGAATTGAAAAACCTTTTATAATCCGCGCCTCTACTGATTTCTCGGTTGCATTAAAAAGCTTGTCGTTGTTTTGAATAGAATATGGTTGAAACTCAGGTTTTGAAGTTTCGTCCTCATATTCAATAACGATAATTTTTTGGGCGCTCTTGGCTCCCTGGAAGGTTCCCAGATCTTTTTCTAATTGAGATGGGACGTTGCTATAAGCGTTTTTGTCATCGGCCGATGAATTGTCTGCCTCCTCGCGTCTTGCTTTCATGAAAAGCATGGTGGAAGGTAAAAAACCGGTGGTTACCTCACGATTATTGAATATTTTGATCCCGGCCTCGGTTTCAAAATCCTCCCATACAGAATCGGCTTCAATCAGTGGATAGTCATCTACTTCGGGATTGAAGTAATATAGTTGCCCTTTATAATTCTCCCATCCCCCCGCGGCAATTACCTGGTTTTTTATTACCTTCTTATCGGGATCGTATTTATCAATAAAAACGATTTTGCTTCGGGTGATGTTTTTCCAGGTTTTACGTCCCCAGTCGGGGTATATAGCATACTTGTCTGAGGTATCCGGGTTATCAGCGTCAGCCATGCGGATGTCTTCAAATTTTACATAATTTACTGATGCTATTTGAAAATTCGCATTGTAGTTCACATGTATGCCGAAACCTGTAAATAATGCTTTATCAGCAGCTACTGCCTTTAATAATTTTGCAAGGGTTAGTCCCTTAGGATTAATAATTTGCTTTCCAAGAGCCGATTCTTTAAAACCATTTCCCGAAATAAATTTTGCCCGCTTGTTCCAGCAGTCTTTAGCTGTAGGCGAAGCGGCAACCAACTCGAGCATGCGCTGCGGATATGCATTATCCAGATCGTAATTGAGTATGCCAAATGTTTGATTCGGCCTCACTAATATTCGTCGCTCAATTTGAGGCAGGTAAGTTTTCATAAGCCCCCCATCCCCCTAAAGGGGGAGTTTTTAATTGTTATTTTATTCATGTAGTTAATTGGATCAAAATAATACTTCCCCCTTTAGGGGGCCAGGGGGCTATACCAACGCCTCAATAGCTGCTATTGTGGTAGCATAGGTGGCAGTGCCGCTTGTTGGGGCGATTGAAACGGCACGCGGTGGGTATGGTTCCCTTAGCTTATCGGGGTTTGTTAGTTTTAATTTATAACCGCCATCAAGTGTTTCATCAGCAGCGCTGCGTTCGGCATCTGTGAGGATCAAACCATTAACGGCCCCGAATAATTCTATTGCCGAATCGCTGGAATTGTAGTTATTTACCGCGATGGCACAAACGCGGCCGTAGCCCATTGCCATCAGCTGTGTTTTGATATCGACCGATAAACCTGCCACGTTAAAATCTATTTCTTCTGTATAGCGTGGCCCAACGGAAGTTTTTGCAAGTTTCGACAAGGTGTTGAAGCTATTGTTGGTGCCTTCAAACTTATATATGTTTGCGCTACCGATGGCCGCTATTCCAGTAACAATTAGTGGGTTAATGGTACTGTATGTAAGTGTAAAGTCGGCCTGGTTAAAGATGTAAATCACATCTTCAATTCCCGCCGTAACGGGCGGGGAAGTTGCCAAACTGAACCCCGCATTTATTTTAGTGTAAATTGACATAAGTTGGTTGATTAAGTTAGATTGTTGATTAAGTTGATCAGGTTGAATTGGGTTGATAAAGCTTAGGTTTTAACCACTCACCTGATCAACCAATCAACAGCTCACTAAGCCGATAAGTAAAAAATCTCGTTGGCAAATTTGTAATTTACGGCGGCCTTCATACGGGCTTTCATCCTAACCACGTTATCGTTGGTATACGGTTTCAGGTAAACGGTCGACAATTCTGAAGCATCGCCCAATAAGTCTACCCCTAAAAACAAGTTTGATGAACGTGCGCCGAGTATGGTATTTGCCTGCCAGTGGTTCATGATCTGTAACGGTAAACCGAGGTAGTCCATCTTTTTCATATCGGTAAAGGCGTTGATAACGTTTAGCGCTTTGTTAGCCTGGGCCTGGGCATAAGCATAACCAACGTGTAACGGCACCTGGAGGTTAAAGTCTTCCTGGATACGGTCTGCCGGGTCAAGTTGTGCGTAAACGCTTCCCAAAACCTGCAGTACATTGCTTACATTGATATAGCTGATAGTAGCCGCGGTTGAAGTACCGGAGAAAGTTGCAGCAAGGCGACTGTTTATTTCATTGTAGTTGCGCACCAGTTTAAAAGTAGTAGCGCTTGCTATTTGAATAAAGTACGATTGCCCTTGCAACACAATACCCGGTGTACCGTTGGTAGTGTCTTTGCTGGTACCGGTTAAGTTGGTAATAGTTACAACATCGCCATCAGATAGTGTTGATGTGTCGGCTACTGTTACTAACCCGGTAGCATCAATGGCTGTGGCTGCCATGGAGGTTACCGGTTTTCCTAAGGTTACTTTGTAAACTCCGGAGGCCGCTGCAATAGTTGGGAGCAACCCCGGAAACGAAGCTGTAAACGTAGCCTCTTTCGTCGATCCTTTACCTAACCAATATAAGCGCTCATTAGCGATCTGTATTTTGGTGAGATAACGCTGTACCATAAAGTCGGACAAGTCTACCACTCCTTCGTAATCCAAAAATGCACCGGGTTTTAAACTTTGCGCTTCCCAAGATTGGATAAGTTTATCCCATTGTTCCTGTTTCATAAATTCGTACACTACAGGATCCAGGTAACTTTCATTTTGCAGCGCCGTTGTTCCCTGATCATTAAATATGCCCGAAGGATTTTGTAGCACGACGTTGTCATCAACATCGAGTATTACTTTTCGTGCTTTCACGTCGTTAATAACGGTTAACAATCCGCGCTTTACTGAATCAGCTTCCAGGAGCGTGCTTGCCATAAACCCGGCCAACGCTTCGCCGGCATAGGTATTGTTTGTAAATGTAAATTGAGCCATGTTTTAAAATGTTTGCCCCCCAGCCCCCTAAAGGGGGAGCTTTTGATTGGTTAATTTATAGGGATTTGATTATTTGCCCCCCGACCCCCTAAAGGGGGAGCTTTTGATTAATTAATTTATTTGTAGGGACGAATTTTTTTGAACTGGAATTAATTATTCCCCCTTTAGGGGGTTAGGGGGCAACCGCTTTTCTCACCGCATTTTGAGCGAGTGTGGTTTGAGGAGCAAAGAATGGTACAGGTTCTGATTTTGCTTTGTTGCTGCGTTTGGAGCCTTCGGGAGTAAAGTTCGACTGGATTTCGTTTTTTATATCTTCACGAGTTTTCTCCAGGCGTATATTGGCGGCTTCAAGAGCTTCTTTAGCTTCATTTAACAATGCGTTCTGAGCGTGAAGCTTTGCTCTTACCTGGTTCAACCTATTTTGAACGTTAAAAGGCTTTTTTGAGTTTTTAAGCTTGTCAATGGTTTCGCTGTCATCATCATCATCAGTAGCATTGGGGTCAGTTTCTGACGGCAAAACCTTTTGTACCTGGCCGCCTTTTACAGCGATTTTGCTGCCATCCGACGTGGTATAACAATCTTCGGGTGCGGGACTACTCATGTCTTCATCCTGGTAAACTTCTGTGCCCTCATCAAGTTCTCCGGTATGGTGCAGAGCGCCTTTGTCGGTAATGGTTTGTTTGTTTACCACCTTTTTAAAGAAATTCACAATCTTATCTAAAACCGACGTGGTTTTTTCGATAAGTTCTTTGTTTTCAATGTTCATGTTGCTGTTTTTGGTTAAGATTTTGTTGATATACCTTTTATAAAATACAGGTGCTGTACTTATGTATTTTTCAATTATAGCGCTGTTTGACACAGATGAACTGTAATCCTCTATCTGATCAATAAAACCCAGATCGAGCGCCTGGTCGGCAGATAGCCAGGTGACGGAGTCAATTAAACTATTAACGGTGACTCCGTCCAACCCTGTTTTATCAATATATATCTGCGCCAGGCGCGACTGGACTATGTTTAACAGTTGCACATCTTTTAAAAGCTCATCAGCATTGCCACCAGAGCCAACCATTGGTTTGTGAATCATTATGAGGGCATATTTGCTCATTACCACATTTTTACCGCCCATGGCTACTATAGAAGCTGCGGAGGCAGCAAGGGCGTCGATGTAGGTTGTTACCGTACCCGGATATTTCTTAAGCAGATCATAGATGGCAATAGCATCAAATGCGCTGCCACCTACTGAACTGATGTGAACGTCCACATCCTGGCCTGCAGCAGCTTCTAATTGTTGCTGAACACTTGAAGATGACAGGCCGCCGGAGCCGATGCAGTCTGTGTCGGTATCGTACAGGTAAATTTTATAGTTCATTGATTTGGGTTTAGTCGGAAAGTCCGGATCCCGACAATTATCGGGACGAAAAGTCCGAAAGTTGAATGTTAATATTGGTTGTGAAAATTGATTCTGAAAATTGAAGTCAGAATAGCGACTTGGTTTATTCAAATATCGGGACAATCTTTTAACCCGGTGGTGACAGCGTTTTGTCAGTAATGATTATTATGCTGATTGGCATAATTCAAAGGTCAGGATACTTATTTTATTAGATGGTGACAGTGTTTTGTCGGTTATTGTTCTAAATACTATTTGACGAATAGAGTCTTCTTAGAAATAAGTATTGACCGCAAATTCAAATTGACTTTTGAATATTTCTTTAATGGCGCTAATGTTGTTTTGTTCATAAAATATCAGCATGGCCTTTTTGTATTCTATGGAATCAACGGTCCTGAATGAAATGGGACAATACTTATATGCAATCAATATTGCGTTACTTACTATACGGGCTGTTCGTTTGTTCCCGTCGGCAAATGCCTGGATATAGGAAAGTAAAACTAAGGTAAGGAGGGATTTTTCAAACACATTTTCCTTGTTGTTAATCAAATTGCACATATCAATTAAAGCATCGCGAATCTGGTGTTCATTATCCAGGGGTTTATAGTTAGTGCCGGAAATACCTACCCTCCTCTGGCGGATATTGCGGTTGACGCCAAGCTCTTTAATTAATATGCTATGGATATCCTCTATTCCACGGATAGTTAAAGGTACCACATAATCAGGGTGAGCAACAATGAAATTTATTGCGTCCTTATGGTTTAGTAACATAATTGCATCATCCTTCGGTTTTCCGGCAGCCGTTTCTTTTTCGAGAAGTAAGCGCTCTGTTTCCAAGAGCGAGTAGGTATTGCCTTCTATTTGAGATGACTTCCAGCTTAAATCTATCGCTAAACGTTCCAATTCCTTATCATATTCCGCTGTAGACATGCCGGAGATATTATTTTTAAATTTCTCGTGCAATGTCTCAAGTTTCTTCTCTTCCTCTTTGGTAAATAACTTGGCCTTACTTAAAACATTTGTAATGAGTAATAGGTTGAACCCGTCTTTAATCTCTCGTTCGTCCTGTTCTTTTTTAAAATATTCATCTATATCAATGGGACTTAATAATTCGTACGACGGACTGATCAGGTATTTTGTTCCTTTTCCTTTTCCTTCTGGGGCGATTAGACCATCGGACGTAAGCTTAGTTAATATTCGCTTTACGGTGGCATATCCTATGGCTGCATTCAATCCATCATGTATTTCTTTAGAGGAACGCGATGGATAATCAGTAATGAATTTTAGTATGTCTTTATTAAAATCAATCATTGGAATACTTTAAAGCTCATTGTGCAATCAAATATAGCTCAAAAAATCTAAAAATTGAGCTTTATTCTTGGGTGTTTTGAGCTATATTTTTAGAATCAAGGAAATAGAGCTCAAATAATTTTAATTTGTGGGTCAGAATTGTATAAGTTTGAGCTTAAATCAACCCAATTTTGAGCTGTAAAATAACTCCTTCGGATTGACATCCTCTATTTAATGGGTTATTGGAATTGGATCCTCACTCGTTACCTTTTCCTCCGGTCCATATAGAAAATCGTGCCTGGTCAAACCTATAAAATTTTGATACATCGGCTTATAATTTGGGTCGGTTTCCGTTGTATAAAGTTCTTTAAACATATCGTAGCCCTTCTTATCTTGATGTAGCATAATCAGGGTAATGGCTTTTCCCACTTTCAAGGTTTTATATGCTTCATTTTTAATACTCATTGTGTCAAGTATATTATTATACGTTAATAACGTGCTTGTATAATATTTTGCTGCAGATACGGTATCTCCCGCTCTTTCATATGCCGTTCCAACCATCAATTGGATGTCAACATTTTTCGGTCTAAGTTTTAAAATTTGTTTACTTGTCACGAGCGCACTATCGTATTGTTTCATAGTATTTTGAATAAGACATTTATTCCAATTGGCTCTAAAATAGCCACTATCTATCTTTACTGCCTTATTGAGCAGATTTACCGCCTGCTCTAATGTCTTGTTACGATCATTTATCCCAAGGGAGTTGGCGTACAATTGCATAGCCTGATTATTTAGCTTTAAGGCTTCAGGATTCACCTTCGCTTGTACTTGTGTTACCTGTGAATGTGAACAGCCGTAACAAAAAATTAACAGCAGGATTAATAATGAAACTTTATTCATGTGATAAAGGATTTAGAAAACTAAGCTACTAATAAGAAAATAAAAAAGCAGATTTAATTTATTGACCGTCCTCAAAACTATTCATCGCCCGCCAAATGGTGCGTTCATCTTTCATAAATTTTATTTCAGCTTCCAATACAGCCTGGTTCTTTTTGATTCCACGAGCATTAACCTGTGCGTTTACCCACAGATATATCTCACGATATATAAAAACTTTGTCGGTGATAAACCCGGCTTTGTACATGGCTGAGAATATACCATCGTCGAATAATGTATTTGCAAGTTTGATAGTCATGTTTTAGTTTGGTAGTTTTAGTTAATGTTTAAAATAGATGTACCTGATGTTATTGGCAGTGCCAACGTTATCTGTTACGCTGTGGTTAACCTATGTTTGCCGACTTATAATACTCAACATTATGCAAATGGCGAGTTATTGGGGGTTGCTTACGGGCTGGTCATTTGTAAATACGAGAATGATGACGGTTGTTATCTTTTTTATTGCGATGATCAGTGGGTTGAGTTTGCAGACACCTGGCATGAAACAACTGATGACGCCAAAGACCAGGCAGAATATGAGTACGCTGGCATAACTAATAACTGGAGTTTCAAATAGCCAATATTGTTTTGAAGCTGGCACAACCTTTCAGCTTTCGCCTTTAACCTTTCACCTCATAAATTCACCCTGTTAATAGTTTGCGCCAATATATTTTGCTGATTATTCACGTCTTTAACATCCACATAAACCGGAGGAAAATTATTGATCATCTGGTAGGCAATGGTATTGGCGAGATTTTTTTGATCGGTTACCGGCTGGTTGTAATAGCGGTTTGCATCTCCGCCATCTGTAAATATACCGCCTATCGCATAACCCCTGCCTGTATTCGCTATTGAAAAATCACGACCGCCAAAGCCGACATTTATTGCGCTTACCAGGTTACGTGCCCACGGAACCTGCATTGCCTCGGAAACTACGATACCTTCGCCGGAACGAAGAAAGGCATTTGTATTATCAGTTTTGCTAAATCCCGGCAATGCACCTCCACGCCCATCGGACGAATAATGCAAACCACCCCGTGCATAAGCGGGCGGTTTTTGTGCCGTTATTTTAGCAACCTGCGCGGCTGTTTCGGCTATTACTACGCCTACTTCAAGTGGAGCAAGTACGCCGCTTTGCGCGGTAACTTTTGTTACTGCCAATGCGCCATTAATCACAGCCTGCGCTATGGATGCTTCCTGCTCCCCTTTAAACGCCTTTGCTTTGATTTGTCCTTCCTGCTGTTTGAATTTTTGTTCAATAGCCAACTTTTGTGAAGAAGTTAAGCTGCTGTTATTTAATTCAGCAGTTTTATCTTTTTCAAGTGCGGCGACTTTTGTATCGCTTTGGCGTTTTATGCTGCCTGTAAGTATACTAAGCGTACTGGCAGCTATTTTATTGGCCGACTGCCTGGCATAATCTTCAACACGCTGCAAAGCAGTTTTTCTTATGGCAACTGTTTGGTCGGCGGCTTTTTGTTCATTTGCGGTATTTGATAAGCTATTCTTTAAGGCATTAAATCCCTTCGCTGCTTCCTGCAAGCTTGATCCAAATGTACCAGATATATCTTTAAGCTTAACAAAGCTTGAACTTAATGTATTTAAAGCAGCATTTGATGTATTGAGCGATTTTACATTATTATCGATTGCTTTGGTGTGGTTGTCAATTGCTGTCTGCACAGTTTTAACCTGCATTGCCATATCCTGGAAGGCCTTTGTATTTTCGTTGCCGGCATCACTTAGCTGTTTTTGCTTTTGGAGTAAACTATCAAGCGTTTGGTTTAAATCGCTCACATTTTGCTTTAGTTGGCTGGTTTCGGCCTCCACCTGGATCAGTATTTTTTTGTTAATGTCGTCTGTCATATTTTTTAGTTAAAAATGATTTATATGCTGAATAGCATAATTAATTCTATAAAAAGTCCTGTTTCTCACTATCCCAGCTTTATCAATTCCACTTTTGTCGGCTGCCTTTTGCGCCAGGCGCTTATTTTATTGATATAATAATATGAACTATCTTGTTGGATATAAATAGGAGTCAGCAAATCCAGTTCCAATATATCTCTTGGTGTAAGTGATATAAACCGAACCACTTTTTTGGTTTGCATAAGTACTTTTTCCAGGTCGGGATAATATTTTTTTCTCAAGTCATCAAATAATAAACTTGCTGCACCATAACCAGTTTGTGGCTCCGGCGCGTCGGGTTTATAGAAGTACGGTGTACTTATTATATCGTTTATATAACGATTATTTCCAGAGCCATCTGTAAACGTAATAGTTTTGCCTAAAGCGCCAATGTTTAATTTTTGATCTATCAGTATCCGTGGTGTAACGCCAATAGAAAAGTCATCACTGCCACTTGTATTGTCAATCATAGTGATTTGTGAAATAGTTCCCCCGTAAAACGGGCGATTTAAGGTAACTCCAAAAAGACTCACAAACAATTGCGCACTTGCTGCCAATGTTTGGTTTGCAATATTTATTTGCGACCAACCGAATTTCGATGGGAGTATATTCGCATCTTCCTGGTATTGCATGTAATTTACCTGCGCATAATTGCCTAGTTGAAATGTGACCTGCTTACCTTGATCCAGGCATTTGGTTGTCCAATCTTTGGCAATAGGGATATTATTTACAATGTCTTTAAACGAATTGAAAGATATGGTTTTATTATTGTTGTCTGTTTGGCAAACTATTCCAAATCGCTGTAGGGTATCTTTAAGGAGGTCCTTTTGTGAAATGTCAGGAAAAATACGTTCACATTGAAGCGTTTGCCCAAATTGAACCGTCCCGTTTTGGCTCTTAACAGAAAACGTAGCGTTTGGATATATGTAGGCATGCGATCCGGTAAAACCAGTAAACTCATAATAAATATCAACGCTTGCACCGGCGGGCAACGTAGTTTGAAACGAGAGTACAGAATTATAAAAAGACATCGACCCGATAATTTTATTCCCGTTTGTACCCAGCACTCTTGTCCATCCGTTTGGATCGCGCGGGTATGGGCCATAACCGTTAAAAGAGAAATCTAATTGTGCTGGGGTTATATCGGGTAACCCAGGTCGATGTATTCTTATAAAAACGCTTAATGTGCTCGAAAAATCAGGAGGTGTTATACGTCCATATAAAAGAACATGAGGTAATGTCACGGTAATTATAACATTATTTATCTGTTTAGATGTGAAAGTAGTATTCCCTGAAAATTGCTGAGAAGGGTCGCTATTAATTGAATTCCAGTTTAACGTGCCGGCTGGATTTAAAACGTTCGGATAATTTAAATAGGTTTGCATTAAGTTCTCGACGGCAATCCCCCAGTTATCAGGTTGATTCTGGTAGTCAGTACCGTGCTCAAAGTTTCCGTTTGAAAATTGTGCAATTAATAAAGGATAAAGTGGGTCGACCAGCAACGAGCCAGTACCTTTATATCCTGCTGATTGCAATAACAAATCAATAGCCGTTTTGATGAAAAATCCCGGGCGCATATTCCGAACGTTGATGGGTTGGGTAAAATCATCAGTCATTAAGCCGTAATCAATTACAGGCCAAATCCAGCCATCAGTTTTAGTTTGCGAATTTGCTGCATTATCTAAACTCCAGGTATGGTCATAGGGCCGCCATACTAAATTCTGACCGTAACTACTCCATTGAGAAGTGCTGTCGCCCATATCATACAACTTGCCATCTATCGCGTCGAAAAAATCTACATTACCCGAAAGGATGGTAATATTTGCTGTATCCTGGTCTATTCCATTTAGTTCACCTATACCATAGGGTATTATTTCCAGGCCGTCTTGGATAAGCTTCGCCTGGTATTTCTGATAGGGCAGATTGGTGGTAACCGCTATATCATCGGGAAAGCCAAGTATGCGTCGGTTACGTTGCGTAAGCGGCAGTTTAAACTGGTTTGATGTGTTTCCTTGCTGGTTTTTCACATCGGCCAGATCATTGATTTGAAAAGTAAGCGCAATCGGGCTGTCGTTGCTTAAGTCCACTAACTCATCGTTTAAATATAATTGGAGTTGGTCCATTGGGTGAAGTTGAAATGTAGTAAGGTTGGAAAGTTGTAATGTTTTTTGATTGGATAAATTGGAAAGTCGTTTCAGCTTTTCAAGTTGTGAGGCTGAAAATCCAACATTTCAACTTTAAAACTCTTACTGTGTCTGTATATTTATTGATGGCAGGTTAAACGTCACACTAAAAGGCCCCTGACCATTCAATGTTTCATATTCGGCAAACGTGGCCGTGTTGAGGACAATTGTTTGCCACTTAACCGGATTTTTGTTTAACAGCATTTGAACCTTTGGCGAATATTTTAGTGATTGTAATCCTTTTATGTCAGCTACGGAGATATCTTCGGCCATAACCTTTATTTTTTGGCCCGCACTTTTTCCGATCACTTCTTCTATACCGTCCTGATTTTCCCAATCAAACACGTAATTCTTTATAATCACCGCATTTTGAACATCGAGCGAAACTTCCTGGTTGTAAACGAACCGGTAATAATTCCAGCTTCCACTTAAGCCTATCCAGCGTAAGTAAACAGATTGTTCGTCTATAGCGTCATCAATCCGTACCGTCTGGGTCTGCGTAACGGTATACGTAAAACCTCCGCTTTCATATTTAAGCGCCAGCGTAAAATAATATACATCATCGGCAAAATCTGTATTGATAAGCAACCTGTTTAAGCCAAGTTGCGCCGGTACTGGAATATTTAGCAGTGTCTGATCAGCAATAATTAATTTACTGCCATCCTGATTTAGCAGCCAGGAGTCGTCATCATTTAATAAATAACTGGTTTGTGAGCCCCCGACTATCAGGTTTCGATTAATATCCAAAGGTGTAAGCACACAATACAATTGCTGGCCCACGAGATCATCGCTGTAAATAAAACCAATATCAAAAGGATAACCATTTGAATAAGTTGGTTCAGAAAAATCTGTCACCCATTTCGCTAATTGACTGCTATCTGCTACAGTTTGGAATGGCACATAAGCCGCCAGGTTTCCGCCATAACGCTCACCTAATTGTTTTGCCGCATATAACACATAATATGGGTTTGAAATTGGCGTATAACTCAACGTTTGATTGCTGCTTAATTTACCATCCCAATATTCGGCGTATTCAATTTGATAACTTGCGCTCAGGTTATTATCGCGAAAGTTGAGTTGTGTATAGCCGCTAGCGTCTTTTGGAGAAAGTAAACTTTGCAGAAAATTGGAGATGTCGGCCTTAATTAAGCCGATGTTATCAGGTCGGTTAGTGGATGTTATATTGTTTTGCCGACCAGTATTGTCCTGATAAGTTATTTTCATTCGCACCTGGTAATATGGCCGCAATAAATTAATATTGATAAAGCCCGTTGCTGTTGAGATATATGGTGTGTTTAATATCAAAACTCCCATTGAGGGTACGGATAAGACCTGGAATACACCGTCATAAGGTCCTGCTTTGACGTAAACATATACCGCATTATTATTTGTTAATACAATGTTCAAAAGTGCTGCGTTTGCCATTGCTTGATTATTTGCAATAATGGCATTTGCTATAAGTATTGTATCGCAATTAACATTTACTTGGGCGTTTCCGCTAACGGTGTCTAAACTAATCGAAGTTACTTCAAAGTCCTTGCGCTGATAAGTAAAAACTATTGGATTAAAAGCGGAGTTCCATCTAGATATGTTTCCTCCAATTATAGTAACCGACGGATCGCTAACCAACAAATTATTTACTGAGGGAACAGTAACTGCTAAAGTATTGCTGCAGCCATTCGCATCAGTAACGTAAACTGTTTTTACGCCTCCGATCAAACCGGCAAATGTTGGCGACGACTGAAAAGTAATATTGTCGAGACTATATGTTATCGGCGAATAACTTGACGTCGCTGTTACGGTGATTTGGCCGTCTGTCGCACCTGATGCTGATTCAGGACTGTCAACGTTGACATAATTTATAATTAGGTCACACGTATTTACAGGTGGCGAGGGATCAGGTACAGCGCCGACGTTGGTAATTTGAAACGTGGTGAAAAATGGGCTTAGTGGATCCTGATCACTAAGTAAACCGCTGTATACTGTTGTAGCTTGCCCGGGAATTGTTACCTGCTGATTGGAAATTACGCCGTTAATATTTTGCGTATAGCTCACAATGATGTTATTGCCATTTGTAAGTTGTCCAGTAATCGCGTCGTAAAGCGAAATAACCATAATCCCATTTATCTGGGTGCCGTTGACACTGGTATTTTCGGGAGTAATTTTAGCTATTATCATTTTGGATAATTAAGAATATATTGTTGATTGAATTAGGGTTTTATGGTTTAAGCCAATGATTTTACCAATTCATCGCAGGCTATTGAGGCTATGTCATCCAGTACCGGTTCAAGTCTCAGGTTAATGTTGTCATCGCCAAGAGGCCCGGAGAAAATCCCTGGTTTTCCCGGGTATCCTTTTTTATCAATCGACTTTTTTATTGCCCAGGCGGCTTTATCCGGAATCCCCCTCGCCCGGCACCACTGGTGTATCCGCTGTATCATTGATGGATTTCCAGTTGCTGCATCTTTACTTGTCGGTCCTCTGCCTGTCTCCAGAACAAGCATATATTCTGGAAGTTGAAGCTGCACGCTATTGCCTTCTGCTACTACTGTGATCTGTTTCTCGGTTTGCCCAGTTACAAATTTGTCATTGGCTTGCATAGAATTTATTACATCTGTTTTGAGTAATTCAAGCATCTCTACTATTTTGTCCTTGGTCATTTGTTACTAATCATTTAATGAAGATTTCGGCTAGGCTAGGTCGGTTAAAATATTGAGCGTTAATATCATCCAAAACTGTCGAAATACATTGTTGCTAAATTGATTGTCAAATTTATCCCTGTGGTATTGACATCGAACTTATTATATACCGGAAGACATTTTGCCTGATCGCCGGCTTTAATCCTGAAATACCGGCCTTGCCCCTCCCGGTATTTTGAAGCTTTGACAATAAATTCGTTTGCCATTGATAGTGCCAGATTTACATACACCTCATTGTTGGCGGTGTATTGATCAAATTCCGTTTTGAACAGAAATTCAAGATAAATTGAAAAAGTATTGTCGACTGATCCATTTACCTGCGGCGATACACTAATGGGTTGCAGGGGATACATAAATACACAAGGAAACGTGCTGTCATCAGCCAGCGTATTTAATTCGTTAACGGTGCCATAAATGAACGTTGGGGTTTCGGTCAATGTTTGAACTACGGCTTCAATTTGGTTTCGGATGGGCATAGGTTGATTGATTAATGGTTATTTAATTTTGTGTATTCAAAAGTTCGCTGTATCGCCGTTGATATTCTGCCTCTGTTTTATTAAGCAAAAGTTTGGTTAGCACCCGTTCATAAGGCATATTTAATATCTCGGCCCATTTGGTAATGTCGCCTCCTGCCAAAGAATTAACGGTATTTATATATTTAAACTTCTCGAATGACTTAATCCCAGCCTTTCTCTCCAATTGAGACGGAAAAGAAGCCAAAAGCTTGTTTTCTGCTTCGATAAGCTGGGATAAGAGGTAAAAAAATGTTTGGCAATGGGCAGCGCCTCCGTTACCCTAAGCTTTTTTATTTTGTTAATAAATTCCTCAGCTTCATATTCATTATATCTTTTTTTGGTTACCCTGCAAAAAAAGTAATGGGCAAGTATTTGGCAACAAGATTTTAATGAGGGATTAAAGTTCTCCTTCCAATCGGCTTCACCATATCGCTCTATGTGCTTATTTATTTCTTCAGCAATTATCTCCCTGGCTGCCATAAAAGCGCCAGAAGGCTCCACTGATAGATTACTCATAACGTTTACTTCCGAATCTCCTTCGTCTGAGTAAAAATTCACTTTGGCTGGGACCGCATCGCTATTATAAAGATGCTTGATTTGATGTGAGAGCGACTGAACAGGATCCTGAAACACATCAAAATCACTGATATTTCGTACATTATGTAGCTCTTCAATGGGTATTCCCGACAGGACCGAAATTGCATCCAGATCGTTGAGATCAGGTATCTCCTGCATCGCCGTCATCTGTCCTAATGTAACCTCATTTAACAAAGTCGGTATTCTGATGGTAAGCTTACTACCAATAGTTTTTAGTGTTTTCTGAATCATTCTGGTTTTTGCTTGTGGTTTAACTCGTGTGCTCTTTCATTATATTCTCCGAATATTTTTATAAAAGCTCCATATCGTTTGAAGCTGCCGGCTTTTCATTTTTATAGGGTAGCCGGCTTGTTGGTGTCTTAAGATTATTGATTTTCAATTTATTTAGTGCAACATAACGCAATGGATCAACTAGGTGGTTCCACACGCCAACCGGTTCATTTACAACTTTTCCTGACTTTCCCGTTTTCCATTTGTAGCGTCCCAATTCGTTTCGCAGGTTGACACTTTGCCGGGTAATATTTAGCTTATAACGCTTAAGAATATCTATCGAGTTTTTAATACTATCCGCTCCTTTCTTGGCGCCCGAAATTCGCCACCCAAGCCGACGCAACTCTTCTATTGATTTTGGTTCAGCGCTGTCTGCAATAATTTCAACGTTTTTGCTTATTCCGGCGTTTATTAGTTTGGCAGATATATCAGGATTTGTTAACCCTGTTTCATACAATATCTCGTCAATCCATAGCTCACCGTTTTGGCGGTAGACTAGTAAAAAACCTGTTTGGTCGTTGGTAAAACCAAAGTCCAGGCCGGCAGCAAGTAACTTGGCGTTTTCGGGAATTTTTTCGCAGATATGCCAGTTGTTAAAAATTAATCCCGTTATTTTTCCGGTAAGTCCCCGGGCATAAACACGCCAAAGTTCTATGTCCGTTTTTTTTAATGATTCTATCTTGTCCCTTGCGTGCTTTTCCAAGAAAGGATTATGCCGGTGATCAGATATGATTAGTTGAACATCAGGTCTTCCCAATAAAGTATCATGTACCCAAAACTCACAATTGGGGTTATAATCTATAAATATCCTTTTTCTCGTCCGCAATGCCAATTCATTAAAAACAGCAACATCCACCCCATTAGCCTCATTTATAAATAAGTAGTCCCGCTTGCCCGATTTGGCGCCCTGCGAATCACCATAGCTTTTGAATTCTACTATCGAGCCATTGGTAAATTCAAATATCCGGTCTGTTTTATTTATGCTTTTTACCATAGCTTGCAAAATTTCAGAAGAATAATAAATAGTCATCGCGTCTCTCAATGCTCCGGCTTTAAGGTTGGGATAATCTTGTCCTACAACTGTTATTACCTGTTTTTCTGTTTCGCATGCGAGGCTAAATAAAACTTGTAAAATAGAATAGGTCTTACCCGAGCTCGTGCCACCCTGATCAACCACAATATAAGCCACAGCATTGTAGTTTTGTTTAAAGAGAACGGAAGCCGCAAATTCCTTCCAAATAGTCATTTAGCCTCCTATTATTTATTTTTGTTTAAGTTGAAATTCTAGTTCCCCGTCTTGATTATAAGGTAACATCCTTTTCTGTTTCTGCCGGTTTTGGACCTGCTTCAAAAATTTTTACTTTTAAGCTTTTTGAGCCTGATTTAGTTTCTTTTTTGGGTTTGGCTTTTTCATTCCAACCTTCGCTTTTCAACACAAATATCGCCCCTGCGGGTGATGAAAGAAGTCTCTTTTCATATGCCTCCTCTACGCGCAAACGGCCCTGCTTCAAAACACTTGCAAACCTGCCATTCTGCTCATATCCTTCAAAAGCCTCTTTGCTGTGAAAACCAAGAAAAATTGCAAGCCCTGTAAAAGTTGTCGGTTCGGGTTCGCGTATCCACACGTTTTGTTTTGAACTGGCCTTAGCTTTAGATTCAGTAACCGAACTGTGTTCTAAATCAGGTTCACCTTTTATATAGTCGAAATAGGCATCAATACGTTCTTTCAATTCGATTGAAGTTTTAAAAGGATGTTTAGGCATTGTGACGATTATGATTAAAATGCCATTTGGCATAGTACATATGTAAAGATACGACTAATTGACGTTAAATGCAAATATTTTTAGCAAATAATTTAAATCCTGGCTAAAATTTAATTTAACTTTATGGGTTGTGTAATAAAGTTAAATAATGTTAAAACTTGAGTTAAATTATAATTTAGGGCAACCATTGATTTTTTAAATTCGTTAGTTATTAGTAGATTTAATTAATAATTTAAATATGCAAAAGGTAAGGTTTACTAAGCTGTTATTTTTCTTTTTCATGGCTCTTCTGGTGGCGATTTCATCATGCCAGAAAGATCCTGATTTAAAGGATAATAGCATGGAAAAAGCAAACCTTAATACTGATAGCATAAAAATAAGTACCATTACTACCTCGTCTGGTAACTATCTTGCCACCGCCGGCATTCTTACCGTTAAATTTAAAGATTCAACCTATGTTTTTGATGCCAGCCGGGATTCTATCGCTTTTGTTAATGTGCAAACTGATGACACTGACAGGTATTTTGGCATTACAGCTATTAATAAAGAGCACACCTTGAGCTTCGGTGTCAGCTCAGCCGGTTTTGTAAGCAGTAATACTATCCGTACAATCGCAGGGAGCCAGCTTTTATTAAAGCCCGACGAAAATAAATCAGGTCTACAATATTCTTTAAGCCGGTACACTGGTCAAAAAGATTTCGGAAATATTAACATCATTCAATACAACCAGGGAAACGAACTCGCCAAAGGAACTTTCGTTACTTTTTTGGCTAAAGACGACAAAGCAAATACACCTTTCTATAAAATTGAGGGTAGCTTTGATTTGCATTTAAAATAACACCAATATTTATAATTATACGATTTTTGATTCAATCATTGTCTTCCCTCTACAGCTATTTTTATGGAAGATATTTTCACATCGAGACAAAAAAGACTACCTCTGAATTAGTAATCACTAAGTAATAATAACCTTACAGAAGCTGTTTTTGGGACCTGAAACGCTGAATATTCCGGCTTTTTGCGTACATTTACATAAATTTAAAAACATTGATGAAAGTATTTATTGCAGGACTCCCACTAGAAGTGGATGAGGCTGAATTAACAGCTGTTTTTGGTGATTTTGGGCCGGTAAAATCGCTCAGAATTATTAAAGATCGTGAAACAAAAGAGAGTAAGGGTTTTGGTTTTGTTGAAATGGTAAACGACAATGAAGCCAAAGAAGCAATCAGGTGTATGAATGGCGCGAGTTACTATGGCCGCAGAATAACAGTAAATATAGCAGAAGACAAAGGCCCTGGTTTTAATAGCGCTGGCAAAGGAAATTTTAGAAAAAATTAATCTTTACTCATCGTATTTTTTTATTTGAAAAGCTCCCCGGGATATATCGGGGGGCTTTTTTGTTAAGTTGCCCTACCCTGAAATAAGCCAACCGTTTTAAACCGTATCTTTTATTTCTGAGTGGTCATAAATCTTTTGCTGAAATTCCGTTTCAACATTATAGTGTTTTGTAATTATTAACATCAAAGCCAGAATTGCGGCCATAAAAATAACTATAAGCCAGGTTTTTAGGTGTTTCATTTGCATGGTGTATGTTTTTCGTTTTTATCTATCAATATGAATTAAATGCCATTTGGCATAATTAAGTTATAATTTACCACTCATCAATACTCATGGCTTCAGTCTCAACAAGCTGGGTAAGTAATAATTTTAATACAGCTTCACGAGCCCACTGCCTTTCTGTGAGGGAGGCATCATCTTTATACCAATCAATAGGGTTATTTATTTCAATCCGCGTTTTATAAACAAAGTTCTTAGTGGGATGCATTTTGGCACCTTCGTAACTGTTCAAGTCTTCGGCCTTGATTATTTTCGCAAATTGTTTTGCTGGGATCTCAATCTTCAAACATTCGTTGAGCGAGTTTTTAAAATCTTGCTTGTCTTCCAGCCACAGCGTTAAAATATCTTCGTCTAGTTCGTTCTCGGCTATTGTAATGCGGCTGTAATCATAATCAACAGAAATTATGAGCCACCACAATTTGTCCTTTAGTTTTTGAGGTATCTTTATCATTTTAATTGGTTTGTTTGTTATATAATGATTGCACTTATTAATTGTGATCCTATGAGTAGTCCCCGAGAATGCTTGGTGCGGTAAGTGTTGTTATCGGCAAAACTTTGGCATCCAACCAGGAATGTATTTCTGTATAGAAGCTATTTCATCGCTGTATTTACTGCAAACGGCTTGATAGGCCAAATAACGAAGCTGCGCTTCGCTACTAATTTGTTTATCTGGCTCATTCCCTGGTGAAATTAAATTTGAATCAATTGTGTCGACAGAAAAATAGGCTATATGCATTGTTTTATTATTTAAAGGTTTAAGATTTTGTTTTGTTACGCTACAATTTGGTCAAAACGGCGGTGATCTGCCTATAAATAAATTTTCTTTATATTCTGTAATATTCATATTTGTTTGTAAAATAAATTTAGGTACTTTAGTACGATTTAACACAACAAATATAAAGAAATATCTTTAATATAATCAAGAAAATATTTAAATTTATTATTGTTATGGATTACGTGTCGAAACCCGCTAAAATTAAAACTATCCGGCCCGAAACGCTGGAGTTCATTATATTATATAATCAACTTAAAGGAAAGGCTTTTAGCGGAAACACCCAACTGGCCGAAGTATTGGGATTCAACTCGCCAAGCTCTATTACTGAAATTATAAAGAGCCGGCAAAACATAGATACAGAAAAGCTAAAGATATTCAAAGAAAAATACAATGATTTCTTGTCGGGAAAAAAATATACAGCAATTTCTAAAAATGAGATGATTTCGAAAGTATCGGAAGGTATTCCAATGTACGAAATAACCGCTACCGCCACAGGAGTTGAGGTTTATAATGATATTAATGATAAAGAGCCTGTGGGCCGTATGAATTTTCCAGGCATTGAGGACTGTGATTTTGCGCTGCCAGTCTGGGGTCATTCCATGTATCCCTATCTCGAAAACGGTTGCTGGGTGGCGTTGAAGATTATCCATGATAAAAAAATACTTCCGGGAGAGGTCTACTATATTGAGTGGGGTGATTATCGTATGTATAAAAGATTGCTTGCAGGAGACAACGAGGATGAAGTTATTGCACATTCAGATAATTCGACGGAGATGATAGGCAACAGGCTTAAATATGCACCATTTGTTATTAAGATTGCCGACATTAAGAAACTTTGCCTTGTAAAGGATATTCATAAAAAGCACAATCATTAAATAAGCAAAATCAGGCGATGAAAGCCGGGGTGTCGACGTGGTTTAAGATATTCTGCATCGTTTTCTCCTATATTTATAATCATGACAGATCCTATCCAATATCCATACAGTTTAAAATTTAGCTTAGCCACAATAGTTTTAATGATTTTGCTGATACTGCTTTTATTAAATAATGTAATGAGGGCCAATACAACATTAATCTGGGTGGCATTTGGAATAAGCGCGTTTATATTTCTTTTTTTATTTACACTATTAGTACTTAAGCGACTTATACCCGCTTTAAAAGGAGATATTGCTCTTGCCCTTGACGATGAAGGTATCAACGATTACATCCGCGACGTTAGCATAGGTTGGAAAGACATCAAGGAAATAAAACTTATCCGTGGCCGGAGCGCTTCAACCATGCAGATAAATTTGAAATGGGAATCTGATTACGGCAGCCAAATAGCAATACCCTTAAGATGGGTTAAAGGAAAGGACGATGAAATTTACGAAACCGTTTTAAGCCACTTTAACAACAGCTCCATGAGTTCTGTATCAGATTTATCTGACGACTAATAATCCAACACAATAAATTAAAAAAAAATATGCCGCCAGAAACCATCGACGATATTCTGACCCAGTTAGAAAACATAATTGCGGAAAGTATACAGACTAACAACCGGATGGGGTTCTTTGCAGCATTATATTATAAGGTTACAGCGGGTGTAAAAGACGGTATAGCTAAAGGTCAGTTTGAAAATGGAGAACTGATGGGGAAATTTGATGTAATATTTGCCAACCGATACCTGGACGCTTTAACAGCCTGGAAAAACAATCAGCACCTTAGTTCGTCGTGGCAGGTAGCATTTGAAACAACCGAAAAATCATCGTCCCTTGTTTTACAACAATTGTTATTGGGCATGAATGCTCACATTAATCTTGATCTTGGTATTGCGGCGGTGGAGGTAACGGGCGGACAGTTAGACACTATCCAAAAAGATTTTGACATGATAAATACCATCATATCATCCCTCACTTACCAGGTATTAAACGATATTGACCGTGTTTCACCGCTTCTATCCCTATTGGGTTTGCACGCCACTAATCAAACATCCATTTTAATACAGTTTAGCATAGACAATGCCCGCGATGGCGCCTGGTGCTTTGCAGAGGACCTTGCAAAAAAACAAGGAGTAGATTATACCACCTGCATTTCGCAACGCGACCAAACCATTAAAAAGTTGGCTGAAGGGCTTGTCAACATGCAAGGCTTAATGCGTTTTACCATATGGTTAATCCATTTGTTTGAATGGAAAAACGCATCCAAAATCATAAAAGTGATGCACGGGACCAGTAAACGAAAAATAGTTGTGAGCAATTAAACTATTCGAGTAGAGATCGAAAAAACAATTTACCTCTTGTTAAGCGAAAAACTTATCCTGACTTAAGCTAAAATTTGGTCAATTATTCTATTTGAGATATTTTAGCAAAAATCCATTTCAATGTTAATCCGCCCCGCCAAGTTAAATGACATTCCCCCAATAATGCAGTTAATTGCCGAAGTTGTACCATCAATGATTGCATTAGGAAATTTTCAGTGGGATAGTACTTATCCAAATAAACAGGTATTTGAAAATGACATCGCGTTAAACCAGCTATGGGTAGCTGAAGTGGATGGTTCCATTGCCGGCATTACAGCGATCACTACCGACCAGTCGCCAGAATACGCTGACGTTGGCTGGGACATAACCGAGCAGGCTATAGTTACGCACCGGCTGGCGGTTAGCCCCCGATATAGAGGCAAAGGTGTTGCGGCGGCATTGTTGTTACAGGCCGAACAAGAAGCGATTACCCGCGGTATTAATAAGCTGCGTATCGACACCAATACCAATAATGATGCAACGCAACGGCTGTTTCCTAAATTGGGGTATCAATTTGCAGGCGAAATAGGATTAAGTTTTCGGCCGAGTTTGAGATTCTATTGTTATGAAAAGGTAATTGGCCTTAATAAATAATCAATAGTTATCATTAACGTCTATAGATTTTGTTTTGGGGTCGTTCGGCGACCCTAAATTATCCCGATAAATTATTTTCAAAAACTGCAACTCTTTTTTAATTAGCACCGTAAAAAATGTATCTAAGATTAAAGTAATTAATTTTCTAAAAACATCAGGAAAATTTATGCTTTAAAGATTTCTATCATCACATTAACAGGTACTTCTTAATATTTTTTACAGCAATGTATTTATTTTTTTCCTTTTTATTGGGCGGCGTTGCTTTTATGATCTGGATATTGGAGTCTGACAAAAAACAAGCAAAAAAAGTCAACACGATCATAAAAGAAAACAAAAGTGCACCTACCATGCACATGTTAAAATCGACTGAACAAAAAATAAGCAAGTTAAAAGCAGCATTAAACGACGACGTCCCAAAAAATAAGGACAGGAAATCAGCAAGGGTTGACATTTACAACAACAAAAATACAAAGCAGATAAAAATACAGGAGCTGCTGCTTTTATCGTCAAAATACAATGCCGGGCAAATCTCCCTCGAAGATTATAATTCAAAACTAGACGAATTACTCATACAGGCAAACAGGAACGGATCGCTGGGTCTGGTTGGTTAAACACCTGTTTTCAAAATCCAAAATACCCTTTGTTAAAAATATCACACGAAAAATTTCGCATGTTATAATAGCTATTGACTATTCCATGACTTTGTTTATTATTGCAATCAAATGTCTGACGAAGCAATAATAAAGCGGTTAAAGGTAATTGTTAAGGAGAATGGCGGGCAACTTGGCCTTGCTGGCTCGATTGGCGTAGATCAGGGTTTTATCAGTAAGGTGATCAATAAAAAGCAAGACGTAAGCTATTACCTTATTCGTAAACTTTGCTTTCAATTAAAGTATTCCCCCGAGTGGCTTATTCTTGGTACCGGCGAGAAGAAGATTAACAAGCCTGAATCGGCCAAATTGATCACAGAAATACAAATGATGCGGACTGAACTTGATATTTTACATGCCCGAATGAAGGCTTACGAAATGGAATTGAGCGAATTGAAGGCGCAAGGCCGGATTGGAGACCAAAAAGCAAGTTGAGTTGACAATTCATCTATATCCGTTATAGTTCTTTATTTAACAATAACTCCTTAATTAATCCTAAAAAGCTTACCGATGCACAGGCAATAATATCATCAGCGGCTCCATAATAAATATAAAGAATATCTCCCACCAATACCGTACCGGTCGGGAAACATACGTCATCTACATCTCCGGCCAGTTCATAATCTAACTCGGGTTTAAATAAAGGATAAGGTAAACGTGCAATTTCTTTACGCGGGTCATCCAAATCCAATAGTGCGGCACATGCTGAATATTCGTAACCTTTTACAGCGTCCTTTACCCCGTGATAAATAAACAGCCATCCGTGCTCCGTTTCAATTGGAGGGCAGCCACTGCCCACATAATCTACTTCGTGAGGGTATTTAGAAGCGAGCATAATATGCTCTTCGAAATGTCGAAAATAGTTTTCCCAAAACTCTTTTGTTAACTCCCCTAAGCTTTTTACACTTACAATTTGTATATCAGGTTTTATCCGATGCAAAAAGGTTAATTTCCCGTTTACTCTGCGTGGAAAGAACACGAAGTCTTTATCGGCTACAAAATCTTGCTCCCCTTTGATATAGCTGCTATATCTTTCGAATAACTCTACCTTACCTTTAGTAAGTTTTCTAAAATCATCATATTTAATTTGTGCAACTATTATTCCCTCTTTCTTGAAATACTTTAGATCTGAAGAAGTTGCGAGGGCCCCAAGAGCGTTCGTTCCATTAAAAGCGATGTAAGAGAGATAATAAAGCTTATCAATTTTTACAATGCGGGGATCTTCCATCCCATGCGACTCATATTCAAACTCCGGAGATAAAAAAGGTTTGTTCATCCGCGCTCTGATCCTTAAAGGCGTATTGAGAGCACAATACCCTATAGTAGAAAAATTGCCTTTTCTTACGGCCCTATAGAACAAATGAATAATATCACCCTCTTTTATTACCGCGGGATTTAGCACGCCATCATTTTCAAAATTCAGGTTGGTTGTTCGCAAAATAACGCCCTCTTTTTTTACGTCGATCATATTTTTATATTTTACTGAGCGTTTTATCAAAATCCATCCCCAAAATGTCCACTATCTAAACAGCCGATAATACCTTCGACAACTCTTTTTGTCTCATTTGGATCGCTTACGCGTATAGAAAACACACCAACCTGCTTTGCAGGATAATCATTCCCGCCGGGAAAAATGGCATCACCTATAAAAATCATTTCCTTTATAGCGATCTTCAAAACATCACGCAATTTCCTTATTCCGTAGGCTTTGTCGATGCCATGCTTGGTTATATCTATAGAAGTGGCACCGCCAAGATTTACCGCAAACTCAGGGATCATTTTATCAAGTTGTTTTTTTATTTTTTCGCGTTTTTTGAAATCAGGATCCCATTTCTTTTTTTCATCCAGGGGTGCTTTTTGTCCCAATGCCGAATAAGTAACCTGGCTACCCCGGTCCTCTATTGTTTCGCCCCAAACCTTTTTCGCTTTAAACCCCGATTCTTCGACTGTCGCTTTTAGGGACGAAATGATTTTCTTTTTTTCATCGTCGGTAAAGTTTTCAGCATAAAGTTGTTTCCAGGTAGTTTTGTATTGATAAAATTTTGTTCCGCAAGTGGGTAGGATTGATAAATTTTTCAGCTCTGCATCTTTTGGAAGATGTGCCAACACCTGTTTTTCAAATTGAGGCCAATCGCCGCCAGAAATAACGGATACTTTTGCAACCGTTAAAAGCGCACCCAAACGGGTTGACATTTCTTTGTCAATAGCTGCTTTACTTTCGGCAAGGGTGCCATCAAGGTCAAAAACAATAAGTTTCTTCATAGTAGGTATTCAGGGATTTAGTCATTTTCCAGAGTTTCGGGTAAGGCAATTTCTAATATTGTGACTTTGGTGCGCGGTACAAATGGACATGTTCCGCAAATAGCAGGTAAAAGCATAACCTCGCCTTTATTTAACAAAAACATTTCATCATTGCTTTCCAGTTCGCCTGTCCCTTCAATACATACCAATATGCGGGGGAGTGCTTCTTTTCCGACCATAAATGGAGACTTACCAATATGCCGCCATACTACAAAATGATCATTGTCAAGAATCTTTTCGCGAAGCTGAGGATCATCGGTTTCCTTGATTGGCTTCACACGGCCAATCGCCGTTTTGGTAAAATCTATACATGCAATCGCCTGTTCAACCTGCAGATCACGGGGGTTGCCTGTTTTTTTGTCTACGCGATCCCAATCGTACAGACGATAAGTTATGTCACTGTTTTCCTGTACTTCAAAAACAACCACATCATCCAATGTATGCACAGTACCTGCTTTTATCAAAACGCTGTCGCCGACTTTGGGCGTAAAAGCAGCCAGATAATCAGCTACTTCATGTTCTTCAAGTGCATCCCTTAGTTTTTCCTCAGTGGTTCCTGATTTCAAACCCGCATAAATTTTTGCTTTATTTCCGGTCTCCAACACAACCCAGGCTTCCGTTTTTCCACTTTCGCCTTGCGAGATATATTTTTTTAGCCGGTCAGCAGGATGCACCTGTACCGAAAGTACTTGCTGGCAATCTAAAAATTTCAACAGCAAAGGAAATTTCCGAAACTTACCTTCAAGCCTTCCAAATAATTGTGCGGGGGCAGCGGATAAGATTTCACCAATGGTCTTTCCTCTAAGTGCACCTTCAGCAACCCTGCTGGGATGGTCATCACGATCACTTAGTATCCATGCTTCTCCAATCGGATCATTTGCCGGTAAAGGTTTGGCAAGTAAATTTGATAGCCTGCGCCCGCCCCATATGCGGTACTGATAAATAGGCTCGAATTTTAGCGGATAAAGCTCTGTTTCCTTCATGATGATATCATATAGATAACACAAAGCGATGATATAAGTTTACCGAAGCAGTTGTAAAAAATTTGATAAAGAATATCAAAAGTGGCAGGTAAAATTAAGCAAAGTTCTTTTCCATATCAGGGCTATATTCACCCCGGCGGGCGGCTGTATCCATACTTGCACGATGATAAAGCATTTGCTGGGCTTTTGCTACATTTTCATCTTTACCCTTCCATATTTCCAAAGCCGGCTGTTGTATTGCTCTCGAAAATGAAAACGTGAGCGCCCAAGGGAGTTTACCCCTATAATTTACATGCATAGCATTTAAATGAGCGGTGGCCAGTTCAGGCGACTGTCCTCCAGACAAAAAGGCGACCCCGGGCACGGCAGCCGGTACAGTTTGAAGCAGGCAAGTTACGGTAGCTTCGGCAGCGGTGTCAACGCTTACTTGTTTTGAACTGCTTAAACCGGGCAGAACCATATTTGGCTTCAAAATCAGACCCTGGAGGTTTACATTCTGGGCGTATAGTTGATCAAATAGCTCGTGCTGCACTTTTACAGTGGTATCAAAGCATTTTTTTAGGTCATGGGTACCGTCCATCAAAACTTCAGGTTCAACTATCGGTACAATCCCCGCTTCCTGGCACATAGCTGCATAACGGGCGAGCGCGTGCATATTGGCTTCAATGCATCCCCGCGTCGGCGTAGTGGCGTTGATAGTTATTACAGCGCGCCATTTTGCAAAACGCGCGCCTAAATCATAGTATTTAGCCAAACGTTCGGGTAATCCGTCCAGTCCCTGGGTGATTTTTTCACCCGGAAAACCAGCCATATCTATGGTTCCCTCGTCGACCTTTATACCGGGTATAATACCAGCTTTTTTTAATATATCAATAAATAAAACGCCGTCTTTTGTGGCCTGATAAATAGTCTCGTCAAACAATATGGCACCGCTTATTACCTCTCCAAAATCTGGCGTGGTTACTATTAATTCGCGGTAAGCTTTGCGATACTCTATAGTTTGCGGAATACCCGCCTCTTCAAATCTCTTATTACAGGTTGGTATGCTTTCATCCATTGCCAGCAAACCTTTGTCACCGGCCATCATTGCGGCTGCGGTATCGATTAGTTCTTGTGTTTTCATTGTTTATGATGCTTTTTAAATGGTCATCAAGTTTGCTTTAAGCCGTCTATCGCATTCAAACATTATCTAACAATTTTAACCAATAATTGTTGATTTATCATTTAAAACCTTTTAAACTAATGTTAATGCTGCCACACATATTTTCTAAAAATTATTATTTGAAAAAGTAACAATCTGACTAACGAACCAATTTCGATGCCGCCCCTTCATCCAGAAATACATAGGCCGACGGGTGCGCCTGGAAGATGGAGGCTGGTAAATATTCCGTCACATCTCCCTGTAAAGCCTCTTCAATAATTTCTGCTTTTTTTATTCCGCTGGCAATAAGCACAGCCGCATTTGCTTCTTCCAAATGTTTCAGGCCAAGAGTTATGCCTTCGCTTAATACGGTTTCATTTTTAAAATACTTTTGGGCAACATTTATAGTAAGAGGCGCCAGCGGAGAATGATGGGAATATAAATCAAAATCAGTACCAGGTTCATTTAAACCTATGTGACCGTTCATACCAATACCGACCAGCATAATATCAATCGGGCCTTTTTGTTTAATAAACTTATCCATTGCCGCACATGCAGCATCCAAATCCTGTGCGCGGGCGTCAAAAAAGCACACTTTATCGGGCTTTATTTGCATGGGTACAAAAAAATGTTCATTTAAAAAGCGGGTACAACTGCCTTCGTCATCTTTACCCATACCAACCCATTCATCCAACCCAACGAAATAGCATCTGTTAAAATCGACTTTGTTTTTCTTCGCATCGGCCAATAAATATTTAAACACACCCGATGGTGATTCTCCGGAAGGGAAACATAAAAGAGAATCGGGCTTTTGTTTTACTTGTTCAACAATCAAATCTGCAGCAGCCCTGCACATTTGATCATAATCTTTAAAAACTAATACTTTCATGATTTGATTAATTTAGTCGGTAAGTTCAAAATTATCCTGCAGCCTACTGTCGTCGGATGCACTGCCTATCATTAAACTGAATTCTCCTGGCTGCGTGATCCGTTCCAACTGGTCGTTATAAAAAGCCAATTTTTCTCTATCGATAACAAAAGTAATAGTCTTGGTTTCGCCCGGTTTCAGCATTACTTTTTGAAATCCTTTTAACTCTTTAATCGGCCTCACGGGCTGTGATACCATATCGCGCAAGTAAAGTTGTGTTACTTCCTCTCCGGCATATTTCCCAGTGTTTTGAAGATCGAATGAAACGGTAATACTCTCCTTTTTCAGCATCGATTTTTTACTTAACCTGAGGTTACTGTATTTGAAAGTAGTATAACTCAATCCATATCCAAAAGCATATTTTGGACTATTCTGCAAGTCGATATATGCCGAAGTATAGTTTACGTCATTGTCGTTCCTGGCAGGCCTGCCAGTATTAAAATGATTGTAGTAGATTGGTATCTGGCCTTCGGTGCGTGGAAACGTGATGGGTAATTTTGCTCCGGGATTGTAATTCCCGTACAACACATCCGCCATAGCGTTCCCGGCCTGGTTACCCAGCCACCAGGTATATAAAATAGCGGGAACATGATCGGCCGTCCAGTTAAATACCATAGGGCGACCAGCCATCAACAGAACTATAACAGGTTTGCCCGATGTCATTACCGCCTTGATCAACTCTTCCTGTACACCTGGAAGATGAATATTCGACCTGCTTTTTGCTTCGCCGGTCATATCCGGTCTTTCTCCCATCGCCATTATTATTACATCGCTCTGTATGGCCGTTTTGTATGCCTCATCAAAACCGGCACGACTGGTATCCGTAATGTCACATCCTTTAGCGTAAAGCAATTTAGTTTTACCAGCCGCCTGCTGCATGCCTTCATATAGCGAAACGATATCTTTTTCATCGCCAACATTCAGCGCCCAAAAGCCTTTCATTTCCTTTTTAGATTTCACCAGCGGGCCTATCAAAGCTATGGAGTTAAGCGACTTTGACAGGGGCAACAATTGGTGCTCGTTTTTCAACAATACAATACTTTTTCGGGCAACATCTCTCGCCGCTTCAACATGCTCGGGCGTATTTAATGCCCGATTTTCGCGATCAGCATCGCTAAAGCGGTAAGGATCGTTAAACAATCCTAATTCATATTTTTTAGTTAATATGCGCCTTACCGCTTCATCAATTACACTTACAGATACCTTTTTATCAGCTACCAATTTAGCCAGGTTATTGATGTAGCTGCGGCTTTCCATGTCCATATCATTTCCTGCATTAATGGCAACTTGTGCGGCTTCGTAGTTATCCTTCACATAGCCGTGATTTATCATTTCTCCAATCGAACCCCAATCACTCACCACAAAACCTTTAAAATCCCACTTTCCTTTTAAAATATCCTTTTGCAAATAGCTGTTACCGGTTGCGGGTATACCGTTTAAATCGTTAAACGAATTCATGAATGTGCCAACGCCTGCATCCAAAGCAGCTTTAAACGGAGGAAGGTAAACTTCCCACAAAGTGCGTAAACTCATATCAACGCTGTTATAGTCACGTCCGCCGATGGCTGCCCCATAAGCGGTGAAATGTTTTGCGCAAGCCATAACTGCGTCCAGGTTACCCAGACCCATACCCTGAAAACCTTTAACGCGGGCAGTTGCGATAAGCGAGCCTAAGTATGGGTCTTCACCAGCGCCTTCCATTACCCTACCCCAACGCGGATCGCGCGCGATATCAACCATTGGAGCAAATGTCCAGTGTACCCCCCCGGCAGCCGCTTCAGTTCCGGCAATGCGGGCCGATTTTTCGATGGCGGTCATATCCCAGGAAGCCGCTTCTGCCAGCGGAATAGGGAACGTTACACTATAACCATGTATTACGTCCTGACCGAAAAGCAGAGGGATTTTTAACCGGGATTGCATCGCCGCTTCCTGAAAAACTCTTGTGTGCTCCACGCCTACTATATTGAGTATGGAGCCTACTTCACCACGTTTTATAGCATCTAGTTTATTGCCTACATCAGTAGTAATCGGACCAGTTGCTTCCCAATCGCCGTTATACTGATTTAGCTGACCGATTTTTTCGGCAAGGGTCATTTTCTTTAACAGGGCATCCACTTTTTTCGAAATACCCTGCTGAGCGCATACAGGGTTTATTACTATGCCCAAAAGGCAAACGCAAATAATTGATCGGGTAATAATTTTCATTTAGGTGTCGTGAATTTAAAATGTGCCGATTTTCAATCGTACTA
>DASYEP010000119.1:0-18014 GCA_036498965.1 Mucilaginibacter sp.
GGCATTGAGCCTCGAAGGCTTGAACTTGTATTTATATCACTATCAGCTATCTTTCTCCACATGATTAACATGCCAAAATTATCAACAATCTGCTGTTAAATAATTCTATGCAAGTCTAATGGAATTTATTTCGGCACCTCACATGTAAAGTATACGCCATGCAAGCGAATATGCAGGATGTACACTAAGCACATCGCTTGTCCTGAGAGGTCCCGAAACAAGTTCCATGAACTGGGCGTTTTAAAATTAGCTACTCTGCCACCCAAATTACATCGGTAAACCATTTCTTCTCGTCAAAAAAACGATTAACTGGTTTAAATGAACTATTTACTGCCATTTGATCCGTTTGCTCGACAGTAAACTTTTGGGATATTTCCATATCGATAAATTCATCCTTTAAAAAATGAATGGTTTCTATAGCGCCTATTTTTACCTGCTGATCTTTAAGGCTCACGAGATAACTTTTACAAGCACCTGTTTCAAGGTCGTAAGTTGGGTAATGATCAAATTGCGATACGTCGAAATCCCCGTTGAGTTCCCGGTTAATGCGTTCCAGTAAGTTTAAGTTGAAGCGTTTAGTTATTCCTCCCTTATCATTGTAGGCAGCCAATATCGTTTTTGGATTTTTTTTAAGGTCGAATCCGATTAGCAACATATCGCCGTCTGATAAATGGTTACGCAGTTCGCCACAAAAGCGCTCGGCTACATCAACCTGCATATTACCGATGTTCGAACCTAAAAACATTACTACCTTGCGTTTATTTGAAATTGACGCGGCTTTTTCAAGCATTTGAAAATATTCGCCATTCAGGCCGGTTATTTGCAAATCGGGCAGGGTTACCGGCAAGGTTATGTTAAGGTAAGATATAACGTTGGCCGATATATCAATAGGCAAATAAGTGAAATTAGCCTGCTGATCTAACAGGTATTTTAAGAGATAGGTAGATTTCATCGCATCGCCTGCACCTAATTCTATCAGGTCGAAAGCATCGCCATCGCCTATAATAGCATTGCAAATTTCGGCGGTCTTTTTCGAAAATATCTCCAGCTCACATTTTGTTGGATAATATTCTTCGCAATTCATCAAATCCTGAAATAGCTTATCGCCATTGGCGTCATAAAAGTATTTTGAATTTAAACGTTTCGGGGTTGACTGCAGTCCAGTTATCACATCATCATAAAACTGGCTTGTTTTACAATGCGAGGTATTTTTCAGTTCGATTTGCGTTGTTCCTGTTTCCATGTTTTTCGTAGGGGATTATTTTATTTAACAAGCCTTATGCCGGTAAATTGCCATCTTAAATGTGTTTGAAAAAAGTTGCGATAGGTGATGCGACTATGCCCTGGAGACGTAACCTCCGATGCGCCTCTTAGTACTTTTTGGTTCACCATAAATTTCCCGTTGTACTCGCCAATTGCGCCGGGCGCTTTCGTAAATCCCGGGTAAGGGAGGTAAGAGCTTTCGGTCCATTCCCAGCTTTTACCCCAGCTAAATTGCGGGGCAGCCGCCTCCCACTCAAACTCTGTTGGTAACCTCAACCCCTTCCACGAGGCGTAAGCGTAAGCTTCGAAATAGCTGATATGACAAACGGGATCGTGCAGGTTCAATGGTTCAAGGCCATGAAACGTATAATGATGCCATTCGTCATTGATTAAATGCCAGTAAAGCGGGGACTCAATTTTGTTAGTTTTTACCCAATCCCAGCCTTCGGCATGCCAATGTCTAAAATCGTGATAACCACTGCTATTAATAAATTCTAAATATTCTTCGTTGGTTACCAGACTCGGGCTTATCTCAAAATCATTCAAATAAACCTTGTGCCGGTTTAACTCGTTATCAAAACAAAAACCATTTCCCTTATGCCCTATCTCGTAAATGCCCTCTTTTAGTTTGATAAATGCATCGCCGCCTGATTTTTTAACCTTTGGTGAAACATAATCCTTCGAGTAAGCAGGGAATAAAGGATTGTGCCCTAAAATGAATTTAATATCGGTATATAAAAGTTCCTGGTGCTGCTCTTCATGATTTAATCCTAAAATCATCAACTCCATTACATCATCGGAAACATCCTCACACAAAAAATTTTCCATCGCACGGTCCACATATTCCCGGTAACGGTAAATTTCAATAACCGTTGGGCGACTCAGGTTACCCCTGTCGGTGCGGATTACCCGGTTGCCTACAGTTTCGTAATAGCTGTTAAAAACATAGTTGTAATCGGGATTACATTCCTGATATCCCATAAAATAAGGCTTCAGGATAAAAGTTTCGAAGAACCAGGTAGTATGCCCGATGTGCCACTTAGGCGGGCTCACGTCAACTACGGGCTGCACCACATAATCCTCGGTTTGCAAATGACTGCAAATCTGTTCGGTGCGTTTCCGGACCTTTATATAACAGTCTGAAATGTCTGTTGATGTTGTTTGTTCTGCCGTTTCCATTGGTATCACTTACTTTCCAAATATCGTTTGAGGTCGGAAATTGTTTTAATGTGTAAATTATTTGCTTGTCTTTTTCGCATCATTAAAGCATACGCATTATTGAAGCCGATTGGTTTTAGCCAGGTAATGTTATATTTTTTTTGAAATTCCGTTTGCACATAATTATAGGTTGCTTCCTTGCTGCCTGTTAAAGAATCGACGGTTTTAGTTGATGGCTGCAAAATTGCCAGCAGGCCCGTACCGGTGTATTCCGGATAAAAATCTATCTGATCGTTAGTAAGCGCATCGAAACATATCTTGGTTCCGCCAAGGCCTGTTTTTGTAGAAACATCGTAATTGGTATATCCTTTAATCAACATACTATACATATTTGCCAGGATGTATTGTTCACCAAAAATTTTCGACCCGATGCGTATTACTCCTTCATTACCCTTCTGCTCCGGTTTCCATAAATCCTTTGAGACCAGGAAATCTTTTGCAACTTTCTCGGGGCTTTCATGAAGGTAGTCAGTTCTGTAATTAAGTGCGGTCATTATGCTGTCATTTATCTTTCCCGATAATAAATTCAGTGTTTTTTCAAGCTCCGGAAATTTATTCAATGTCTCCTCCCTTACAATTGGCGCAGCATAGTAAGGCGGAAATATGTGTTTATCATCATTTAATACCACCAAGCTGTAAGCCTCTAGCCGGCCATCGGTGGAGTAGCCACTTATTACATCCAATTGTTTTTCATAGGCAGCTTTGTACATTACTGCATCACTGATGACTACCGTCAGGATCTTTAAGCGATATTTAGACTGCAAGCCCAGGTTGCCATCCTGCCGCCCCATAAACTCGGGCGTAAAGCCAGCTTTCAATTTGCTGCCATAGGCTGAGGGAATAAAATATAAAGAAGATAATATGATGAGTAGTGCGGGGAGTGTGAGAGTAGCAACTTTTATTTTTTTGAGATTTAGTTTTTGAAGCCGGGAAAGTAAAAAATCAAATAAGATGGCAAGCAGGGCGGCGGGAATGGCTCCTGCCAATATCATATTAGTATTGTTAAGAGATATTCCGCCAAAAATAAACTCTCCGAGGCCACCAGCTGCTATGTACGAGGCAAGCGTAGCCACACCAACCGTTATTACCGTAGCGGTACGGATACCCGCAAAAATGACGGGCATGGCTAAAGGCAATTCCACTTTAAACAATACCTGCCATTTACTCATGCCCATGGCAACAGCAGCTTCTTTAACCGAGGCATCAACGCCATCAATACCTGTAAAAGTGTTGCGGATAATGGGCAGTAGGGCATAAAGCAAAAGTGCAGCTATAGCGGGCTTAGCGCCGATACCCAATACCGGGATCATAAAACCCAATAAGGCTATACTTGGTATGGTTTGCAATATACCTGCAACACCTAAAATTGCGCCGGAAAATTGCTTTTTGCGGGTAATAAATATGCCCAATGGCAAACCGATAAGCACGGCTATAAAAAGCGAAATAAACGTAAGGCCGATATGCTGCAGCGTTTGCATAGCCAGTTTATCCGACTGTTGCGCCATGAACTCCCATAAGGTTTGTTGTTGCTCATTCATGTGCCTGCCTTTTTTTGTATTTATAAAATGCAGCCATCAATTGTTCAAAGCCAACAGACCTTACTTCGTGATTGTCCCTGTTTTTGATATTTACTGTTTCCGATTCATCAAACCTGAACTGTTCCAGGCCGGACCATAGATCGATATCGGTTGAAATGGAGGAACGTTTAACTTCCTTATTTAACGCGGGCAGCAATTCCCAAATATCCATTAACTTAATGGTTTTGAATTCCAGTTGCAGGCGTTGCTCCTGCAAAAAGCTCTTAACAAAATCATTTACCGGGTTAAAGAGCAGCTGGTACGGAGTGCCATCCTGTATTATTTTTCCGCTATCCATCAGGCAAATGCGGTTACCGAGTTCAAAGGCTTCTTGAACATCATGGGTTACCATGATGATGGTTTTCCTTTTCAGTTCGTCCAATGCCTTAAACTCGGCATGGATTTTTGCGCGGGTTATATTGTCCAAAGCTCCGAAAGGTTCATCCATCAATAATACCGGCGGATCGGCTACCAAAGCTCTTGCCAGTCCTATACGCTGCTGCTGACCTCCACTTAGCTCATTAGGATAAACATTAAGATAATTCGCAGACAAATGCAGCTTTTCCAGCAATTCCAAAGCCCTTTTTTCAGTCCGTTTCTTGTCCCAACCTAACAATTGGGGAACAACGGCAATATTTTCGGCAACGGTATAATGCGGAAAAAGGCCGTTATTCTGTAATACGTAACCTATGCCTCTTCTCAAAATTTCTGACGGTTGGTCATGAATGTTTTTATTGTCAATGAAAATTTTTCCGTGCGTGGGCTCAATGAGCCGATTAATCATTTTAAGGGTTGTGGTTTTTCCGCAACCGCTGGTACCCAGCAATATCAGGTTTTCATGCTCCTTTACTTCGAAAGAGATTTCATTTACGGCTTTTACTGTGCCAAAGTGCTTGCTGAGTTGTTCAACTTTTATCATAAAATTGGCTAACCTTCAAGGGCCATAAACAAGTTATTTAGTGATTCAGCATACAGCGGATGAGCAAAAACGCAATACCGTATCTGCTCATAAGTAATACCGCCCATCATAGCTATTTGCAATACGGTCATGGTTTCGCCGCCTTCGGTACCTAGGATAGTTGCACCTAATATTAGTTTGCTATCAGGATCAACTATAGCCTTCATAAAACCACGGGTATCGCCGGTTTCAATAGCGCGTGCCACGTATTTCATTGGCAATTTTGCCACCTTAAAATTTAGTTTGCGTTTTTTAGCTTCAGTTTCATTTATGCCTATACAGCCCATTTGCGGGTCGGTAAACATGCAATAGGGTACCGGGCGGTTATCTGTAGTGAGATTTTCGTTTTTAACCAGGTTACGGTAAACGATGGTATAATCATTATAGCTGATATGCGTAAAAGCCGGACCACCCTTAACATCACCCAGGGCATAAATACCTTTTATGTTAGTCTCCAGCTTGTTGTTTACTTTTATGGTGCCGCGTTCATCAATTTCGACACCGGTTTTTGATAAATTTAAAGCTTCGGTTTGCGCTGCGCGACCAACCGCTATCAAAACATGCGAACATTTAATTTTTTGTTCGCTGTCGGCAGTTTTTATCGTGGCCGTAATCTTATCGCCCTTTTTTTGTTTAAAACCGGTAGTTACTGCGTTGGTAAGAATAGTGATTTTTTCGGCCTTTAAAATTTTGTCCAACTCCTCCGACACATCCTCGTCTTCGCGCGAAACTATTCTGCCCGATCTTTCTACAATAGTAACCTTGCTTCCAAAACGGCGAAACATTTGTCCGAACTCCAAACCGATATAATTGCCGCCCACTATCAGCAGATGATCAGGTATCTTATTAAGTTCCATGATGGTCGTAGAGGTTAAAAAGTCGATATCTTTTAACCCTTCAATATCCGGGATAACAGTTTTGGCGCCTGTGTTTAAAAAAAATAAATCGGCTTTAAATTCCTTTTCACCGTGGTCGTTCAGTTTTACTTCAATTGTCTTATTGCCGGTAAAGGTTGCTTCGCCAAATATTAAGGTGAGGTTTTTGGTAGCCTCCAAACCTTTCTGACTGCCGTCCCGGAACAGGTGTACAACCTCGTCTTTACGTTTTTTTATTTTCGGCAAATCAACAGAATACCCTTTTATTTTTACGCCGAGTTCCTGGCTCCTACCCGCAAGGTAAGCCATTTTTGCCGATGCAACCATGGTTTTGGTGGGCGTACAGCCATCATTTACGCAAGTGCCGCCAATCCAGCGTTTTTCAACCAGCAAGGTCTTCTTCCCAGCCAGGGCAAGTTTTTTGGCTAAGGGACCGCCCGCTTGTCCGGCTCCTATTACAATTGCATCGTATTGTTTCATGCTACTCCGTTATTTTAACGCCTTTCCAAAACGCTACATAATCGGTAATGTTTGCTGCGGCCGGTTTTGGCTCAGGATAATACCATGCTGCATCGGGATTGTGCTTGCCATCAACATCGAGACTATAGTACGATGCCAAACCCTTCCAGGGACATGTTGTATGCGTGGGCGACGGTTTAAGATATTCAGCCTTTACGCTGTCTTTAGGGAAATAATGATTGTTTTCAACTACTACCGTATCATTGCTTTCAGCAATAACCTGGTTGTTCCAAATTGCTTTCATATAGTCGGATAGATTTGTTTATAAAGATATGCTGATTAATAATAAATATCTAAAAAACTTAGCAATTGTTTTGTTTGAGGAATGTAAAACTTGGTGGAAGTCGGGAAAGTCCGGAAGTCAGTAAAGTCCGAAAGCTATAGGTTGGAAGCCAAAAGCCGAAAGAACAGATTACTCGTCCTTTTTCAAGCATTTGGGATCCCGAAGCTTCTTTCGGACTTCCGGACTTTCCGACTTTCGGACTCCTTTAATTTTTTTTCAACTTTATTTTAATTTTCTTTTTAAAACTTTATCTTTGCAATCCCAAAATAAGGGGAGGGTTTGAGTCGAAAGCCCATAGTTCTGAGTCACAAGTTGACTTTTAACTAAAACTAAAGACTCAAGACTTGAAAAAAGGCCCGTTCGTCTAGGGGTTAGGACGTTAGATTTTCATTCTAGAAACAGGGGTTCGATTCCCCTACGGGCTACAAACCCTCTTTACGGCAAATAAAGAGGGTTTTTGCTTTTTAGGTGTTTTTAAATGTGCTTCTATTGCGTTTAAACTCATACCTGGGGTTCGATTCTCCTAAGGTTACCCAAAAAAGAAGCCTCAGATTTTCGTCTGAGGCTGTTCTTATTTATGGTATGGCGAAAACACCGACCATAAGCTGGAAGTTCAATTTAATACGGAACCCGCTACGCTGTCAAACTATTATTCGGCGTTCGTAGTTTCCTTCTCTTGAATTTACCGGTTATCGGTTGCGTCAAATTCCACAATCCATTCTATGCCGTATTTATCCCTAAACATGCCGGCGTAAGTACCCCAGGGGCTGTCGCCAATGGGCCCTTCAACATCTCCGCCTGCTGATAGTCCGTTAAATATTTGGTCTGCTTCTTCACGGCTTTCAGCGTTAACGAATATTTTAGACCTATTTTCGTTTTCGTTTACCAGGCCCATAAATTCGGGAATGTCATTCGCTACTAACACATTGTTTTTGCCAATGGGCAAAGCAATGTACATGATCTTGTTTGCATCATTTTCTGCCATTGCCATTGGAAACTCGGCGCTCGATAAGTCCTTGAAACGCACGATCTTCGCGAACTCTCCGCCAAAAACTGATTTGTAAAAAGTGAATGCTTCTTCGGCATTTCCGTTGAAGTTAATCCAGGGATTAATTGCTCTCATAATATTTATTTTTAAAATGTTAAATTTTATACTTAAGTTTTGCCGTGTTACGCATCGCGGTAACGAATGTGTGGTAGTTACGATAACGTTGTTAACAGTTCTTCCAGGTTTTTTAAGGTCATGGTGAAGCCTATTTTGAAGCCCTCCAATAATTTCTCCAACCGCTCAAACGATTCGTTAAAAATGGTAATATCAACCCTGTGATGCCATTTTGTTCACTGAAATTGTAGTCCCAGTCCGAACCCGGCAGCTCCCTGTTTTCGTCCTTATCAGCAAACGCATTGTACATCTTAAAATTAGTTTTCGGGGTAATGGAAGTAAATTCCTGTACCGCCCAACGCTCCTGCCCATCGGGGCTTATCATCGCGTAAAACCTACGCCCCCCTACTTTAAAATCCATATATTTGGTTTTGGCGCGCATAGGTGCAGGTGCACCCCATTGGTCCAGCAGTTCGGGTTTGGTAAAGGCATCCCATACCAATGACTGTCCGGCATTAAATTCCCTGGTGATGTATACCATTTTCGCTGCCTTGTCGACGTTAAAATCAAATAGCAAATCGTTGTTCATTTTTTCTGTTTTTTCATTGTTAATAATACCTGATCAAGTTGATTAAATTGAGTTTCCCAGTTTCTCCTGAATTGGGCTATCCAATGGTCTAATTCCTGCATTTTTTTCGCATTAAAGTGATAATAAATTTCCCGGCCGCTCTGCTCGGGTTTAATCAAATCACACTCGTGTAATACTTTAATATGTTTTGATACCGCCTGCCGGCTCATATCAAACTTTTCTGCCATTGCATTTGGTGTTAATGACTGAATAGCAATTAAAGTTAAAATAGCCCTTCGTGTTGGGTCAGCTATGGCCTGGAATATATCTTGTTTCATCGTTCAGCATTTTATTAAGCAACCTGAAGGTTGCGTGTTGTAAATATATATGCAACTTTTGAGTTGCGCAAATTGTTCTTCAATTATTTTTTGAGGTAAGTGATGGGAGGGGGTATCGGGGCAATCAGTATTCAGCACATTGGCGCCGAATTTCATTATATACGACTTGCAATAAATGGTTTAAACAAATCCAATACCGCTAACAGCCTTAAATCCTCTAAAAAGGGGTTCGAAAAGCTCCAATATGGGCTACAAAGCCGCTTTACGAAAGTAGAGCGGCTTTTTTGTTATATTTTATATAGTAACGGCACCACCGCAGATAGTATACTTGAATCGGGCGATGTGGACGCGCGAAATTTTATTCGACTAAGTGTGGACCTTAGCCAGCGTGATATTTATGCTATGTTGTGAAGTTGGTTATATTTCGCTGTCCATGTGGCTATATCTTTAATATTCAGACCGTCATCAAAATGAACAGGATCAGGTTTACCAAAGTCGCCACCCCACCGGATGCCTGCGGCCTTCACCTCGTTAATGAATTGTCGTACAACCCCTGTATCAGTCTGCATTCGCGCGGAGTTATAAAAGGCGCCGTCCAGTTCTAAGTTGCAATCAATTGCATGACCGATCATGTGATTGCTATGTGTAGCAGGAGTGACAATAGCCCCGACTACATTGGCGTCAATCCTGAACGAAGAATTTACGAACACGGTAATATTGTACTTCTGTGCAATGCTGTTCATCTTTATGAGGGTTGGTTCAAAATCCTCATCAATGGTGCAGTCGTTTGTAAAATTGGTTGCTGTGAATTGTTTCATGGCTGACTAATACTTTAGGTAAGGATGAAAATATTTTCTTTTTATTAATGAATTGACGGTGTTAATGGCTAAACGCTCAAATAAATAATCCTGACGTATTAGATAAAATGTCAGACAAATCCAGAAAATGGGTGCTAATGGCTTATAATCTTAGAAAACTTTGTTCAAGATAAAGTTAATTCGGTAATTTTCAATAGAAAGGTTAAAAATTTTCTTTTTAATTAAGCGGTGATAGCAATCGATAGACCTTGCAATTTCACCGGCCGATTTAATAAGCCGCCGATAAACCCATTAGATAATTTAACTGCCTTTATTTTTAGTAATGAGTTATTGAGTGTGTATACTCAAATTTTCCGTTTGCTCATTATTGCAAAACCGACGTTAGCGCTCCGTTATCAATTTTCTATGTGTTCTTGATTTAATGTGAGCAAAGTCTTCTTTCCCCGTAAAATACTCGAGCCCCAAAATTAATAATGTTGAACTGATAAAATTTATTTTTTGCATTATCGGTAATAAACTCCAATCACTTATGCCCCATAAGTATACACCATAATAAAACATCAAAAGAGTAATTACTCCAAAGAGTTTAAATAAATGAAGTCTTGTCTTTAGGATAAAAACCGTGATAACAATTAAACACGTCCACAACAAGGTAGTTGATATGATTAACATTAAGTCGTGCAAAGGTGTTACGGTTAAAAATGTGAAAAGAACATTAGCTATACCTCCATATTTTAGAATATTGGCAGCCTTTTTTTCTGGTATCTTTTTCGACATATTAACGAAGAATATCGCATAACTACATGGAAGCAAAATCATTCCCGCGTAAGCCCAAATTCTAGAGGGGTTTTGGGAGCCATTTAACGCCCTGACGCCAAACAGGTTGCTCATAAAGTTTTTTGTCCAGTCAAAGCCAATAGAATTTTCATCGAACATTGATCCGCCCGGATAAATTGAAATTGCTGTCAACATTAAAAATAAAGAAATTACTACTCCAATTAAAACCGAATATTTCTTAATCAATTGCATAACGTGTCGGTTGATAAACTCCAGTGAGATTGATCGTTTGTGATATTGTTACAAATTGCTTTTTTTCAGTCCCCTTGAACCTGATATAAACCAGCTCATACTATTTGGAAAATAGCTAACCGTTGTGACAACGAAAATACCACAATACTTTCATACCCCCGCCGACAGGAACGCCTGTGCAACGCGGCGTATAACTGGCCATCAGGTAGCAATTAATAAGTGTTTTTTTAGCTGAAAAGCATAGTGGAAAAGTGAATGTGGGGTAGTAATGAGCGTGATAAGTGTGGTTGTGTGATTAGAAGCCCTCCCCGTGATCCGGGAGGGCTTTGTTTTGGATATCAATTCATACTTCACCAGGTTGTATTTGATTATTCAAATGGCAGCTTAACCTTATTAATGTTTTACTGACTAACAGGGGTTTAAAATCGCGCGGGGCGAACAGTTGCAGTAGACATGCTTAAATCAGAAGACTGTGACCTGGTATTGAGGGATCTTCAGATGCCTGTAATAGACGGATATACAGCTGCGGCTAATGTAAGCGAATCCGGCAAATACGCCCGTTATTGCACCGACAGCATCCACTACAAGCAATATTAGAGAGCGGGTGAAAATTGCTGGTATGCACGGCCATATAACCAAGCCCTTTAACCCCGATGATTGGTTTTTCAAAATAAAGAAATATCTGGCATGATAATTTTTGCTTAAAATATTTGCAATCAACTGTCATGTTTAGTAAATTTAAAAAAACCAATTATTGTAGAGACCTAAAACGATCGCTTGCTCGTCTGAGCACAATTTTAACGGTATCTTCAAAAGACATTAATGTCTTTTGAAGATACCGTTAAAACACGGGTTGACTAATAACATATATATAACAATCTTTAGCAGTAACTTCCCCTAACCTGCCGCTACGGAATTCGAGTTGATTTTTTATGGGGAATTGGCGGAAACCGCTTTTGCAATATAAATTGACTACGTTTTACCGCAGTATTTTACGCCATGAAAAAACCCGGATTGAATCAAGATATTAATGAAAAACTTTTAGGCTTGCTGGTCTCCAGCGTAAAAGGCTATGCAATTTTCATGCTCGACCCGGAAGGATACATTATAAGCTGGAATAAAGGCGGTGAAAATATCAAGGGATATCACAAAGATGAAATTGTCGGAATGCATATGTCTGTTTTTTACACTACTGCCGACAATGGAAAAGGGGAACCTCAGCATAATTTAAGTGAAGCCTTGAAAAATGGCTCATATGAAGACGAGGGTTTGAGAGTAAGAAAAGACGGCTCCACATTTTGGGTTAACGTTGTTTTTACGCCTCTTTACGATAATGATAAAAAATTGCTGGGATTTGCAAAAGTTACGCGTGATATTACTGAACAAAAAAAAGAGAAAGAGCGAAAAGAGGAGATTAATGTCGAACTGGAACGGCGTGTAAAAGAAGATACGGAAAAAATAATTGCTAATGAGTTACGGTACGATTTGCTTATAGAAATAAGATATTTATCATTTTTCAGCGCTTGCATAACAAAGACGAATACTCTGGTACGGGCATGGGCCTGGCGATAGCCAAAAAATCATCGAAACCGTGGGAGGAAAAATTTGGGTCAAGTCAGTTGTTAGCGAAGGCAGCACGTTCTATTTCACACTCTTAAAAAATTACTAATCATGAAAGCCATAAATATTTTGTTGGTAGAAGATAATGAAGGTGATATACTGCTTACGACTGAAGCTTTTGAAGAAAGTAAAATCGTAAATAAAATAATAGCTATAAGAGACGGTAAGGAAGCCATAAACTTCTTTGAGGGTTTGACCAAAAAAAGCGATGTACCTCACCTTGTTTTACTGGACATAAACCTGCCTAAAATGAGCGGACATGAGGTATTGACATATATTAAAAATAACGAAAGGTACAGGAATATCCCTGTAATCATGTTAACCACTTCATCCTCTGAGAAGGATATACTTACATCTTATAAAAATCATGTAAACTGCTATATCACAAAACCGATTGATGTTGCTGATTTTATGAAGGCGATTCTAAAGATCGAAGACTTTTGGATCAATATTGTTTCAATTCCGGCTAAATGAAAGTGTTATGCCCAACAAAGACGACTATACTATTTTAGTAATTGAAGATAATCCCGGTGATTTCGCACTGGTTGAAGAGTTTTTGCTGGAGCAAATGGATGCTCCTGCCATCTCGAGTGCAAAGAATTACCACGACGCTATAAAGATTCTGTCGAACGGAAATGATCTATTCGACATTATTTTATTAGATCTTTCGCTCCCCGATAAAACCGGGATACAGCTCATTCAGAACATAGTTGAAATTAGTTTAAATATACCGGTGATAGTTTTAACGGGGTACGCCGATCTTTCTTTCGGGGTAAAATCGCTATCATTGGGCGTTTCCGATTACCTGTTAAAGGACGAATTAACTTCTCTGTCTCTTTACAAAAGTATAGTTTATAACATAGAACGTAAAAGGATTGTGTCTGATCTGGAAGTGTCTGAAAAGAGAGCCAGGAACTTCGCAAAACGATTAAATGATGTATTGGAAGAAGAGCGCTCGCGAATAGCACGAGAGATTCACGACGAATTTGGGCAACAGCTGTCAGGACTTAAAATGTCGCTGTCTTCACTGAAAAAAAATGCCGGTGCCGACAGCTGGATGGAACCAATTATAAATACGATATTAATGGAGGTTGACACCAGTATACTATCGCTCCGACAAATTGCCAATGAATTGCGGCCTGCCCTGATCGACAAACTGGGGTTGTTTGCAGCTATAGAATGGCTTGTGAGCGAATTTGAAAAGAAAACAGGCGTAGAAAGTAATCTTTACGTTGATATCGAACAGCCTGTACTTTCTAAAACCGTCGAAATCAACATTTTTCGCATTTGCCAGGAAGCATTGACAAATATTACCAAACACTCCGAAGCTGGTACAGTCGACATTAGAATCGAAAATAAAGCCGGAACGCTGTGGATAAAAATCGTTGACAATGGAAAAGGAATTAAACCTGAGGGGCTACATAATTTATTGTCAATGGGGTTATTAAATATGCAAGAACGCGCTAACATTATAGGGGCCGATCTGAAGATCAGTAGTTTTCCCGATAAAGGCACCCTGATTGAATTTAATTTAAACATAAATGGCAAAGAAGATACTGATAGCGGACGATCACTCGGCAATTAGGAAGGGTGTAAAACAGATTTGCGCCGGCGAATTTCCCGGCCTGCAGTTTGGCGAGGCAACAAATTACTCAGAAGTATTTCAGAGACTGAAAGAAACGGAATGGGATATTTTAATACTTGACATTGATTTGCCAGGTAGGAGCGGATTGGACATTCTAAAACAAATAAGAGCAGAGAAACTAAAAATTCCCGTACTGATGTTCAGTTTTCACAGTGAAGACCAAATTGCGTTGAGAGCTTTAAAAATGGGCGCCTCGGGATATCTTTCAAAGGACGCCGCAGACGCAGAATTGGTAAAAGCCATCAATAAAATTTTGAATGGCAAGAAATATGTGTCTGCTTCCCTTTCCGAAAAATTTCTTGAAATGATGGACGACAATACCGCCAAAGAGCCACATGAGCTTTTATCAGATAGAGAATACCAAACGCTTCTTTTGATCGCATCAGGTAAAACAGTGTCGGAAATAGCCGACATACTATGCCTCAGCACACCAACCATCAGCACATACAGAGCCCGCATCCTCGAAAAAATGCGGCTTAAAAATAACGCAGAGCTCACCACCTACGCCATTACACAAAAATTGGTATGATTCACTAGTTGACAAAGTAGTTTGTTAAACCTTTTATAGTTACCCTTGAGTTAATGCATTAGCGCAATAAGCATTTTATTCGTCGCAAAAATCAGTTTCATTTTATTTTAAAATAGCAAAGTTCTCACCGGCGGTAATTAAGTATCTGTTCAGTTGTCAAACAAACTACTACAAAGTTTTTATAATTACTTCTATGTTCCATAAGCATTACTTTTGCCAATTTTGATATAACCAAATAATCAGGCCATGAGGCAGGCAATTAGTCTTTATTACCCCTATTGTTTCAACAAGGAATGCGACACTTCAAGCTATCATCGTAACCAGGAAGTAAGACTTCCTTTTACCGACCCACCCTTTCCAGAAATTATATCTGCAGATGCCATCATCTACAATTATTTTCTATTATAGATATGGGAACGAGGTAATAACTCCGGTAGCCGGGATGGCAGCATCCCCGATAAAATTCCAATATTCAAATGTACACCGAAACACAACAAAATGGCAGCAGAAAAAAGAGAATTTCGAATTTTGGTAATAGAAGATAATCCGGGTGATTTTGCCCTCGTTGAAGAATTTCTATCAGAACAGATTACCTCGCTCGACCTGGTTCGGGCCAAAAATTTTGCTGAAGCCGTAAAATTTTTGACTTCTGATAATAATCAATTTGATGTGGTGTTGCTGGATCTGTCATTACCTGACAAAACAGGTATCCCGCTAATCACCAATATAGTTCAACTCTGTATAGATATTCCTGTTGTAGTTTTAACAGGGTATCCTGATCTTGCGTTTGGTGTAAAGTCTCTTTCATTAGGAATATCAGACTATATGTTAAAAGAAGAGCTAACCTCGGTATCGCTGTATAAAAGCATTTTGTACAGCAAAGAGCGAAAAAAAGTAATATCAGAGCTGGAGGTTTCGGAAAAAAATTACAATGAATTATTTCACATGAGTCCACTCCCTATGTTTGTATTCGACCTCGGTTCTTTAAACTTTTTAGATGCTAATGCGGCTTTCATAAAACACTATGGATATAATAAGGGTGAACTTTTAAGAATGAATCTGCGTCAGATAAGGCCATCTTCAGAAATTCCAACGCTCGAAGAGGGTTTAAGAATAGATGACAACTGCTTAAAAAAGACAAGTTTCGGAGTTTACAAGCACCTTAAAAGAAACGGAGAAATTATTCATGTTGACATTCGAAGTAATTTTATCAGCTATAAAGGTAAAAAAGCGAAAGTGACTATTGCCACCGACATAACCGAGCGATTAAATTATGTAAAGGCAGTAGAAGAGCAAAACGAGAAACTGCAGGAGATTTCCTGGATACAATCACATATTGTAAGAGCTCCCCTCGCCAGACTAATGGGGCTAATAGATTTGTTAAAAAACACCGCAAATAACAGCGAAATAAATCAGATGCTCGAATACATATCGCTATCGGCCAACGAGCTGGATGACGTGATAAAAGATATAACTTATAAAACAGCAATTAAAGACGACGCCAGATCGAACAACGGGCTTCTGGTATGATAGTTGCTTTTCAAAAATATCGAACTAACCGATTGTTCCTTAAACTAAAAAATTATGAGAGCAAAAAAAATCTGGGCGAATTTAGCCGTAGAAGATTTGGAGCGCACAACCAAATTTTATACTAAGGTGGGGTTTGAGCCTAATGGCAAACCATCCAAAGAACTAACCAGCTTTCGCGTCGGAGAAGACGATTTTGTGATGCACTTTTTTTTAAAAGATATTTTAAAACCAGCACTCAAAGGCGAAGTAGCCGATCTAAAACAGGGGAATGAAATTATATTCACCCTTGGAGCCGAAAGCAAAGAGGAAGTTAACAATTGGGAGAAAGATGTTATAGCAGCAGGCGGCACAATAATTTCGAAGCCCGAGGAGTTTGGTAAAGCCTATTATGGTTTTGTTTTCGCAGACCCCGACGGACATAAATTCAATGTTTTTTTTATGTAAACCTCTTATAGATGCTTACCACTGCATTTCACCGGTAAGGCTATGGTCACGGTATAGCAATCTAAGATTACTGCCCCCGGGGTAGCGGGTAATAATTAATGAAAAAACAAAAATCCTTGCTAATTAATTTTGGCAAGGATTTTTGTTTGTGAATGATTTAAAACGTTATTTGCTTGCCTGCGCAATTACCTCGTTGTTTAAACGTACATACTCATCTGTTTTCGCATCGGCAGCAAGTTTTACGCCTTCCTTAGCTGTGGCAATGGCGGCCGCTTTATCACCCTTTTTTAATAATACACGTGCTTTCCATAATTTAGGAACAAACGGCGGAAAGTTCTTGTCTTTTTCCAGCTCTGTTGCCCAGGTCAAAGCTTTGTCCATGTCTTTATTGTTGTTGTAATAATAAATCAAAGCGGCGTAGTAAGGCTTGTTAGCAGTGTTCATAGCCGAATCGATCCGTGCCATTACCTTGGCGTCGATATCGGTTGTCATGTGGATAGTGAAACCGCTATGTTCCCACATCATTTGCAAATTGCAGGCGGTGGTGGTTACATTGGTAAAAGCAAGGGTCATCGTTTCTGTTAGCGTTGCCAGGTGCTCTGTTTTTACTTTAAAGCGCAAAAAGTCGTCAGCTTCTTTGTAAGAATAGGCACCCCACTGCTTTGGCTGTTTACTAATGATGATTGTCCATTCGCTTTCGCCGGGAATGCTAAACAGGCCATACTCGCCTGCCGGTATCTTATTACCTTCCATGGTTACGTCATCGCTGAATTTAATTACTGTGGCCGAATTAGCCCCCGTGCGCCAAACAGCTCCGTAAGGCTCCATGTCTCCAAATATTTTACGGCCTTTAACATCCGGACGGGAGTAAACGAGGTTAATTTTTCCGAGGCCAAAATCCTGAACAATACTTTGCGTTGAGCTGGGTTGCGGTGTTAACTGGGCATAAGTATTTGCCGCGGTAAACACTGCGATTGTAATGATAATGATAAATAATTTTTTCATGGATAATGATTTTGATGATGCTAAGATATAATATCCTGCATTATCATGTATATCTCTGCTTCCAAATGACATCGAAATTATTCACATCAGGTCCTACAAATAAAAACACATTGGGAATGGTTGAAGAATTAACCGCGAAAAAGAAATAGCTTCAGAATTTCTAAACATTTGATTAAAACAGACTTGTCTGTTTGATCTCTTTGTATTAACTTTGACTTATGCGCAACGAGAGAAAAAATGCTATCCGGCAAACAATTATCGATACAGCCTCCCGCTTATTTTATAAGCAGGGATACGGAAATACAGGTATTAATCAGATAATCGAAGAATCCGGGGTGGTAAAATCGTCGTTGTATGCAAGTTTCCGGTCGAAGGAAGATATATTAATGGAGTATTTAATCTCATCAGGAGCAGCTACAGATGAAGCTTTATTGGCAGCGGCAAATAAATTTAAAGACCCTAAAGATAAAGTTTTAGCTGTATTCGATTACCTGATCAGTCTTGTACAGGAAAAGGAGTATTATGGTTGTAATTTCCTGAATATTATTGCTGAGATTCCGAAAGAGACAGAGCGTGTTGTAACGCAGATAAAAAAACAAAAGAACGGTGTGAGGAGGCTTTTTAGCAGTTTACTGGAACCAATAGGAAAAGAAGATTTGGCAGATGAAATCTATACCTTATTTGAAGGGGCAT
>DASYEP010000120.1:0-16018 GCA_036498965.1 Mucilaginibacter sp.
TGTCATTTCGACGAGGAACAGCCTGTCCCGAATTTATTTCGGGAAGGAGAAAACTTTACCACGCGGCACGCAGCCGAAACAAGGTGGTAAAGTTTTCTCACTATGTTCGAAATGACATGGAGGATAAATTTACAACCCCAAACTCGCTGATATTTCCAGCATTCTTTCAATTGGCTTTACAGCTCTTTCAATAATATGCTGCGGTACGGTTATTTCCGGCAGTTCATTCTTTAAACACAGGTAAAGTTTTTCTAAAGTATTGCGCTTCATATGCGGACAATCGTTGCAGGCACATTTATTATTCGGTGGCGCCGGAATAAACACCTTATCAGGGTTTAGTTTCTGCATCTCATGAAGAATGCCCGACTCTGTAGCCACTATAAATTCCTTCTCAGGACGATTAGTGGCATATTTTAATATCCCTGTTGTTGAACCGATATAATCGGCCATTTGAAGTATAACGTCTTCACATTCGGGATGCGCCAACAATTTCGCGCCTGGGTATCTTTCTTTTAAGCGGGTTATTTTTTCCCTCGAAAAAATTTCATGTACCATGCAGGCTCCGTTCCATAAAACTAAATCTCTTCCTGTTTTCTTTGCTACGTAAGCACCAAGGTTTTTATCCGGTCCAAAAATTATTTTCTGGTCTTTTGGTAAACTCTCCACAATCCCTATTGCGTTGCTCGATGTACAAACTATATCGCTCATGGCCTTCAGTTCAGCTGTACAATTCACATAAGTTATTACCAAATGATCAGGATATTGCTCCTTAAACTTTTTAAACAAATGCGGCGGACAACTATCTGCTAATGAGCAGCCCGCCTTCGCGTCGGGTAGTAAAACTTTTTTTGAAGGAGATAATATTTTGGCTGTCTCGGCCATAAAATGAACGCCGGCGAAAACGATAATGTCGGCATCTGTTTTTGCTGCTTGTTGCGATAACCCCAAACTATCACCAATGTAATCGGCAATATCCTGTATATCAGGTTCCTGGTAATAATGAGCAAGAATAACAGCATTTTTTTCTTTTTTTAACTTCTCTATTTCATCAAAAAGATCGAGGGATGGGTCAACATATTCATCCACAAATCCGTTTAAGTTTATTTCTGCTAAGGTATCCATTTCAACAATTCAATTAATAACAACTAGTTTTATATATATAAATAAACTATTGTTATTGGTGTGTTAGTTATGTTTAAAACTAGTTTTCAAATCAGGGTAAAAAGTTTTTTCTAATAATTTATTAACAAAAAATGTAACTTTTTTGTTGCTTATTATATTGATTTTTAAGTTAGTATGATAAGCGACATTTTCTTTTAAAACTTATTTGTTAATACTTTATTACTTTGTAAAATGTTAGCTTTGATGCTTTGTAAGGGCAAAAGTCGGTTAAAAATTATTAGAATTTTAATAAAAATTGAGGTTATCAACCGGGTTATTAGTTATTAAGTATTTGTTTACATTGTATTAACAAGTTTTATGCCCCTTATTAACACACCAATATTTTTTTACACTTTATATATAGGATATGACCAGGACTGTTGATTTCCTTGTGATAGGTTCGGGTATAGCCGGATTAAGTTTTGCACTAAAGGCGGCGAAACATGGTAAGGTACTGATAGTCACAAAGTCAAATGAAGATGAGTCGAACACTAAGTATGCCCAGGGTGGCGTCGCGGTAGTTGTTGATAAAAAAGATGATTCTTTTGAAAAGCACATTCAGGACACGTTAATATCCGGTGATGGCTTATGTGATAAGGAAGTTGTAGAAGCTGTAGTTAAAGAAGGTCCGGACAGAATTAGAGAGATTATTGACTACGGTACTAACTTTGATAAAACTAATGAAGGCTTTTATGATCTTGCTAAAGAAGGCGGCCATTCTGAATTCAGGGTGTTACATTATAAGGATATTACTGGGTTCGAGATAGAAAGAGCTTTATTAGAGCAGATTCATCATAATCCCAATATCGAAATCCTCACGCATTATTTTGCTGTTGATTTAATAACGCAGCACCATTTGGGTGTATTTGTAGATAAATCGACTACTGATATTACCTGTTATGGTATTTATGCTTTTAATAACGAGACGAGGAATGTTGAGAAGATACTTGCAAAGGTAACTGTGATGGCATCGGGCGGTGCAGGACATATTTATTCTATTACCACTAATCCAACCATAGCAACGGGCGATGGTGTTGCAATGGTATATAGGGCGAAGGGAAAAGTAAGGAATATGGAGTTTATCCAATTCCATCCTACAGCGTTATATAATCCGGGTGAATATCCATCTTTTTTAATATCTGAAGCTGTACGTGGTTTTGGAGGTGTGTTAAAACGCACCAATGGTGAGGAATTTATGCAGGAGTATGATGAACGGAAATCATTAGCTCCGCGGGATATTACGGCTAGGGCTATCGATGCGGAAATAAAAAAATCGGGTGAAGATTTTGTTTATTTAGATATAAGGCATCGGAGTAAGAAAGATATTTTGAACCATTTTCCTAATATATATGCTAAATGTCTGGATATTGGTATTGATATGACCCGTGATATGATACCTGTTGCACCGGCTTGTCATTATATGTGTGGAGGTGTGATGGTTGATCATGTGGGAAGGTCCTCATTATTAAGATTATATGCCTGCGGAGAATGTTCTTCAACTGGCTTGCATGGAGCTAACAGGCTGGCTTCTAATTCATTATTAGAAGCTTTGGTGTTTGCACATCGTATTTATAAAGACGCGATTGCACAGTTTAACGATATAGCAATACCTGAAAATATACCTGACTGGGATGAAAAAGGTGTTCAGCTATCAAACGAAGATATTTTGGTTACCCATAATGTTCGGGAGATGCAGAAGGTAATGAATGATTATGTGGGTATAGTACGGTCAGATTTTAGGCTGGAAAGAGCGATGCGTCGCCTTGGTTTATTGCATGAAGAAACGGAAGATTTTTATAAAAAGACAAAATTATCGGTAAAGCTTTGTGAGTTGAGAAATCTGATACAGGTTTCTTACCTGGTGATTAAGTCGGCTATGGCACGAAAGGAAAGCAGGGGTTTGCATTCAACTACAGATTATCCGTTTCATGCGGATGTTATTGAGGATACGGTTTTTTAGAAATGGAAGGAGTAAAGTCAAAGTTTAAAATTTGGTCTGTGGTATTAGTAGTGTCAATATCGACGCTAATGTTGTTTTTGATATTTTTTTTCGTTGCAAATTATACTCCTACTTCTGATAAGGGCGGCTTTCTCTTTATTTTATTTTTTACTTTGTTTTTCTTATATTTTTTTTCTTTATTGTTTTTTGGAGAATTGCGGACGAAATTAATCAGTGTGGTTTTCTCTGTTGATTCAATTTCGAAAAAGTCGTTTTGTGGACTGGGCCCTACTAAAAGTTACTTATTTAAAGAAGTTATAGGGTATAAGACTTCTGTTGTTCAATCGCGTTCAGGTTCTTACGAGTATTTATATTTAATAGTTGATTCGAAAAAAGTGATTAAGATTTCAGAGTTTTATCATGAAAACTATAAAGCTCTAAAATTAGAAGTAATAAAAAATAATATAATAAACCTCGGTTTTGAACAGTGGAGATTATTTAATGAAATGAAAGAAATTTTTTTTTAAATATCAGAGCGGAAAACGGGATTCGAACCCGCGGCCTTCAGTTTGGGAAACTGATGCTCTACCGACTGAGCTATTTCCGCTTTTGTTATCAGCAAATTTATAATAAAATTTATTTTAATTCGCTGTTTTAACGACAAGTTACTTCGCTTTTATATTTAGAATATTTGGATTGTGATTAATTTCAGAAAATGTTCGGATGCTAATGTATCTCGATGCAGTGTCTTTTTCCTTTTCAATTTTAACACTCTTAACATAAGTTGTTTCAAATAGTGTTTTTTTTGGCTGATAGGCTATCACGCTATCGATAAAAACTGGTAAATGTCGGTCGTCAGCAGAAATATGATATAGCTCGAGAAGCTGATCTAAGTATAAGACTTTTATAAATTTTTTCGTTTTAAGTTTAACCAAACCATTAAATGCCTTGTCGCCATATAATTTAGTATCTGGAGAATCTTTATAAACAATTATTGAATCTATATCATTTGAATTTATTATGATATTAGATGTCTGGATAGGATCTGTGAGTGGTAATTGTAAAAGCCAGAGAGGCGAGTTTTTATATTTAGATGTATCTTTATCGAGGTGATACTTAGCTTGTCCAGAACTGGTAGTAGCCCAACATAAATAAAGAAAAAAACAAATTATTAATTTTTTCATATGGAAATTGTTGTCGTAATAAGCGAGAGGTCTGTTATATCAAACATAGAAAAAATTTGTTGTTCAAAAAATAAATTACTAATTCACAGGGGAAGCGCTTTTAAAAACACAAAGTCATGCTGAACTTGTTTCAGTATCCCACGGGACAAGCAGCGTGCTTGGTGTACACCTTGTATACTCGCTTACATGGCTTATACCTTGCATATGGGGTGCCGAAACAAGTTCCGCATGACATTCTTTTAATTTAAAAGCATTTCTGGCTTAATATAAAAGCCATTAGAAATTTAAAAGAGACTTGCCCTGACTAATTCATCAAATCGCTAACTCACTAATTATAAATATGCCTGTTATCCTGCCTGTAAGAAATATAAGTCCAACTTTTGGAAAAGACTGCTTTATTGCTGAAAATGCTACGATAGTTGGCGACGTATCAATGGGCGATAATTGTTCCGTTTGGTTTAATGCTGTTATAAGGGGCGACGTGCATTATATTAAAATAGGCAATAACACCAATATACAGGATGGAGCTGTAATCCATTGCACATATATGTACGCTCCTACTAACATCGGTAATAATGTATCCATAGGACATCAAGCTTTAGTGCACGGCTGTACAGTGCACGATAATGTTTTAATAGGCATGGGTGCCATCGTGATGGATCACGCGATATTAGAGGAGTTTGTTATTATTGCTGCGGGATCTGTTGTTCTTGAAAAGACAATTTGCGATTCCGGTTTTTTATACGCTGGAGTACCTGCAAAAAAAATAAAGCCCCTTACCGAAGAGCAAAGGGAGTTATTGAAACGGCTGCCAAATAACTATATCATGTATTCCGGCTGGTTTAAGGAGTAGTCGATTCTTTTGGTATGGTTACAACCGTTTCCTGTTCCCAGTTTGGTCTTAATGTAATTAACGCTTCATCAACCCATATATTTTCCGGTTGACGTTTTTCCTTTACATTTCCGCTATCCCATTTTCCATTTTTGTTCTCGTCATATACAACCCTAACCTGGTACTTACCTGTTAAATAGTTTTTATAAGCTATGGATCCGCTTCTTTTGATAATGTCGGTTCGTAAAATTTTCTTCTGATCATTAAGTAGTTCAACAACATATTGCTTCGCGGTATCAGGAACAGTAACCTTTAGGGTTAGTAAACTATAATTCTCAGGCTTATCTATCTGGAACCGTCGGGGGGCGGGTCTTTTATTTTTACCTCCATAAATATCGGTAAATGCACTTTCACCTATGGTAAGAGTGTAAGTCGCGTTTTGCCGCCACCGGTATTGTACGGTAAAGAGTTTTAAGTTTGATGTATCTCTGATTAAATTAAAATTTGAAACGTCGGTCGAATCTTCCTTTAAAGAGATAAGAGTATTGTCAAAATTTTCTATTGGATAGTTTGCTTTAATGGTAAGGTCGACACCCGGCCTCAGTTTGGCGTTATTATTCAGATTGTATGTAAAAAGCAGGTTCCTGGTAAATGTTTCTTTTAACCCTTTCCGGAAATATGTGGTGTCTATAGGTTTGTTATTATCGAGAAAGACAATTCGTATGGAGTCAAAGGCCATGTTGCGCATGTACAGAATGGCGGTGTCCTTTGTTTTGCTTATGTCTACAATTTTATATTTATCAAAGTCGACTGGGTAGGTCACTTTTAAAGATGGGTTGTCCAATGGCTTATTGAACGTAAAAAATATTTTTCCATCGGCGTCGAACTTGCGGTTAACAAGCCTGAATTTTTGAGGAACTTGTTTAAATAGCTTTAGCTGAATATTTGAAGTGTCTTTTGTAAGATGTACATTTTTTTTCTGGAAGGCAATCAGTTCGTCATCCTTATCGTATATTTTATTTGGTGTGGTTTCTTTAAGCGCATAAATTCGATAGTCATCTGGATGAAGGTTACTTAATGTAAAGTTTCCGGCGGTATCAGTGCTGGTATATATGGATGGTTTCTTTTTGCCGAACAGAGAATCTTGTTTAACTGAAAAAAGCATTACTGTCGCATCTTTTTCTCTTTCCTGTGTAAGCGTGTTTATAACAGAGCCGGATACACTCAAAGAATCGATATGGCTGCCGGTCGAGAAAACGTAGGTAAAGTTTTTTAGAATGTTTCCTTCGTTAACGTCGGCAATGGATTTTCCAAAATTAATTACATAGGTGGTGTTTTTTTCCAAAGAGTCTTTTAAATCGATGACGATACTTTTTTGTCTTATTTTATATTCCGGCAATTTTGCGGGTGCCGGACTCATCGTTATTTCCTGATAGATATTATTCAATTTAAAATATTCGTCGAAATCCAACTGAATAACTTTGGCCTTAAAATTTCGTGTCATATTTGGTGGCGTAGCCTTCAATAATTTCGGCGGGGTGTGGTCGCGGGGGCCACCCTGAGGCAATTGTCGGTTAGCACATCCCGAAATCATAAAAACAGTAAAAAATAGGCATATTATTTTTGGAAAAAACGCGGCTCTTTTATTTAACATGGTTTTTAAACGATATAAACGATTTTTATGCTTTTACGATATATGACATTAAAAATTTAAAATAATGGATTTAATGCGATTTTTTATAATAGGTTAATTTTCAATGAGTTATTAACTATTTTGATATATGAACCATTAAAACTGATATGTCCGACGGCGTTACTCCCGAAATTCTTGATGCCTGTCCTAAAGTGCGTGGTTTTATTTTCATCAATTTTTCACGGGCCTCTTTGGAAAGCGACACCAGGTGATTATAATTGAATTCAGGATTTATTTCCTTGTCTTCCATTTTTTTCATCCGACCTACAATGTCCATTTCTTTTTCGAAGTAGCTCTCATATTTAATTTTTATTTCGGCTTGTTCAATGGTCTCTTTGTCGTAAACAGAAAGGAGATCGTTCAGCGAGGTATCAACTTTTCGCAGGTCTTCAAAACCGAGTTGCGGCCGGCTTAACAAATTGAAAAGCTTTGTATTTTGATTTAGTGCGCTCGTACCTTGTTCTTCAAGCAGGCTATTTACTGTTGTCGGATCGATAGATTTTGATCTTGTATAAGAAACGATATGGTCTGAATTTTTTATTTTTTGATTCACTTTTTCAAGGCGGTCATCATTAATTAATCCAAGTTCATGGCCTATCGGACTCAGCCGGATATCGGCATTATCCTGGCGCAATAGCAACCTGTGCTCTGCGCGGGAGGTAAACATGCGGTAAGGTTCTTCGGTTCCTTTGGTAACAAGATCGTCAATCAATACACCGATGTATGATTCAGATCGTTTCATGATCAACTCGTGCTTATCATTTATTTTTTGATGGGCGTTAATTCCTGCAATGAAACCCTGGCAAGCCGCTTCCTCGTATCCAGTTGTTCCGTTTATTTGTCCTGCAAAATACAGATTGCTGATGAGTTTTGTTTCCAGGGTTAACCCAAGTTGAACAGGAGGGAAATAATCGTACTCGATTGCATAGCCTGGACGGAACATTTTTGCATTTTCAAAACCGGGTATTTGTACCAAAGCCTTATACTGAATATCCTCTGGCAGTGAGGTAGAGAAGCCGTTTACATATATCTCAACGGTATTCCAACCTTCAGGTTCAACAAATATCTGGTGGCGATCACGTTCCGCAAAGCGGTTTATTTTATCCTCTATTGATGGGCAGTACCGGGGACCCAAGCCTTTAATCCTTCCTGTAAACATGGGAGATTTTTCAAAGCCTTCCTTTAGGGTTTCGTGTACTTTAGTATTGGTATAAGTTATCCAGCAGCATCGTTGCTCCTTTGCAAGTTCAACATTTGTGAATGAGAACCGGCCTCTTTCCTCATCTCCCCATTGTTCTTCCATCAGTGAATAGTTTAAGCTGCGGCCGTCTACACGTGGTGGTGTTCCTGTCTTCATTCGTCCCGACTCAAAACCTAACTCAACCAATTGTTCAGTCAGTCCGGTTGCTGCTTTTTCAGCAGTGCGGCCACCACCAAAACGTTTTTCACCTATATGGATAAGTCCATTGAGGAAAGTACCATTGGTTAGGACAACAGCGTCCGACTCTATTTCTATGCCAAGCGATGTGCGAATTCCTTTAATAGTATTGTTTTTCACCAATAGAGAGGTAACGGTATCCTGCCAAAAATCTACATTGGGAGTGCGCTCCAAGGCCAACCGCCACTCTTCAGCGAAGCGCATACGGTCGCTTTGCGCCCTTGGGCTCCACATGGCGGGCCCTTTTGAGCGGTTCAACATCCGAAATTGCAAGGATGTTTTATCCGTGATGATTCCGGAGTATCCACCCATAGCATCAATCTCCCGCACAATCTGGCCCTTTGCCACACCACCCATGGCGGGGTTGCAGCTCATTTGCGCAATCACGCCCATGTTCATGGTGATCAACAACACGGACGACCCAAGGTTAGCTGCTGCTGCCGCGGCCTCACAACCGGCGTGCCCCGCTCCCACCACAATTACATCATATTTCTTAAACATTGCCACCAATATTATGCGCCTTCGCGCAGGTTAATGTTCCACGTGGAACATTGTAAATTCACTCTTTGCAGAGATGTAAAACTTTACGTCTCCACTTTGTTCTCTTATTATATGTTCCACGTGGAACATTATTCGCTTTACGTTTTTTGTAGTAGCACGATGGATCGCGCCTCTACGTTTATAGCGATACAAAATTATTTATTAGTTGCCGATGTTCCACGTGGAACATTAAATAATGATAGTAATGCTACAATGGCCCAAACGCCTTCTAATACAATGAACGGATAAAAGCTAATCAAATAAGAAGAAAAGCAACATATCGACGCGCCCAGGAAGTTTAAAAATCCATAAAGCTTACTTTGAGCGGGTAGCTTCTTATATAAATTAAGCAAAAAAGCAACCAGCAGTATGATAACTCCTATTGATGCCAGCACGTCGGATGTCTTCATTTGCCTTATTTTAATTCGGTTAATTCAATCCAACGAACACTTTTTTTATCTAACTGTGTATTTAGCGTCGTTATTTGTGCAAGTATTTCATTGAGTTTTATCTGTTCTATGCCGGCTACGTTAAGCGCTTCGTTCTTTTCCTTTAGCTGTTTCTCAATGCCATCTATCTCGCCTTCCAACGTCTCGAGCTCTTTGGTTTCTTTAAAACTTAGTTTGCTTTTTTTGTTTGCAGGCACTTGCTGAGGTTCGGGAGAGGCGTTGCGTTTGTTTTGTTGCTTGCTCTCCTCCAACTCTAGCCTGTATGAGGAGTAGTTACCATTATATATTTTAACATGGCCGTTACCTTCCATAATGAAAAGCTGATCCGTTAGCTTGTCCAATAAGTACCTGTCATGCGAAACCATCATTAAAACGCCCGAGTAATTAGTCAAAAATTCTTCTAGCACATTTAAAGTATCAATATCCAGGTCGTTTGTAGGTTCATCCAGTATCAGGAAGTTTGGGTTCTTCATCAGGATGCTCATTAGCTGAAGCCTCTTTTTCTCGCCCCCGCTTAGCTTAGAGATAAAGCCATATTGTTTTGCAGGTGGGAAAAGAAACAGCGTGAGCAATGCAGAGGCTGAAATGAGCTTACCATCGGCCATGGTAATGAACTCTGCCACATTCTTTACGATGTCTATTACGCGTTCGTCTTCTTTAAATGTAATACCCGATTGATGAAAATAGCCTATAACGGTAGTTTCACCTTTATCAATGGCTCCTTTATCAGGATTTAAGGCGCCTGTTATCAGATTTAATAGCGTCGACTTCCCGCTCCCGTTTTTACCAGCCAATCCTATTCTATCTCCCTTTTTAAAGACGTAGCTAAAATTATTGACGAAGATATTGCCGTTAAAGGATTTATAGAGATGGTTCATCTCCATTATCTTATTCCCTTGTCGTGCCGTTTTTACAGTTAGCTCAACCTTTTGCTTTGCACCCCCATTTTTTGTCTTCTCTTCCAGATCATAATAAGCATCAATCCGCGATTTTGATTTGGTGCCCCGCGCCTGTGGCTGGCGACGCATCCATTCCAGCTCTTTTCGCAACAAATTGCTGTTCTTTTGGAAAGAAGCTTCATCTGCGGCTTCGCGCTCAGCCTTTTTCTCAAGGTAGTAACCGTAGTTGCCATTATAAGGAATAATTTTTCCGCGATCGATTTCTAATATCTCATTACAAACGTTATCCAGGAAATACCTGTCGTGGGTCACCATTAGTATAGTCTTTGAACCGTCCGTTAGAAGTTTTTCAAGCCATTCAATGGTATCGATGTCCAAATGGTTAGTTGGCTCATCCAGGATATATAGTTCCGGATCTTCAATCAGCAGCTTTGCCAGGGCAAGTCGTTTCTTTTGTCCGCCAGAAAGTGTGTTTATATGCTGGTTCAAATGATGAATATCAAGCCGGCCCAAAATGGTTTTTATTTTGTATTCATACTCCCATGCATCAATATTACTCATCTCCTCCATTACCTTTTCTATGGCTTTGGCATTATCGGGATCGTTTTCTAACAGCTCTTCATATTTCCTGATCAGCTGCTGTTGTATATCATCGGCATGGAAAATATAATCGCTGATGGTAATCGCATCTTTAAAGCCGGGATCCTGTTCAAGGTATCCTACGTTTAAATCGCGGCTTTGCACCACTTTGCCTTCGGTTGGTTTTAAGCTGCCCGCAAGCAGTTTCAGTAGGGTCGATTTACCGGCGCCGTTAATGCCCACAAGGGCTACCCGTCGTCCGCGGTTGATACCAATGGTTAGATTTTTGAAAAGCCAGTGGTCATGAAATGAATGGCCGAGATTCTCGGCAGATATATAAGTACTCACGATAGTTGTTTTATTTCGTCGGAAGGATAAACAAATATTCCTTCTTCGTTTTTTAATGATTGTTTAAACATAGCTCTTGCCACGGCGACCGCCGGAATACTCCGGTATTTTTTTAGGCTTCCAAATAGGATAGGATTTATCACTTTCATAATGGGAATGAAAATGCGCTCTCCCAATCTTTCTTCTTGTCTGCCACCGGTTAAAAACGAAGGCTGGTAAATATGAAGTGCACCGACACCAACGTTTTTAATATCCTCTTCCGTCTCCCCCTTCATTTTTGTGTAAAAATTTGAAGAAGATGCGTTGGCGCCAATTGAAGAAACCAAATGATACTGTGCAATACCATTTTGATGTGCTATTTGTGCCAGCTGTAGTGGGTAATCATGATCTATCTTCCTGTAAACAGTTAAATCGGGCGTCTTTTTTCTTGTACTTCCCAGACAACAAAAAATGGCATGGCCGGTAATTGATTTGGAATATTCATTTAAGTGATCAAAATCTATTTCTAGCTGCGTCAGTTTTTTATGTTCAATTGGCAAACGTTTTCGTACCAGGATTAAAACTTCGTCATAATCAGGTCGTTGCAATAAAATGTTTAACAGATTACTGCCAATTAGTCCGCTTGCGCCGGCTATAACTGCTTTAATTGCCATATAAGTGCTAAAATTTTCGCAAAAATACGTATAATTAAATTATGGAATAAAAATTGTATGTTTAAACATATAATATTAAAGCGATGGAACAAATTTTTTATCCCGCCAATGAGCGTGGAACAAATGACATAGGCTGGCTTAAAGCTAATTTCTCGTTCAGTTTTGGTCCGTACTACAACCCTAAAAACGTACATTTTGGCGTTTTACGTGTACTCAACGATGATATAATTGCGGCCGGCCGCGGCTTTGGCCTTCACCCGCACGATAACATGGAAATTATAACAATTCCGTTAGCCGGAGCGCTGGAACATAAGGACAGCATGGGCAACGTTGGTGTTGTTGCTGCCGGCGAAATACAGGTGATGTCGGCAGGCACAGGTGTGGAGCACTCGGAGTATAATCACTCAAATAAAGAAGCAGCGAACACTTTACAGATATGGCTTTTTCCAAAAGAAATGAATATTGAGCCAAGATATGATCAAAAGAGCTTCATTAATGCCATGAAGAAAAACGAATTAACCACGTTAGTTTCGCCTGTTAAAAGTAATGACACCTTGTGGATAAATCAGGATGCCACATTTTCGATGGGCGATTTTGAAGCTAAAAAGGAAATTAATTATGAAATAAAAACACAAGGAAACGGGGCATATATATTTGTTTTAGAGGGGGTTTTAAAAATAAACGGTCAAACATTAAACAAAAGAGATGCACTGGGTGTTTATAATACAAGTTCAATTACAATTGAAACCGAGGCCGAGTCCCGTCTGCTGATAATGGATATTCCGATGTTATAAGCCAGCTTGAATTTTCCTGAGGTTAAAAGATAATTGAATTGTTTAAAGCAATTAAGCAAACCTTTATTGCATTAATAGTTTAACCTCATGGCAGAAGAAATAGTAATTCCCGCATGGAAGCGATGGCTGGAAGATATTGGCGACCAGGTGGGATTTTTTATAAAATTTTTCAAAAACATATTTGTTGGTGGTTTTGAATGGTCCGAATTTATTCGTCAGTGCTACGAAATAGGATATCGTTCGATGATGCTGGTTGGAATTACGTCCTTTATAATGGGTGTGGTTTTAATCTTACAACTACGCCCCACGCTTGTCGCGTTTGGTGCGGCGAGTATGCTGCCCAAAACCCTTTCAGTCTCATTCGTTCGCGAATTAGGCCCTGTTATTATTGCTATTATTTGTGCAGGAAAAATAGCGTCAAGTATTGGGGCTGAGTTAGGAAGCATGAAGGTAACCGAACAACTGGACGCAATGGAGGTATCCGGTGCTAACCCGCTTCAATACCTGGTAGTTACGCGAATATTGGCGACAACTGTTATGGTTCCCCTTTTGTCTGTAGTTGGAGACGCTATCGGGCTGTTTGGCGGTTTCCTTGCCTTAAATATAAGGGACAGTATAAGCTTTAATTTATATTTTATCAAGGTAATTGCATCACTCGATTTTGCCGATTTTCTACCGGCCCTCGTAAAGACTATATTTTTTGGTTTTGCTATCGGTTTTGTAGGGTGTTATAAAGGCTTTCATTCAAATAAAGGCACCGAAAGCGTTGGGATTGCAGCAAATACGGCTGTGGTTACGGCTTCACTTTGGATATTCGTAATTGATGCCATCGCTGTTCAAATAACCAGTTTGTTGTTTTATAAATAAAAGGATGACTGACACGGCTACAGATATTAAATCGAAACAGGCTTCGCCTAATAAAGGTGAAACGGTAATTTCTATAAAAGGGGTGAAAAAGTCCTTTGGCTCTAAGGAGGTTTTGAAAAATATAAACCTGGATGTGAAAAAAGGTGAGAATGTAGTGGTGTTGGGCAGGTCAGGTACTGGAAAGTCAGTCACTATTCAATGTATTGTAGGGTTGTTAAAACAGGATGATGGTTCATTGAAAGTATTTGGGGATGAGGTTGCCGAAATGTCAGACAAAGAACTAAAACAGCTTCGGATAAAAATCGGCTTTTTATTTCAGAGCGGCGCATTGTACGATTCGATGACGGTTAGGGAAAATTTAGAATTTCCGTTAACGAGAGTGCTGAAAATAACGGACCAGGCCGAAATCGACAAACGTGTGGAGGAGGCTTTAGACGGCGTTGGATTACTCGAAGCCATAGATAAATTACCTTCGGACCTATCGGGAGGCATGAGAAAACGGGCGGGTTTAGCACGAACCATCATCGTTAATCCTGAAATTATCCTGTACGATGAGCCAACTACCGGCCTGGACCCTATCACATCAAGAGAAATAAGTGATTTGATATTAAACATTCAAAAGAAAAACAAAACATCATCCATAATAATTACCCACGACATGGAATGTGCACGAATCACATCAGATCGTTTAGTGGTGATGAACGATGGGGAATATATAGCCGAAGGCTCATTTGATGAGCTTCATAAATCAAAAGACAAAATTGTAGCGTCATTTTTTAAAGACATATCATGAAAACAACTTCAGGACAGAAGATAAAAATAGGATTGTTTACCTTCATAGGTTTGCTGGTTATTATACTGGCAGTCTTCTTCATCGGTAACCGAAAAAATCTTTTTAGCTCAACATTTAATGTTTATGGGATATTTAAAAACGTAAGTGGACTTCAGATCGGGAATAATGTGCGATTTGCGGGTATTAACGTAGGCGTAGTGGATGCAATAAACATAGTAAACGATAGCTCTGTGAGAGTTGATCTGACTTTAAATGATAACGTTAGGAAATTTATAAAAAAGGATTCCAAGCTGAGTATTGGCAGCGATGGCCTGATGGGAGATAAACTTATTGTAATTGCTCCCGGCGGTATTACAAGCACACAGTCTATTGGTGAGGGCGGACAACTTGCATCAGTTAACCCGGTGGATGTTGATAAAATAATTGCCAAACTTACCGGTGTTGCGAATAATGCGGAATCGCTTACTTCTGGATTGTCGCAGATTGTAGCTAAAATAAACAGCGGACAGGGAAGTATCGGAAGGTTATTGAACAGCGACAAAATGGCTAAAGACATGGAAACCACCGTTAAACAGGCTCAAACAACGATGAAAAATGTTCATACAACCACAACTACCTTAAATACCGATTTAAAAGCTGCACAAAGTAATTTCTTATTGAAAGGATTTTTCAGGAAGAAGGAGAAAGCTAAGCAGGATTCTATAAAAAAGCTCAAACAGAAACAAGACTCTGTAAAAAAAGCTCAGCAGGCAGCACCACCCAAATCGTAGTATTTTCGACAATAAAAAAGAGGCACCCGATTTACCGACTGCCTCTTTTTATTTAGACGCGCTTTATTACAAATATTTTGTAAGATCAGGAGACAAAGGGGTAGTTTGTGAACGAAAACGATGTATCAGTTTGCCATTTTCATCTATCAAAAACTTCTCGAAGTTCCATTTAATCTCACCTGTAAATTCAGGATTTGGGGCTTCAGTCAGGTATTTGAATAGTGGGTAAATGTCATCGCCTTTTACGCTGATTTTTTCGCTAAGAGGGAAAGTAACGCCATAGTTTTTTTCACAAAAAGTTTTGATTTCTGCATTTGCGCCGGGTTCTTGTCCGCCAAAGTTATTAGCCGGAAATCCAACAACAACCAGCTTGTCTTTGTAAAGGTCGGCTAATTTTTGCAATTCGGCATATTGCGGGGTAAAACCGCATTTTGAAGCCGTATTAACGACAAGTACTTTTTTCCCTTTGTACTGGGACAAGGAAAAATCCTTTCCATCTATGGATTTAAGCTTGAAATCATAAACGGAACTTGGGGCTACAAATAGTATAGCAATTATAAAAGCAAGAGTTTTCATATTTTTAAAATGTTAGTTTAACAGGGATTAGTTAGGGTAAAATTAATTATTAAAAGGCCTCTTAATCAAATAGAAATCTTCTTTTAATGTCATTTTTTTCTTGTCGGCGGGAGATTTGTCTTTATATCCCAATAAATGCAGGGTGCCGTGGATTATAACCCGATGCAGTTCGTCAATTTCGGAGGTGTTGAATTTGACAGCATTTTCGCGAATCCGATCTATCGAAATAAAAATATCACCTACAATTACCTGATCGGAATCAGAATTATCGAAAGTGATAATATCGGTGTAAGTATCGTGGTTAAGGTATTGCTGGTTTAGTTGTAATAAATAACCGTCGGAGCAAAAAATATAGGTAAGCTCTTTTAATTTAAAGCCTTCGGTTTGTACAGTTTCGGTTATCCACAGCCGTAGGGCTGTTTTGTTTTTTATTTTATAAGTGGTGTCTTCTTCAAAAAACCGTATTGCAGGCATTATATTTTAAAGTGAAGTTCAACTTCGTT
>DASYEP010000121.1:0-67525 GCA_036498965.1 Mucilaginibacter sp.
GAACCGGAAATACTTGACCTGATAACTGGTACGTTCGATAAAGATTGGGCAAACCCGGCAGTAAAACCTGACATTACTCAACCGCAATTCCATTCCACCGCCGAGCATTTTTATTTTACCGAAAAGCCTGATGCCTTGCAATCGGCTATCAGGATGGGCCTACCCATTATTAACCGCACACACCCGGATTTTCCGGCATTGCAGGTTTTGAATACAGTTTTGGGCGGTTATTTTGGATCGAGGTTAATGGCTAATATTCGTGAAGATAGAGGCTATACTTATGGAATTGGCTCGGGCATGAGCTCTCTGAAACATAGCGGGTCCCTTTTTATAGCTACTGAGGTTGGGGCCGATGTGTGCCGGAACGCAATAACCGAAATTGAGAAAGAAGTAAATTTATTGAAGAGTGACTTGATTCCCGAAGACGAATTATCATTGGTGAGAAATTTTATGATGGGATCGCTGCTCGGCAGCCTCGAAAATGTTTTTTCACACGCCGATAAATTTAAGAATCTTTATTTTTCAGGACTTGACTACGATTACTACGACAGGTATGTATCTGCAATAAAAACAGTTACAGCCGTTCAACTTAAGCAGCTTGCTGGGCAATATTTAAATGTTGATCAGTTTTATAAGGTTGTAGTAGGGAAATATTAGAGGAGATTTCGGATTTTTCACGGTTGTTTGTTTTCAACGGCGTTCAAGAGGGCTACGCCGTTTCGTAAGTTCGATTTCGGAATTGTTAAAATAAGTCGGATTTCAGAGATAAACAATAATTTAACCTGTCATTTTTAGGCAATTTTTGTATATCAGAGACATTTATATCAATAAATCCGAAATCGAACTTACGAAATCCGAAATAAAAAGTTAATTTTGTCCGGCAAATAATAACTCCAAACAATTATTTGCCATGCAATCAGACCCTTCAAAATTTGTCGCCGAAGGTTTAACTTACGACGACGTTCTACTCATCCCGGCTTATTCTGAGGTTTTACCGCGCGATGTTGACACCAGTACTTATCTTACAAAAAAAATAAGGTTAAATATTCCAATTCTGTCCGCAGCTATGGATACTGTTACGGAGTCGGCATTAGCAATTGCAATTGCTCAGGCTGGCGGTATCGGTATTTTACACAAAAATATGACCGCACAGGATCAGGCAGAGGAAGTGCGTAAGGTAAAACGCTCGGAGAGCGGCATGATCCAGGACCCGGTAACCTTGCATGAAAACTCGATTGTTGCCGACGCTGTTAAGATAATGCGCGAATTCAGAATAGGGGGCATACCCATCATAAATGGCGATCGCAAACTGAAGGGGATTATTACCAACCGCGATCTTCGTTTTCAAAAAGAGATGGACAGGCCGGTGAGCGAGGTTATGACAATCAATAACCTGGTAACCGCGCCACAGGGCACTACGCTGCTGCAGGCTGAAGCGATATTGCAAAAGCACAAAATAGAAAAACTTCCGGTTGTTGATAAGAATGGGTCTTTAGTTGGTTTAATAACCTTTAAAGACATACAGAAATTTAAAAACTATCCCAATGCATGTAAGGACGAATACGGACGCTTGCGGGTAGGGGCAGCCGTTGGAGTGGCGCCGGATAACGTTGACAGGGTAATAGCCTTGGTAAACGCTGGTGTCGATGTGATTACCGTTGATACAGCGCATGGACATTCAAAAGGCGTTATCGATATGGTGAAACTGGTAAAACAAATGTACCCCGATTTGCAGGTAATAGCAGGAAACGTAGCAACTGCCGATGGGGCAATTGCCCTGGCTGATGCCGGTGCCGATGCGGTGAAAGTAGGGATTGGTCCGGGTGCTATTTGTACAACCCGTATAGTTGCGGGAGTGGGTGTACCACAATTGTTTGCTGTTTATGAATGTGCCGAAGCTTTAAAAGACAGGGGAGTGCCCGTAATTGCGGATGGTGGCATTAAACAGACAGGGGATATAGTAAAAGCTTTGGGCGCAGGTGCCAGTTCCATAATGGCAGGTTCATTGTTCGCGGGGGTTGAAGAATCACCGGGCGAGACTATTTTATACGAAGGGCGTAAGTTCAAATCTTACCGCGGCATGGGCTCGGTTGAAGCCATGGAAAAAGGCTCAAAAGACCGCTATTTCCAGGATGAAACAGACGTAGTTACCAAATTGGTTCCAGAAGGTATAGTTGGCCGTGTACCATACAAAGGTACGCTGAGCGAGGTTATTTACCAGTACATCGGCGGCTTACGCGCCGGTATGCATTATTGTGGAGCCGCTAAAATAGAAGAGTTACAAAAAGCCAGGTTTGTGCGCATCACCGCAGCTGGTATGCGCGAAAGCCATCCGCATGATATAACGATAACTAAGGAAGCGCCGAATTATACGAGGTAAGAAGGAAGTTAGTAAAGTCTGGGAGTCGGGAAAGTCCGAAAGACGGAGGGAAATCAATCTTTCGGACTTTACTGACTTTCCCGACTTTCGGGCTACTTCGCATCGTAATACAAAGCTGCCGCTCCAAGTATCCCGCTGTTTTCCAGTTGGGATCTTTTTATTTTAAGCCTTCCGATGCTTTTGGTGAAGCCGAATGTTTTAATCCGTTCCCACATGGTTTGCTCGAAATATTCATAGGCTAACTGTACCGATCCTCCAAAAATGACCAACTCAGGATCGTAAGTATACATCACCAATTTTATGGCATTGCCCAGATGAATGCCTAACTCCTTGTAAAGCTGCAATGCTTTGGGGTCTCCTTTTTTTGCATTTTTAAATACTTCTTCTCCATTTAGTCCATGGACGTTTTGAAAGAAGGACCCGCTGCAATAAAATTCGTAGTTATTGTCAAGGTAATCTACCATCCCAAATTCGCCGGCACCGCAATTTACACCCGCATACAATTGTTTGTTTATGATGATCCCTGAACCCAGGCCTGTGCCGATAGTTAGACCAACGAAACTATCTACGCCTTTGCCTTGTCCAAAATAATATTCGCCAAGAGCGAAACAGTTGGCATCATTATTTACATGCACCGGAATATGATACCTGGCTTCCATCAGTTGTTTCAGGTGCACTTCCTTCCACGATGGGATATGCTGCACATCATAAACAATGCCTTCTTTTACATCTACCACGCTTGGAACGCCAATGCCTATTGCTTTTACCGAACTATCCATCAGTTTGTCTGCTATCGCATATACATCCTCCAAAACTTGCTCCTCCGTGCCTTTGGTGTGAATGCGTTGGGATATAATGTCGCCGATCGATTCGTCATCTACGATTGCACCCCGCACATTTGTGGCCCCTAAATCAATGCCTATTAATTTTATGTCTTTCATCTTTATTTGGCAGGTTCTTTTTCGTCGAAAATTGTTTTATTGGTGATCAACGGTTTTGCCCAAAAACCAATGCTTAATATATAGCCCATCGTAATATAAATGAACATCATAGCTGTGCGTAAGCCAAGCAGATTTCCTAAACCGCCAATAAGCAACTGAACCACTGCACCTCCAATAATCCCTGTAACCAAAATTCCCGCGAAGGAGCCATGATGCTCGTCAACCGAGCTTAACGCAAGCGAGAACACGATTGGATACATTACCGACATAAAGAAGCCAACGATAGGGAAGGCGTACAGCGAAACTTGTGCACTACCAAAAAGACCCAGTGTTAAAGCAATAAGAGCGGGTACGGAAAACAGAACCAGCAATTTTCGGCTATCCATAACCTTTAATAAAAACAGGCCTATGATACCACCAATGGTCATCAGTCCCCAAAAATAGGCTACGGCAGTTGCTCCGGTTGTTTGGGGATCGTATTTATGATACTCAAAAAGAAATTGCGACATCCAATAGGATACACCTTGCTCTGTCCCTACGTAGCAGAATAAACCAATGAAATATAAGATAACAACTGGCTTTTTAAAAAGCATTACATGCGTTTTCCATGGCCCTGCTTTTTCATCGCTGGCCAGCTCAACCTTTGGAAATCTCGATACCAATAAAATAACGAACATAAAAAGGCAGATAACAGCAAACAGCCAGTAAAGCGATATCCATGGCATACCAGAGGGAACTAAAGGCTGCAATATTGAAAAAATGCCCGAACTATTTTTGCCGTTTAAATTCAGCACCATGTAAGAATATACCAGGGGACTAAGGAACGACGCTCCTCCGAAAATAAGCTGCGCCAGCACTGATGTAAATGCGTAATTCTCTGCGCCGCCAGCTGTGCGCAGTAGTGGGTTGATAACAACCTGCAGCATGGCCATACCGCAACCGATGAGGAAAAGCGATAAAACTGCGGTAAGGTAATTAGGCTGAACAGCTAAAAGCAAAGCACCCAAAAAGGCTACTACAAAGGCAGCAGTCATAATTACTTTCTCGTTATATTTTTGAACCAGCATACTGGAGGGGATAGACATTACCCCGTAAGCTATAAAAAAAGCGAACGGCAATACACCCGCTAATAAATCACTTAATTTAAAGTCTTTTATAAATTCGGGCGAAAGCGGGCCTATAATATTGGTAATGAACGAAATAACAAAGAACGTTAGCATTATTAATGCTACGATGTAATAATTACGCTTCATGGGGTTTGTTTCTATATAGTTTAAGTGGCATTATTTTACATATTTAATCCAAATTTTCAGGATTAACAAGTTTGGTGACGTAACAAGAAAGAAACAAAAGAATTGAAGGAAGATAACCATTGGCTGAAATAGGTTAACAGCTGTTGAATATTAAACAAGATGAATTATTCTATCTTTAGGCAAATTTTAAAGTAATATGTTAGATATCGACAAGACAATATTCGATGAAAATCTTTTGTTAACGCAAGCCTATTGCGAATTGCAACTAAAAAACACCTATAAAAATTACGCTGCTATTCTTAGAAGTTTTAATCCTGTATACGAAGGAAAAGAGATTTTTTCATATGAATTGGACGAGTACGATCATAGGCCTGGAAATATAAATTGTTTCGTTACTAAGTGGCATATCGATATTCTTGAGAATAAATCGTCATACAACGAAATATTCGAAATGCAATTAATGCACAAAAGGAAAAATATAAAATCAATTGACTCAAAAATGGATCACAGAGGTCGAATATTGGTCGCGGAAATTGATTTGACCGTCCTCGATGGAGTATCAGAAGCTGTATCCTGGGGTTTCATGGATTTAAACGATTGCCCGCCAATTGACACATGGTTTTATACAACAAAAAATAAAAATAGCCGCGTATTATTTGCCTGGATTCCAGAGCCATTCAAAAAATTAGCCGATATAGGAATGGATGTTAATCCCGTAGATTGTTTTTACTGGTACGCAGACCAACGTCCAGAAAACAGCAACTGGCATGCTGAAAATTTAGATGATGTTCCTAAGGAGGCTACACACAAGGAAGCAAGCCCAGAATCAATTTTTTCTCAAATTAAAAAAATGTTTTCTTAAGGGTCAGCCAGGGCTTACCAAACAAAAAAGCCGCTCAAAAAAGAACGGCTTTCAAATTAATATAAGTTTTAGAATTAGTTTATCTCAATATCGTAAGGGATACGTGCCTGTGGGGTACGCATCATTTGGGTTACGCCTTTTATTTGCTGATAGTATTTAAAATTATCCCCAAGTTCCGATTTTAATAGATGTGTTTTTATCTCCGCATTCAAGCCCAGTCCAAATTTATTTAAAAAGCTCTTTTGCTCGGGATATGTTACCAGGTTATAATGCTTAATCTTCGCAGCCTTTGCAGCTGATGCGATGGCGTCGTTGATGTTACCCAGGCGGTCAACCAAACCAAGTTTAATGGCTTGCTCACCCGTCCAAACACGGCCCTGACCAATGCTATCGATATAGGCTTGTGTTTTATGCCGACCGTTGGCTACTGCTTTTGTAAAGTCGTCATAGCCATGGTTAACCTGGTTTTGCAGGATAGCCTTTTCTTCGGGGGTTAGGGGACGTGTAATGTCACCCAAGTCCGAATATTTACCAGTCTTTACGCCGTCGAATGTTATACCAAGCTTATCATTGAAAAACTTTTGCATGTTTGGCAGGATAGCGAAAATGCCTATAGAGCCTGTAATGGTATTAGGTTCGGCAATAATGGAATCCGCAGCACAGGAAATATAATATCCGCCTGAAGCGGCATAATCACCCATCGATACAATAATTGGCTTTACTTTTTTTGTAAGCGTAACTTCACGCCAAATTACGTCGGATGCCAATGAGCTCCCTCCCGGCGAGTTTACACGAAAAACTACTGCTTTTACATTATCATCCAGTCTTACTTTGCGCAGAGCTTTTGAAATCTTGTCAGACCCAATGCTGTTTTCGTCGCCGTCGCCACCATTTATCTCGCCTGATGCATATACAATGGCGATGCGGTTTTTCGAAGTCTTTTTATTATCATCGTCCTTTTCAGGGACACTGTTGGTATAATCACTCAGATCGACAGTCTTCAGGTCCTGCTTCTTTTCAATTCCTGTACGATCTTTCAGGTCTGCCAAAATTTCGTCACGATATTTCAAGCCATCCACCAGCTTGTACTTTAACGCGTCTTCAGGAAACCTGATCTTTAACTCATCAGCGTAAGCAGATAAGGAGTCTTTGCTGATGCCCCTGCTTGCGCTGATGCCGGTAAGGAAATGATCATATAATGAGCCCATGTAAGATGTAACCTGCAGCCGGTTAGCCGGGCTCATTTTGGTAAGGAAAAAAGGCTCAACAGCGCTTTTATAGGTGCCAACTTTGATGATTTGAGCTTCGATGCCCAATTTATCAAGCGCACCCTTTAAAAAAGTAACATGTGAGCTGAACCCCTGAAACAGGAAAATGCCTTTCGGATTAACGTAAACTTTGTCGGCGACCGAAGCGAGATAATAAAACTGCTGGGTATATATTTCGGAATAAGCAATAATGAATTTTCCGGATTTTTTAAAATCTATAAGGGCGTTCCGAATTTCTTCGACAGTCGCATGGCCTGACGACATATAACTTTGGTCGAGAAATATACCTTTAATATTGGCATCGGTTTTGGCTTTTTTAATATTGGCAAGGATATCGTTAAGCCCGATAGTTTTCTCTCCGTCGATGCCGAGGAAGCTTAAAGATGACAAAGGATTATTGGGTGTTCGTTCAGCTATCGGATAATTAAGCGTTATTTGTAAAACTGAATTGGGATCTACGTCAACAGTTTTATCACTGCCCGACGAAATAAGGCCGACAATAAACAGAAATACTATAATAAAAATTATGACGGTTGATAAAAGGAACCCCACCATACTGGCGAAGACAAATTTGAAGAATTGTTTCATTAAAAGTTATAAATCTTTTATTGTGCAAATTTACTAATTCGGTACGTATATCATTAAGAGCTTTATCTATAATATTTGTTACAACATGTTTGACGTTTTTTTACTACTAGGAAGTAATCTTGGCGATAGGAATAAGCTTTTACAGCAAGCTATTGCCCAAATCGAAAAGAATATCGCCCGGATTTTAAAGGCCTCATCTGTGTACGAAACGCAGGCATGGGGTAAAACCAGCGTGCCTGATTACCTTAACCAGGTGGTTATGCTGCAAACAAATTTAGCACCCCAAAAGCTTCTGGAGGCAACTTTATCTATAGAAAATACGTTAGGAAGGCAACGGCAGGAGAAATGGGGGGCGAGGACCATAGATATTGATATATTATTTTACGGTAAAATAATAATTAATGAAGAAAATTTACATATACCTCATCCTGAATTACATAAGCGAAGGTTTACATTGGAACCTCTCGCTGAGATCGCGCCGGAGTTATTGCATCCAATATTAAATAGAAATATTTTACAGCTCAAAAGCGAACTTAAAGACAGCTTGATCGTAAAAAAGTTATAATTTTGAAAAATATAAACCCGTTATGTCAGATACTTTTCCCGGTCAGGACATCGACCTTTCCTTTTTAACTGAAATTGCCGATGGCAGTAATGAGTTTATTATTGAGTCGATTGATATGTTCCTGCAGCAGACGCCTGAAATTTTACAGTCAATATCAGAATCCATTTCAACTGAAGACTGGGGGGCCACTGCCTCTGCAGCACATAAATTAAAGCCAAACCTTGGGTTTTTTGGTATGCCCATAAGCCAGGCTATTATGCAGGATATTGAATTGATGGCGAAGACCGGCGCTCCTGACACGGCACAGCTATCTGCAAAATTTGAGGAGGCACATCAAATCATTAATACTAATTTAACTGCCCTTTTAAAAATAAAGGAAGAGAAGGAAGCAGAATCATAGTTTACGAAGTCGGGAAAGTCCGAAAGTCAGTAAAGTCTGAAAGTTAGGAAGAACTTAAAATTTAAAGGTCCGAAATGAATAACGAATATAAGGTTGAATTTTCAACGATTTCAACCTCTACAACATTTGCACCAACCTTTCAACATTCCAACAACTATAAGCTTTCCAGGTTAAAAGTATAGCTTTCCATTATCAGGTTTGCCAGTAGGTTTCTGCAGGCCTGGTCAACTTTAAGTTGCGCGGCTTCCTCGTCATCGGCTTCAATTTCAAGTGAAATGTGTTTGCCTATCCGTACATTTTGAATTTCAGGAAGGCCCAGGTTTTTCATGCTTCCGGTTACTGCTTTCCCCTGTGGGTCAAGTATCTCTTTTTTTGGCATTACATTTATTTCAGCCTGGAATTTTTTCATCTGAGTAATTTTAATAACAACGGACCGCGTTAAAACGCTTATTTTTCTTTTTGGTGGTTGGTCGCGATGGCTTCGTGTACAATTTTAAATTGAATAACAGAAAGGGCAATATAAATTAATATGATCACCGGAACCGCGGCAAATTTAAAAAATAGTATGAGTATTGCCGAAAACAGGAGCAATAAATAGCGATAAATATTCTCATTGAAATCACTGTTCTTAAATTTTAGCGACATCATAGGCAGCTCGATGACCAATAACGAGCACATTACAACAACTAAACCCGAAAGTACAAAAGGATTTAACAAACCGGGCATGTAAAACCGATTGCTATGGCTTATGATTATGGGGAATGAGGCAATAAGAATGGCATTTGCAGGCGTTGGTAAGCCGATAAAATTTTCGGCCTGTCTGGTGTCCACATTAAATTTTGCAAGCCTTAAAGCCGAAAAAACCGGTATCATAAAAGCTATAAAGTTTAACCAGCTGCTTACATCGTCAATCTGATGGGCCTGTAAAAATAATTGGTACATGATAACTGCCGGCAGTACGCCAAAGCTTACCATGTCGGCCAGCGAGTCAAGATCTTTGCCTATACCAGAGAATGATTTTAATACGCGGGATGCGAGTCCGTCAAAAAAGTCGAAGATAGCTGACAGGAAAATAGCGTACGAGGCAGCGATCAACTCGCCTTTGAAAGCCAAAACAATACCCACACATCCGCTAAACAAGTTTGCGCAGGTTATTACGTTTGGGAAGTGTTTTGTAAAGCGTTTCTTCATTCCGCAGTGAAGGTATCAAGAAAATTTGTAGAAATTATGAAGTGACATATTATCATCATATAACTTCATAATTTCTAAATTATTACGAATTCATGGAGATCAGGAATTCTTCATTTGTCTTAGTGCCTTTGATCTGTGCCTGTAAAAACTCCATCGATTCCTGAGAGTTCATATCGGCCAGGTGATTACGGAGTATCCAGATACGTTGCAATGAATCGCGGTCAAGCAGCAAATCATCGCGGCGGGTACTCGAGGCAGTAATGTCAATGGCCGGGAATATACGTTTGTTGGATAATTTGCGGTCGAGCTGCAGTTCCATGTTGCCGGTACCTTTAAACTCTTCAAATATAACTTCATCCATTTTTGAACCGGTTTCCGTTAGTGCTGTGGCGATGATGGTAAGTGATCCGCCATCTTCAATATTACGCGCTGCGCCAAAAAAGCGTTTAGGTTTATGAAGTGCATTAGCATCAACACCGCCTGATAATATCTTGCCGGATGCAGGGGCTACTGTGTTATACGCCCTTGCCAAACGGGTTATAGAGTCGAGCAGGATAACTACGTCGTGCCCGCATTCAACCATGCGTTTTGATTTTTCGAGTACGATGTTGGCGATCTTTACGTGCCTTTCTGCAGGTTCGTCAAAAGTTGATGATACAACCTCGGCGCGCACGCTGCGGGCCATATCGGTTACTTCTTCCGGGCGCTCATCTATCAACAATATAATAAGATATACTTCGGGATGATTTTTTGCAATAGCATTAGCAACATCCTTCAGTAACATGGTTTTTCCAGTTTTCGGCTGTGCCACAATTAAACCACGCTGTCCTTTACCGATAGGGGAGAAAAGATCCATTATGCGGGTTGAATAGTTGCCTGCATCCGTAAACAAACTTAATTTTTCTGACGGGAAAAGCGGTGTTAAGTGGTCAAAAGGAACGCGGTCACGTACTTCGGCAGGGATACGGCTGTTGATGGCTTCAACCCTTACCAAAGGAAAATATTTTTCACCTTCTTTTGGCGGTCTTATGCTGCCACGCACAGTATCGCCGGTTTTAAGTCCGAATAGTTTTATTTGTGATTGGGAAACATAAATATCATCTGGCGAAGTAAGGTAGTTATAATCCGATGAACGCAAAAAGCCATAACCATCAGGCATAATTTCAAGCACACCTTCATTAACAATTACATTGTCAAAATCAAGATTGATCGGCGGTTCCTGGTTTTTTTGCTGATTGTTTTGGTTAACGCGGCGTTCAAATTTTTGCGGCTTGGCCTCAGGCAAACCCTCTTCTGCCTTAACACCGTTTTCACCTGCTTGTGCTGCAGGCACTTCTTCTTCTATTAGTTGCGCTATATCTTCGGGATCGTCAGTCGACGTTTCATCATCCGGAATATCGAATAGATTAGTATCGTCAAGGGGAACCTCAACACGGGGTTGATTGGAATTTTTTGTAGTGCGAATTCTTTTACGAACTTTTTCGGGTGCTTCCACCGGCTGTGGTTTTTCATCAACAGCAGCATAATTGCTGTTAACTGCTTGTTGTTGCGCTCTTGCAGCTTCAATTAACTGTTCTTGTTCCACAATTTTAGTAATCAGTTGCGCCTTCCTCAGCTCATCAGCTTCGGCGATACCTAAATTTCTAGCAATTTCGCGCAACTCCGAAACGAGTTTGTCGTTCAATTCGATTGTATCAAACATATTATGAATTATAATTCAAGGGGATTTTTAATTAGAATATTAGTTTTCTTAGTTCTCTGTTTTCAGTAGCATATAAAGGCGATATCATTGGCAATTACGCTGTCTGCCGACAGCAAGGGTTCCATGTGTTTTCAGCAAATTAAACGGAATAGTTAAACATGGAATTTTTATAATATGAAAGAAATTTGTTTTGCAACTTTGTTATGCAGCATTTAAACCAATGTAATAAATTGACAGAATAGCCTGGAATTTTAAATTGTTTCTTTAGTGCAAGAAAAATTCATCAGAAAACATGCAATTCTAAACAATTATTTTAAAACTTCAAACTATTTTAAAAAATATCCTTATCCGCTCAACAATTAGGTTAATTTTTAGTTTTTTTGAACATTCTAAAAAATATAATTCATCAATGATTTCCCGCCAGAGGCTAATTGATCAGATCAAACAAAAAAAAACATTTTTATGTGTTGGTCTTGATACCGACATAACGAAAATACCTTCATTTTTACTCAAGTACCCCGATCCGGTACTTGAATTTAATAAGCGGATTATTGACGCCACGCACGATCTGTGTATTGCCTATAAACCCAATGCTGCTTTTTACGAAAGTAATGGGATAAAAGGTTTACAAAGTTTGATAGATACTTCAAAATATTTACCGGAAGATTGCCTGCGAATTATTGATGCCAAGCGGGGTGATGTGAGTAATACATCTGAGATGTATGCAAAGGCTTTTTTTGATCAAACTGCAGCAGGTATGAGCTTTGATGCGATAACCATATCGCCTTATGTTGGTCACGATTCGGTAATGCCGTACCTGACCTACCCGGATAAATGGGTGATCCTGTTGGCGCTCAACTCGTCGGCAGGCAGCAAAGATTTTCAATATCTTACAACTGAACAGGGTCTTTTATATGAGGCAGTAATTCAAAAAGCCAATACCTGGGCAGGTGCCGACCGTATGATGTATGTAGTGGGAGCCACCAAAAGCACCGAGTTTATAAACATAAGGAAACACGCCCCAGATAATTTCTTACTTGTTCCGGGGATAGGGGCGCAGGGCGGCAGTCTGGCCGAAGTTTGCCGGTATGGCATGAATAAGGATTGTGGCTTAATAGTTAACGCATCGCGTTCAATCATATATGCATCAAACCGGGAAAACTTTGCAGAAGCTGCCAGAGCCGAGGCTTTGAATTTACAAATGCAAATGCAGGCGGAACTTGAAAAGGCGAGGGTTATTTGAACGGTATAAGTTTAAAAAAATATAAATGAGAAGTGACCTTGAAAAGACGCTGTTAAGTAAAATACATGACCTCGTATTTCTTAAAACTACTATTGCCAACTGGCAGATGGAAGGTGAAAAGGTGGTTTTTACAAATGGGGTATTCGACCTGCTGCACATTGGCCATATTACTTACCTCGCCAAATCTGCCGAATTGGGTGACAAATTGGTTATCGGCTTAAATTCCGATAGTTCTGTTAAACGCATAAAGGGTGAAAGCCGCCCGGTAAACGATCAAAATAATCGGGCCGCTTTATTGGCGTCTCTTTTTTTTGTGGATGCGGTTGTAGTATTTGAAGAGGATACACCACTAAACCTGATCACCGCTCTAATGCCTGACGTATTGGTAAAAGGCGCGGACTACGCCGTTGAAAATATTGTTGGCGCCAAAGAAGTTATCGCCAATGGGGGAGAAGTTAAAACCATTAATTTTGTTGAGGGTTATTCATCTACTGCTATTATAGAAAAAATCAGGAACCAGATTACCGAAAAACGTTAAAGGATGAAGATATTGGTAATCCGCTTTAGCTCGATGGGTGATATTATTTATACCACCCCCGTTGTGCGTTGTTTAAAAAAGCAATTGCCTGGAGCGGAAGTTCATTTTTTAACCAAACCAGCTTTCAAATATATCTACGATAATAATCCTTATATAGATAAATTGCTTTTTTTACAGCCAACGCTTTTTGAGACCATAAAAGCCATTAAAGCTGAGCATTACGACTATATAATTGACCTTCATAATAATTTGCGCACAACCCTTATAAAATTAAACTTAAGAGTTAAATCATCGACCTATAAAAAGCAGCCCATATTAAAGTGGCTCAGTTTAAAATTTAACTTAAAACTGATCAAGCCCATTCATTTGGTTGAACGGTACATGCAAACGGTTAAGTTTTTGGGCGTAACGAATGATGAACAGCCTATAGATTATTATATAAAAGCAGACCATCGATTAAACCAATTGCTGCCGGCTTCACACCAAAATAATTATGTGGTATTTATTATTGGTGCTGCGCATTTTACCAAACGCATGCCCAATGAAAAGGTAATAAGTATATGCAGGCGAATAAATCATCCCGTTGTTTTGCTTGGAGGTAACGATGTTAAAGATAATGGAAAGGAAATTGAAGCGAAAGCTGATAATGTTTATAATGCCTGCGGCATAACTTCCCTTGACGAATCTGTATTTCTTGTTTCGAACGCCCTTAAAGTTATTGGTTTTGATACCGGTTTAACCCATATAGCCGAGGCATTCAATAAACCAATTGTTTCAATATGGGGTGGAACCGCCCCGGAATTATTGGGCGTACAACCTTATAAAGTTAAAGAAGCATTAGTGGCAGAAATTGATTTGCCATGCCGGCCATGTTCAAAGTTTGGGTTAGCCAAATGCCCGCTCGGACATTTCAAATGTATGAACGATCTGCCTGAAAACGTGATAACAGATTTCACCAACCGGCAACCGGGCGAAAAAGTTTAAACCGTTCAAAAAACAAATATTATAACCGTCAGTTATCAGGTTGGTGACTTTTATCGGGACTGTAATATTTTTGTCAAAGGGCGTATTATTTCTCGTGTTTTTCTAACTTAGCCTTAAATGAGATTATCTAAACCCTGCTCAGGACAATAGGAGACCGGTTAATGATACCCTCATCACAATAAAACGGTAAAGTCTTTGCTAAGTACTTTTGAATAAATTTGTAAATAGTGCTAAAACCCAAATCGCATTAATGAAAAAGCTGCTACTTATACGACATGCCAAAGCTGAAAAAGAAACCTCGGTAAAAGACATAGACAGGCCATTGAAATACATCGGTATTCAGGATGCCAGGTTTATGGCCGAACGCTTAAAGGAAAAATCGATCATTCCGCAATTTATAGTTACAAGCCCTGCCTTACGTACAAAAACAACTGCCGAAATATTTGCCGACCATCTTAAATTACCGGCTCCTGAGCCGAATAAGGCTATATATGAAGCCAGTCAGCAAGCTTTGTTGCGCGTTATAAATCAACTGCCTGGCGAGCATGATTTTGTCGCCCTCGTTGGCCACAATCCTGGCATAAGCCAGATACTTTATTATTTAACGGGCGACTCCCGCGATGTGCATACCAGCACTGTTGCACTGATTGAGTTTGAAGTTGACGATTGGAAAGCTGTTAGCGGTGATACGGGAAATTTGGCTTACTATAGTTCACCGAAAGAATAATGATCAAGTGATCGCATTGATAGCAGACGTTGGATTACCAGCAAAATAACCATGCCATAAATTTCCGTTACCGGATTGAATCGGATGAATAAGAAATCATTGTTATACGGGGTATAAATATTGTTTTTGGATCAGACTCAAATATTGGCTCCAGATCAGAGAAAAACTTCCCAAGGACTTCAGTTGCAGAATATTGTTTTCTTGATAAAATGCAACTCGATTTTTCACTATCTATTGAAATGCAAAACACGACCGGGTGTTTGTTAATCAACAACTTATTAGAAAACTGATAACCTATTAAAAAGCTGAAGCTTTTTTTAAGATCGTCAGAAGCCCTGTTTAATAAAGTATAACTTACTATGCGATTATTCTCGTTTGTGAGAACCTTCACCAACGCGTACTGCCATTCACAATTCTTTTTCACGGTATCTGATGGATTAAACCCTCGGCGCACAAATGTTAAAAAATCACCATACCTGGTTGAGTCTTTATTTTGAGCTTTCGCATTTCCCGGGTGGAGAAATAAATTTATGATTATGACTAGAAAAATATGTTTCGATCCTAAAATTACTTCGGCTTTCTGGTTACACTTCAATGCTTTTTTATTTTGGAAGAATCCGATTGTATAACTTCATAATCTATTGAAATATTCTTTTTTCTTGGGTGTAATAAACCTATTTTATGACAAATAAAATCTCTTTTGTCAGGCTCAATAAAGAAAAAGGCAAATTTCCCTTTAGAATTTACGTCAGAATATTTCCTGGCATCAATAATTAGATCAGACAACTTGCTAAATTTGATCGATTTTAGATTCTCTTTTTTAATTACTTGACCTTTGTTTAAATCAACTCTGTATAAAAAAGTTGGCTCATTATCATATTGCAGACAAGGGCACCGTAAGATATAATATTTAAAAGGGCTCTCTAGGCTTATGTTCCACATTCGATCATTAACCGAGGTTTTCGTGGTGTCTAATAAATAGTAAACTGAATCGACGTTGCGAATTTCCTGTGCATTCACGTTAAATGAATTAAGACACAAAAAAAGTAAAATAAATTTTTTCATAGAATTAATATTAGTTACAATTCGTTGGCAATTTGCTACCTGTAGCTGCATTTAAGTTCGCTATATTAAACGTATTAAGCTGAGTCGTAGTTATTCCATACGATGCCAATATATTATTATATTCCGTTTGCAGCAAAGCCTGTTGAGTTGGTGTTCCATCAGTAGCATTATTTAATCCATACAACATAGCCATTGCATATTCCGTAGTGGTATGGGCGTTATTATCTAATGTAGCCAGCGCATTCACAGCTAAATTAAAATAATCACTTAGCATTTGATAATGACTGGAATAATTACTTGGAAGTCCATTAACCGTTATCCAGATGTCAAGAGAATATAGCCATGTTCCTGTTGTAATATATCCATTTGCTTGATTACCGGCCGCCAAGTTCATATTATAATTTATATAAGCGTGTAATGTTTCATGGATTGCGGCTGCCTCAATAAGCAGTTGTGAACTATTTTGAAGCATGGCAGTATTTAAAGTAATTGTTGAACTTAATCCGCCGCTTGACGCCGTTACCCCCAACTGATAAGCTCCGTTAACGTTCCATGGCAACGTGCCATTTTGCCAGACTAAATCTGGTCTTCTGGTTGTTGTAAAAGGTTGTACCAAAGTGCCATAGGCACCGCATTCTCCAAGATTATTAATAACCAAAGCCACAGCACAAGGAAAATGTTTTTTTAAGCTGTCGGTGTTAATGTTTAAGACAACAGGTGGCGTTGAGGTACAAGGATTGCTTGTAGGAGGTGGAAAGCCACCACCGCCGCCTACATCAGGCGGAGCTGCAACATCTATTGCAAAATGTCCATTGGTAACATTTGCTTGTGGGCCGGTTACTGTACAGGGAGCAGGTGGGTTACCAGGAGCAGTTCCATCACCACCGGTGCCTGTAGTGCCACTGCCGGTATCACCACCGCCTCCACCTCCACCAGAACTATAATAAGTAAGGGTACAGACGGTGCCTAAATAGGTTGAGCCGCCGTAATTAACACCGTCTACAGTAACCGTTTGATACCAGTCCTGGCACCACGTTTGTGCTTCTAATTCCAGCGGTTGTGTAAGATTGGCATTTAAGCTCTGTATTTGCGAGCCATTTTTTTTAGCAGCTATTCCTGATGGATTTGCATTGAGACTTTTTGTTATCGAATGGTTACTCGCAGTTGCTATAGGTGTATATGTTTGTCCCGATGATAATTTCGCTTTAGTAATGTTTCCGTTTTCATAAAACCAGCTGCTAACAAACTTTCCTAACGGGGTAGAATATAATACTACACCACTAAAATCACTTTCGCGTTTATTGTATTTATTGCGGTCGAGCTTAGTAAAATCATTTTTAAGATAAGCAGAATCGGCTATAATTGTCATAATATAAGCTTGATAGCTACTTCCATCATTCAGTAATAAAAAGGTACTCCGGCTAAATTGTTTTTTGTAAACTACAACGCCGCCGGATGTATTGCTCAATGCAGTCGCAATTTTATGCGCGGGGTCAACAGGTATCTCTATCACCTGATCATTGAACCTGGTATAACTTGATGCGTGAAGCCAGTCGGGTTTAATGAATTGACTAAAATCAAATAAGTTGTTAGCAGCATTTAGGTTTTGCGCAATAGGCTTGCCGTTAGAAGTTACCGCGTAATTGCTTTGATAATTAAGTTTACTGCCTGCGTTAACCGGATAGGCACTCTCATACCATGCCTTTGCCAGCTTTACATTTGGATCCGTTATGTCCGTTAACGACGTGTCTTTTTTGCAGCTATGAATAATTAAAGCAGTAAATAAGATGATAATGCCTGATACAATTAGCCGAATGTTAAAGTTCTTGAGATAAGGGTGATTCATTGCGAAAATTTTAGGTGGCGTATGATCAAAGATAAAACCAGGTACCTAATGACGCAACCCGTGTTTTCACCCATATTAACTAGGTATTTTAACCCAGTTTTCAAACTTAATATAATAATAATTTACAGTTAATGTATTTGTTATCAACTAACCCTATACATCTTCCCCGGCAACGAACGTATATAGCCCTGCATTTCCATATTTAATAAATTCATTGCCAGCTTACTTGTTGCCATATTGGTTTTGATGCTCAGATCATCAATAGCCAAAGGTCCCGGATGCTGCCTAATGATTTCAAATATCAGGCTTTCGTCGGCGGTAAGGTCAAATGGCAAAATAAACTGCTCCGTCGCCTGGCTTGCTGTTTTATTATTTTCCCATCCTAAAATATAAGCCAGATCGGCAGCGCCGGTAAGTAAGGCTGCTTTGTTATTTCGTATCAAGAAATTACAACCTTCAGAAAATTCATCACCGATTCTACCGGGAAAAGCGAAAACATCACGGTTATAAGAATTGGCTATTTCGGCAGTGATCAGCGCACCACCTTTTATACTTGCCTCAATCACAATCGTGGCATCCGCCATGCCTGCTACAATCCGGTTTCTCTGTGGAAAGTTTTCTCTATCGGGATTGGTACCGGAAGGATATTCGGACAATAAACCGCCGTTTTCCATCATCTTTTCGGCGGTAGCCCGGTTTTGGCTCGGGTACATTCTATCGAGCCCATGTCCAAGCACGCCAACAGTGGGCACGTTAAGTTTTACACATTCCTTGTGCACCGCTACATCAATACCTAAAGCCAGGCCGCTAACAACCAAAACATTATTTTGCTGCAACTCACCTATCAGATCCTTGCAAAGCTGTTTGCCGTAATCAGTCGCGTTACGGGTACCTACAATACTGATGATGCGTTGGGCGTTTAAGTCGGCATTTCCTTTTGAATATAGCAGAATGGGCGAATCGTTACAGTTTTTTAAACGTTTGGGGAATTTGCTATCTGTATAGAAAATTATGTCGATCTCATTTTTTTCGACAAATTCAAGTTCTTTTTCAGCTTTTTTTAAGGCATCGCCAAAATCCAATTGATTTACAGTTTTTTCGCCTATTCCTGGCACTTTGAGCAACTTAACTGAAGAAGCAGTGAATACCTCATCGGCGCTCCCGAAATAAGCAATTAATGATTTGGCTAAAGTTGGGCCGATATTTTTTACAAAAGTTAAAGCAACCTGGTGAAGTAGTGACATGGTTTTTATGATGTCGCTAAAATAGAGAAACGACCAGCGTTTTTAGAATAAAATTTATTTTAAAGAAGGGTTATTATAAATTCATTTTAGTAACTTAGCTTAAGTAATAGTTAAATAACTTTATTATTAAAATGGATCACTATGCTATTTAAACAAGAAAAACCCAATAGTAAAACAAGATATTGCTTAACTATTTTGGCTGGATTTTGTCTGATTCTTTTGGGCGGTAATGTATTTTCGCAAGCAATGCCTCCACCCCCACCACCTCCACCTTCTCCAGGCGAGGTGTTCAATCACATTAATCCGTTCAAGAAAAAGAAAAATGATTCGGTTCAAAAAAAGGACTCCCTAAAAGCAAACACAGTAAGGCCAGCGGGTTTACCTCCTCCGCCACCTCCTAATCCGTTAGATTTGTTCAAGAAAAAGAAAAAAGATACAGTTAAAACATCGTCACCTGACCCGAAAGCCAAGGTTGGTGTAAGATAAGTTTTGTTGAGATTTTTAACCCCCTACATAAATTACTTGCTTGGTCTCAAAAAATTCCTCATCGAAATAATCTTTCAGAGGATATTGCTGAACGGTTAAGCCTGATTCGGCAATTTCCTGTTTAAGGTCTCCACCTTTTAAATAAAGAATGCCGTTTGGTAGTTTGTTTTTAGATTCTTTGTTAAACTTGTCCCTAACCCAGGGATAGAAGTCCTTGAGTTGCGTAACGGCTCTCGATATTACAAAATCAAATTTTTGATTAACCTCCTCGGCCCGCTGATGGGTAGCAGCTACATTTTTTAAGTTTAACGCTTTGGCTACTTCCTGTACTACTTTTATTTTTTTCCCTATTGAATCAACAAGGTGAAAATTTGTATCCGGAAACAATATAGCCAGGGGGATACCCGGAAAGCCGCCGCCGGTACCGACGTCCAATATTTTTTCACCGGGTAAAAAGGACATTACTTTTGCGATGCCCAACGAGTGTAAAACATGACGCTCATAAAGCATATCGATATCCTTGCGGGATATCACATTAATCTGGTTGTTCCAGAAATTATATAGTTCGGGTAGTTGTTTAAATTGCTGTAGCTGTTGTGCAGTTATAGATGGAAAATATTTTAATAATAGATCAGATGTCATCCCTGTTAAAGCGGTTAATGATGTTTCCAAGCAGATACCTTGCTCTGAACAACTGGGCTTTAACAGTGCCTAACGGCAAATCCAGGTTCTGGGCAATCTCTTCGTAGGATAATTCATCAAAATAACGCAATGTTATTAAATTACGATAACGTGGGGGTAAACTTTCTATCAGTATTTTTAATTCCTGGGTCTGTTGTTTTTTAATTGAGGTTTCTTCCGGATTTAAAACATCAGCTTTTATTTGTAATTGCTTTTCCTCTCCATCTTCATCAATCATACCGTGGATTGACATTGTATTCAGTTTTTTTTTTCTGATGAAATCGATACAATTATTAGTTGCAACTCTAAACAACCAGGTGCTAAAGGCATAATCGGGTTGATATTTATCTAATTTTTCAAATGCTTTGGCAAAGGTTTCTACGGTTAAATCCATGGCGTCTTCCTTGTTATTAACCATTTTCAACACCATAAAATAAATTGAGTCTTTGTACCTGTGCATCAAATCGGCATACGATTTTTGATCGCCCTGGCGTGCTTTAACAACAAGATGAAAATCATTTTTTGCGTTTTCTGTAAAGTTTAGATTTATTTCCATTGAGTGGTTTTTATAAAAGTGCCAAGTATTCCGAATGTATTTAAATAAAAATAGTATAACATATCAAAAACGGGCAGGTACCAAACTAAGTACTTCCCATCCAGTTTCCTGAACAACTTAGCATAAATAGCCAGTTGAATAATCAGCCTGATTAAAAACAAACCAATAGCCAGCAAAGGTTCAAAATTGAAAACAATGCACAATATTAATAAAACATAAAATAGAAAACCACTTAAAGCGTCGAGGCTAAGCATACGTTTATGCCTCTTCTTATAGTATTTACCCACTCCGAAATGGCGTTTCTTTTGTCTGAACCACCCTCCAAGAGAAGTTTTTGCATCAGTATAGGTGAAAGAGTCAGGATGCATCTCAACGACTGTATTGTATTCTGTTGCATTTTTATTTACAAACAGATCGTCATCACCCGCCAAAACATGCATGTGTGCAGCAAATCCTTTGGAACTGAAAAATAGCGTTTTTGTATAAGCCAGATTACGGCCAACACCCATATATGCGTTATTCTTCAATGCGGCTGATAAATAGTTGATAGCAGTTTTTATTGTTTCGAAACGTATAAAAGGATTTAGGATATTCCGGGTGCGCTTGTATGGTGAGTATCCTATAATTATTTCTGTTTTTTTGTCGCTGAAGTTTGCTGCCATGCGGGTTATCCAATGCACCGAAGCAGGTTGACAATCAGCATCAGTAAACAACAGGTATTCATTTTTAGCCGCTTTGATTCCCAGGGTCAACGCGAATTTCTTTCCTGTTTTAAAACGGTCGTGTTCAGTTATAGTAACAACCCTTAATTGCTTGTATATTTCTTGTAATTCTGAAAGAACTTTTTCGGAACCATCGTATGAACAATCGTTTACCACAATTACTTCATAATATGGATAATCCTGCTGTAATACAGCGGGCAGGTTTTCTTTTAAATTTTTTGCTTCGTTACGCGCACTGATGATAACAGAGATAGGTATCCTCACTTTAGGAAGATTATCTGATGGGATATAAGCAGCAAGAATTTTTTGCTTATATACAAGAAAATAAATCTGAACAGTGAGACAAAATAAAAATAAAACGAATAAAGCTTCCTGTAAGTAAGTTTCCAAATCCTTGTTTAAATTATGGGTGCAAATCTGTTAAAAATCAATGGAATTAACTGCCTTTATTTTTATTTGTAATGAGGGAGTTAATTAATTTGATAATTTTCAATAATTAGTTAAATACAGCCTTATTTTACGTTTATTAAAAACTTAAGGTTGCTAAATTATTTAATATAATGAAAATAATTTTCAAATCACCACATAATCAATTCTTCAAATTATGCATGTTATTAGTAACCGCTTATTTGTTAATTTTGCGTCCTCACAATGAAATTTAACTTAACAGCGCAAGATCCGCTTTCGAAAGCACGGGCGGGAGAGATCACTACAGCCCACGGCACCATACAAACACCCATTTTTATGCCGGTTGGCACAGCCGGCACCGTAAAGGCGGTACACCAGCACGAGCTCAAAAATGATATTCAAGCACAGATCATATTGGGTAATACCTACCATTTATATTTAAGGCCGGGTTTAGATACGCTTGAAAAAGCCGGAGGGCTTCATCGTTTTAATGGCTGGGAAGGACCGATTTTAACAGATAGCGGGGGATACCAGGTTTATTCGTTAACGGAGGTAAGAAAGATAAAAGAAGAAGGTGTCACTTTCCGTTCACATATTGATGGATCAAAACACTTGTTCAGTCCGGAAAACGTGATGGACATCCAGCGGATAATCGGCGCCGATATTATAATGGCGTTTGATGAATGCACCCCATATCCCTGCGAATATAACTATGCCAGAAAGTCAATAGAGATGACCCATCGCTGGCTTCGGCGCTGCTGCGAGCGCTTTGACAACACCTCGCCTAAGCATGGGTACGATCAAACCTTATTCCCCATTGTGCAGGGCTCGGTGTATAAGGACCTGCGGGTGAAGTCGGCAGAGGTCATCGCTTCATTTGAGCGGGAAGGCAATGCTATCGGCGGACTTTCGGTTGGGGAACCGGCAGAAGAAATGTACGCCATGACAGAAATTGTTTGCAATATATTACCAGAGCAAAAACCACGTTACTTAATGGGAGTTGGAACACCTGTTAACATTTTAGAAAATATTGCTTTGGGAATTGATATGTTTGACTGTGTGATGCCCACCCGCAATGCGCGAAACGGAATGCTTTTTACAAAAGACGGTATCATAAATATTAAAAATGAAAAATGGAAAAATGACTTTTCGGCTATTGAACAGGATAGTGACTTGTTTACCGATACAGCCTATTCAAAAGCTTATTTGCGACATTTAATTCACTCGGGTGAAATTTTAGGAGCGCAGATAGCTACTTTGCACAATTTACACTTCTATTTATGGCTCGTTAAAGAGGCCCGAAATAAAATTATATCGGGAGAGTTTTACACCTGGAAGCAAACAATGATAAACCGTTTAGGACAGAGATTGTAAATGAAAGCTATTTTAAAGCGCTATTTAAAGGTAATTGACAGGTATATTATAAAAAAATACCTGGGTACGTTTGTATTTACACTCGGAATATTTGTTGTGGTAACGGTAGTATTTGATATTTCCGAACACCTTGATAATTTCCTGAAAAACCACTCTTCAATAGAGGAAATAGCTTTTAAATATTACGCCGGCTTCATACCATTTTACATAAATCTGTTATCGCCACTTATTAATTTCCTGGCAGTTATTTTCTTCACGGCCAAGATGGCTAACCAAACCGAAATAGTTCCGATACTTACAGGAAAGGTCAGTTTCAACCGTTTTTTAAGGCCTTACTTTGTTTGTGCAACATTGATATTTATCGTATCGTTTTTTGCGAACATTTATCTTATCCCATTTACGAATAAGTTAAAAATTACCTTCGAAAACTCACATAGTTTTAATGCCGACGACCCAACAAGGAGCGAAGTACATATCCAGCTTGATAAGCATACTTTTGTATATGTTCAATCGTACGATAACACCATTCATACCGGCTATCAATTTGTTATGGAGAAATTTGATGGCGATAAACTGAGAGAGAAATTGGTGTCCAGCACCATTTCATACGATTCCTTAAAAAGGATATGGACAATCAACAACTACACTGTTAAATATATTAATGGCTTAAAAGAGAAATGGGTAAATAGTAACGGAAAGAAAAAAGACACCGTTTTAGACATGAAACCTGCCGATTTTATTGTGTATGACAATGTTTATTCAGCAATGTCGACAAAAGACCTGACCAAAAATATAGAGAGAGAGGAGATAAGAGGAACCGGGGCGTTAAAGGCCATGCAATATGAGAAATATCGCAGGTTTATATATCCTTTATCGTCATACGTGCTTACGCTTATCGGCGTGTCCATATCGTCCCGAAAGGTGAGGGGAGGAATAGGACTGCCTTTGGGAATCGGCATTTTTCTTTGTTTCGCCTATATCGTCGTCGATAAATTCGCATTGGTTTTTGCGGTAAAAGGTAATTGGCCACCCATGCTGGCAGTATGCATGCCTAATGGGTTGTTTGGTTTGGTCGGGTATTACTTACTCTCAAAAGCACCGAAATAATGGAGCCTGATAATTCTTCAGGGATAAATAAAAATCTTATTATCCTTCATTTTACAGTTTTTATTTGGGGCTTCACCGGTATACTCGGTGCATTAATTACTATATCGGCAGTTAGCCTTGTTTGGTACAGGGTGCTTATCGCTGCCGTGTCGTTATTTCTTTATTTTAAGTTTAACAAAACAGCATTTAAAGTAGACAAAAAGGCTTTTTTCAAATTAATATTCACAGGCGCCTTGGTAGGAGGGCATTGGATATTATTCTTTGCTGCAATCAAATTATCAACTGTTGCGGTTACCCTTGTCTGCCTCTCATCAATTACGCTATTTACTGCCATATTCGAACCTCTATTTAACAGAAAACGCATATCAAAACTGGAAATATTTGCGGGCGCATTAATTATAACCGGTATCATTATCATATTTAAGTTCGAGACCCAATACACTAAAGGAATTATAGCAGGTTTAACGAGCGCTTTCTTCGGCAGCCTTTTTCCTATAATAAATTCAAGGCAGGTAAAAAAAATTGAAGCCCCGGTAATAGCATTTTATGAACTTTCGGGAGCATTTCTGTGGATAACAATTTTCTTACTTTTTAGCAACGGGTTTAATAGTACCATGCTGCTCAAAAACGCCGACATTGGTTATTTATTGATATTAGGTACTATTTGTACCTCGCTGGCGTACGTTGCGGGAGTTTCGGTTATGCGTGAGCTTTCGGCCTTCCGGGTTGCTTTGATTACTAACCTTGAACCTGTATATGGTATATTGATGTCGTTTGTGTTTTTTGGAGATATGAATAAAATGACAATTGGTTTCTGGGTGGGCGCACTGATAATTTTATCCACCATCTTTCTTTACCCGGTTGCCCACAAACAAATAAAAAAGCGCAAAAATCTTAGGTAAATGATTTCATTATTCGATTAAAACCGGATATTGTATTAAATGTTAAGCTAAAGCACCATGCGTATAAAAACAATAATAATTATCAGTATCACTGTGCTGATAACCATCGTACTCATGCAAAATACAGACGATGTTAATTTTGCATTTTTATGGGCTGATTTCAGAATTTCGAAGCTGGTAATGATGACCGGAGTAGCCGTGTTTGCGTTTATTTTAGGCGTGCTTGTTGGCCGCCCGAAAAAAGTTAAAAAGCTGGGCGGGGAAAATACATTAAGCGACGAGGATAAAGATTATATTAAATAACGTTATGGAAAAGAAAATCGGATTTATAGGGCTCGGCAACATGGGTATAAACATGGCAAAAAACCTTATTGAAGCAGGTTATCATCTGCGGGTTCATAATCGTACCCTTTCAAAAGCCGATGAACTCGATCAGCGCTCAATTACCAAATGTAAAACGCCTGCCGAAGCAGCCGATGGGGTAAATGTTGTTATAACTATGCTGTCGGAAGATGAGGTGTTAAAAGAAACGGTCTCCGGAAAATACGGTATTCTTGAAAAGCTCCCCAAAAACGGTCTGCATATTTCAATGAGCACCGTATCACCTGAAACTTCGCAACTACTCGCCAAACAACACGCTGATGCAGGCAGCAAATTTCTATCAGCTCCGGTATTTGGAAGGCCAGAAGCCGCCGCTGCAAAAAAACTATTTGTTTGTGTATCAGGTGATCAGAAATCCAAAGAAATAGCAAAACCGATACTGGATTGTTTAGGGCAGGGCATTTTCGATTTTGGTGAAGATGTTGGAGGCGCTAACGTGGTAAAAATTGCAGGTAATTTTATGATCATGGCCTCGCTCGAAATGATGGCTGAGGCGTTCACTATGGCAGAAAAAAACGGATTAGACCGGTTGAAAGTGGCCGAATTTTTTGGTTCAACCCTGTTCAACGCACCAATTTATCAAAATTACGGAAGGCTTATCGCCAACAAACAATATCAGCCGGTAGGCTTTAAGGCAAAATTGGGATATAAAGATGCGCGCTTGGCTTTTAAATTATCGCAAACCAGCGAAACACCCATGCCGGCAGTTACGGTCATCCACAACCGTTTATTAGTCGCCGTAGCCAAAGGCTGGGGTGAAAGTGATTGGGTAGAAGGCTTTGGCAGGGGCGTTAGTGAAGATGCTGGGGTTTAGCCCCCTCTAAATCTCCCCCTGTTGGGGAGACTTTAAGAAAGTGTTGTATCTAGACGAATTTAAAAGTCCTCCCTACCGGGGAGGATTTAGGTGGGGCTTTAACGCTAATAAAACACTTGATTTTCCTTTTCCAACTCACTTAAATCCGGGGTACTATTAAAAATACCAAACACAGAAGATCCACTGCCGCTCATGCTGGCATAGAGTGCGCCGGCTTCATACAACGCGGCTTTGACACCCCGTATTTCCGGGTGATTCTTGAAGATCGTTGTTTCAAAATCATTTTTAATGTGATTTTTCCATTGTGTTACCGGTTCGTAAATCAGCTCAAGCAATGAATCTTTAACCGGGGCGGGTTTTACGCCACCATAGGCTTCGGCGGTTGAAATATGCACTGGCGGAGTGATTACAACTATTTTATATGCAGAAAGATCAAGTCTGATTGGTTCAAACTCATCACCTTTTTCAAATGCAAATACAGGTTTGTTTTGAATGAAAAAAGCACAGTCGGCACCTAAGCGCTTTGCGTAGCCAATCATCTGATCATCAGATAGGCCCAAATTGAGTTTTTGATTGATCAGCCTGATAAAAAAGGCAGCGTCAGCTGAACCACCACCTAATCCGGCCCCGATTGGAATATGTTTATGCAGGTGAATTTTTACGGGTGGCAGGTCGAAATCTTTTTTCAGCATATGATAACCTTTAATGCACAGGTTATCTTCAACCCGTCCCGGTATATCAAGTCCTGAAGATTGGAAGCTTAATTTATCAGCAACAATAACTTCCAATGCATCATTAATGTTTATCGGATAAAAAATGGTTTCAAGGTCGTGGTAACCATCCGGGCGACGATTAACTACATTAAGACCGATATTAATTTTCGCATTTGGGAATAAGATCATGTTATTGGTTAGTGGTTGATTGAGTTGATTAAGTGAGTTGTTAACCGAGCGTGCGTAATTGTGTTAGAAATGATCAACATTGCTTTTATTTTTTAACAACCATTAGGATGCCAAAAATAGATTATTTTTATTTGCGTTTATTAATGTAAAAGTTGTTGTAAAGGTTTTAAAGGTTGTAGTGGTTTTAAATGTTGTAATAGTTTAAAAAGCCTCTTAACTTCTTCAACTTTTATAACTTTTTCAACAATTACAACAACAAAAAAATGAAACAGTATCTCGATTTGATGACCCATGTAATGGAAACCGGCGCTCAAAAACATGACCGTACCGGAACGGGAACGCTTAGTGTGTTTGGGTACCAGATGCGTTTTAATTTGCAGGATGGTTTCCCAATGGTCACCACTAAGAAGTTGCATCTAAAATCTATCGTCCATGAGTTAATATGGTTTTTAAGCGGAGATACCAATATTAAATATTTAAAAGATAATGGCGTGCGTATATGGGACGAATGGGCTGATGCCGATGGTAACCTTGGCCCTGTTTATGGCTACCAATGGCGCTCATGGCCAAAGCCTGACGGAGGGCACATTGATCAGATAAGCCAGGTAGTTCGTCAGATAAAAACAAATCCCGATTCGCGCCGGATGATAGTATCGGCGTGGAACGTTGCCGACGTTAACCAGATGGCGTTGCCGCCGTGCCATAGCTTGTTCCAGTTTTATGTAGAGCCCCCGCCCCCCGGCCCCCTGAAGGGGGAGCAAAGGGGGAAGCTGTCATGTCAGCTTTATCAACGTAGTGCAGACATCTTTTTGGGCGTGCCTTTTAACATTGCTTCTTACGCCTTGCTTACCATGATGATGGCACAGGTATGCGACCTCGACTATGGCGACTTTATACATACCTTCGGCGACGCCCATTTATATAATAACCATCTTGACCAGGCGCGATTACAACTAAGTCGCGAACCACGGCCTTTACCAACAATGAAGATAAATCCGGATGTGAAAGATATCTTTCAATTTAAATTTGAGGATTTTACCCTAGAAAACTACGATCCATGGCCGCATATTAAGGCGGTTGTTGCGGTGTGAAGATTAAGATAGGGTGCCATATTTACGTTGGAGATTTTTTTTAAGTGTTTTCGAAACAATGAATCTGTTCACGATATGACAAATCAAAATTTTACAATTAGCATTCGTAAATTGGAAATTGATAAAGTTTTCGATTTACTTACTTCTGTTGATCTTGAACTTAAAGAGTATTTTGATAATTATTTATACGAAGAGTATAAAATTGATAACGGCGAACGGCTTTATTATCTTGATATATCTGAAATTTCAGAATTTGTTGTCAACAAAATTAAATCAGAGCAATCTTATTTTTTAAAAGAATTTTTCGCCAAAGTGGAACAAATATTCTCAAATTGTGATACAGCCGTTGAGGAATTAATGGTTGTTGGATTATTTGAGGGCATGCAAAATACTAGTGATATTGATTACTATTCTGGCGTCGATAAATGGTTGCTTCCAATTTCAAAAATAAAGTGGGACAATTTAATTGACATGTGGGAAGGCACTGATTGGCGAAAAAAGAATTTAAAGTAGCATTTGTCAATTAGGGTAAGGAACTACAAAGGTTTGCCTCACTCGAGTTGAAATATTTAAATAATAGGTCCAGATAACGGCAACCATTATTTTCTCAACTACATTGACGACCTCATCAGACGAAAAATTTCCTTTTATAAACGCGTTAAGGAGGAAGTCCACAAAGAGAAAGGCAACGACAGATAAATAATACAGTTTCAAAAAACGTGGGGTGATATCCCTTTTTTTAAATATCAGTACCAGGCAAAAGATTGAAAGGCAAATAATCGATGTTTTGCCAATAATTTCAAAAAATAATTGCCCGCGATTAACGATGCTGCTAATCCCGACGGTAAAAAGATTCCATTTGCTGACACTATAGAAATCATCATCAATCAGATTCTTTATTGCCCCCAGAGGTGTTGCAATAAGTATAATTATTAGCACTATCAGCCAGCCGCCTAATGCCGGTGGAAAAGAATTGTTGCTTGTATTAAATTCGGTGTCCCTGGTATCCATTCTAAAAACTCTGATCCCTCCGTAAATAAAAATGGCCATTACCAATATTGTAACAATTACTAAATATTTATTTAACTGAAATGGCACTTTCCCAATATCGGGGATGTAAAAAAAGCTAAAAGAAAGTTTATCATCTTTTAATTTTTTAACGTCGTCTTTAAATTCAGATAATTCATCTGCTGCTAAATGATCTTTAAGATAGGCAAATTGATATCGCAATGAAAGTTTATAATCCGAGACGGTCTGATCGAAAGAAAACTTATATGCATTGCGGTTAATTACGTAGTGGTCGTTAACAATATCCCATCCGTAGGGTAATATTATTGTAGTGGTAAAATCCATGTCATATGGATAACTTACTGAAACAGGCGTTTTTATTTGCCCGTTTATATTGGGTAGTTGGCGGGATATGTCATCAGCATAAAAATCTGCCGTATATTTTGAGTTTGTAGAATCAAGTTTAAAAAAATCTTTAATCGTATAATTTTCAATAGTTGTTAGCTCATTCTTTTCCTCGTTATCTTTAACAATAATTGAATCGGATGCCTCAATTTTACTGAATGTTTTAGAATAGTAGTCAAGATAGTTTTTCTCTGTTTTAGCTGTTCCAGTTGAAGCAAGCTGATCACGCGTTTCATCTGCCTGGTTTAATGTGTAAGTGGTAGTAACCTTAAATTTAACAGGGGAATGTTCGTCAGTAATGATAAATTTTTCTTCGCAGACTATTTTTCCTTTTTTAGCTTCATCAATTTTTGTTAACGCACTATTGCCCGGTTTTAAAACAAGGCCTTCACGGTAAGGTGGGTAATACAAATCGATACCTTTTCCCCGCTGATTCGAAATCGTAGCGTCAATATAAACTTGTTTCCCATTCACATTGGCTACAACCGTCATATGATTAAATAAGGTGGCGGAAGGAATAAGGTCGTTGATTTTATCTTTAAGATCAGTATTCAATAAAACTAAGTGGGCCTCAATCCCACCAGCATTTAGGATAGACGCCAGTAGAAGTGACTTGTCTTTACAATCACCGTATCGTTGTTTAAACACTTTATCGGGTGTGTTAGCTCTATGAGAATATTCACCGGTTTCGATACCCATGTACCTGATCTCGTCCTGTACTAATCTAACAGCTAGCCTGAAATACTTTTCTTTATCGTTCCCCGATTGTTTTTTTAACGAGGCGATGGTATCTGCAAGCTCTCCTGTGAAATTGGTTTGTATAGGATTGATTTTAAGGGCCCAGTCGATTACTTCCGCCCAATTCGAGAAGTCGCTAACCTGAACGTGTGCATAGTTATTTACCCATTCAGGTTCATATTTATTTGTTGGAGCACTGGGAACTTGAAAATCTTCCCATTCGTAACGTTTGAGTTTACCTGCGACTGAAATTTTTGGCTGGGACAGTAGATTAAATGATTTAATATTAATTTTTCTGTCTGTCGAAAATAGCAAGGTGGTATATTGATGCACAATTAGGTGTGAAGCCTGAAGATAAATGCTTCTGCAAAATTTGCCGTTAAAAATGGGGTTGCTGCCCGTGATAGTATAAGCGTATTCTATTTTGTCGCCTTTTCGGATATCCGATAGAATACACTTGGCCGAATAGGTTCCGTTATAAATAAACTTTTCAATTTCATCTTCTTGGGGCAACACCTTAAAAGCGCCCGCATTTAAGCGCATTTCAGACTTATTGTTTCTCCAGACTATTATTTCGTGAAAGTCAAGCCTTTCGTACGCTGGGTTAAAACTTACTGATATTTCAGAATTGTTCTGCACACCCGATTCTGAAATAATCTGAGTGATTACGTGATTGTAAGTAGCATGCTCTTCTACGTTTACCTGCTCTTCAATAAGTTCGTCGTACGCTCCGTTTTCAACGTTTCTAGAGGCTGGTTTTTTATCATATGGTTTGCTCAGAAGTATCCACGATGGTTTTGAAGAAATGTGTACTATTGGTGTTGTTGCATAGCTTTTTTCAACGTTGATAGTTAAAAGGCTAAATAATGCTATTGATAACAGAATGGAATTTATTCTAGAATACGAAGAAAAGGTCATTCAATTGTTGATAAAGGTTTTTCAGTGCACTCGAAGGGATTCGAACCCCCATCATCAGAACCGGAATCTGACATTCTATCCATTGAACTACGAATGCGGTAATCTGCTGCAAATATATAATTTCTATGTTTACGGATTTGTATAAATAATGATCAATGTCAAAATAATAGGTGTCTTTCTGTCATTTAAATAGTGGCTGGCTATTCTGTTATTTGTTATTCAAATAAAGAACATTTTTTATTGAATTTGTTGTTTACTTTGGCAATTTAAAGCCTGCCGGATGATCAAAACTGTTTTTATTGCAAGTACTGAACCGCACAGCGGCAAATCAATGATATCTATTGGCCTGGTGAACAAGCTTTTGGGCAGGGCGCAAAAAATAGGATATTTTAAACCAATCATCAGCCAGGAGCAGCCCCAAAAAAAGGATGATCATATCGATACCATCCTAACCCACTTCGGTTTACCCATTACGTATGAGGACGCCTATGCCTTTACCTGGCCTGACGCCATGCGACAAATGGAAACGGAAAGCCAGGGCGAAATGCTCGATACAATTATCCGGAAATTTAAATACCTGGAAGATAAATACGATTTTATGATTGTGGAGGGTACCGATTACCTGGGCGAAGGTGCGGCTTTTGAGTTTGAAATTAATGTACAAATCGCAAAAAATTTAAGAGCGCCGGTAATTGTTGTTATACCAGGCGGAGGAAAAACGACTTCGCAAGTGGTAAACGGCGTGCTTACCGCAATACATAATTTCGATGCGCGGGAGGTGCAGGTATTGGCGGTTGTAGCTAATAAAATCAAACAGGAATACGTAAAGGACATCGAGGAGCTCCTGAAAGAACAGCTTTCAACAGGAATACTACTGACCATTATTCCTGAAGTCAGAAGTCTGGGAAGTCCAACAATGAAAGAGATTTATGAAAGATTAAATGGTAAGTTATTGTTCGGAGAAGATCATCTTTCCAATAATGCCGACCACTTTATCACGGGCGCCATGAATGTTCCCAATTTTCTAAATTATCTTAAAGACAACGTAGTTATCGTTACTCCCGGCGATCGTGGCGATATTATTATCAGTGCCTTGCAAGCTAATTTGTCAACAAACTACCCAAAGGTTGCAGGGATGATCCTTACAGCCGGGTATGAACCCGAGGAGCCCATACTACGGCTTATAAAAGGTTCGCAAACGGTGGTACCTATCATAGCAGTTACTACGGGTACGTTTGAAACAAGCAACGCAGTTGGTGCCATACGGTCGAAAATTACTTCCGATAATACAAAAAAAATACAATTGGCTATAGATACATTTAATAAGTATACTGATGTCACCCGCCTCGATAAACAATTAATTACCTATAAACAATCGGGCATTACCCCGCGGATGTTTCAATACCAATTGATGGAATGGGCCAAAAACTCAAAAAAACACATTGTATTGGCCGAGGGAACTGATGAGCGCATATTAAAAGCCGCCGCCCGGCTTATTAACCAGGAGATTGTTGATATTACCTTACTTGGAAAGGCCGATGAGATCCAGGCCATTATTAAAAGGCTCAATATTAACCTCGATTTGAGCAAAGTAAAAATAATTTATCCTCCCGATGACGCGAAATATGACGACTACGTTAGCACACTTTACGAGTTAAGGAAAGGTAAGAATGTAAACATGGAAATGGCCCGCGACCTGATGACCGATGTGTCGTACTTCGGAACAATGATGGTATATAAAGGCGATGCCGATGGTATGGTGTCGGGGGCTGTACACACTACGCTGCATACCATAAGACCTGCCCTTCAATTTATTAAAACCAAACCGGGCATATCGGTCGTTTCGTCGGTATTTTTTATGTGCCTCCCTGATAGGGTCTCCGTTTTCGGAGATTGTGCGGTAAATCCTAATCCAACGGCCGAGCAATTAGCGGAGATAGCGATATCTTCCGCAGATAGCAGCCAGCGGTTTGGTATTGAGCCCAGGGTGGCAATGCTTTCTTACTCGTCCGGCACTTCCGGCGAGGGAGAAGATGTGGAAAAAGTGAGGAGTGCAACAGAGATAGTAAGATCGAGGCGCCCTGATATAAAAGTAGAGGGCCCTATACAATATGACGCGGCAGTTGATCCTGTAGTAGGGCAAAATAAACTACCCGGTTCGGAAGTAGCGGGCAGGGCAAGTGTCCTCATCTTTCCCGATCTTAACACGGGTAACAATACCTATAAAGCTGTTCAGCGTGAAACGGGAGCACTGGCAATAGGTCCGATGTTGCAGGGATTAAAAAAGCCGGTAAATGACCTTAGTCGTGGTTGTACTGTTGATGATATCTTTAATACGGTGATCATCACAGCCATACAATGCCAGGACTCCAATAAATCATAAAAATATCCTGATGAATATATTTGTCATTAATTCGGGCAGCAGCTCAATCAAATACCAATTATTCGCTATGCCTTCATCAAGTCCTATTTGTAGTGGCCTTGTGGAGCGTATCGGTGCTGAAAATGCATCCATTACCCATAAAACCTTTAAAAAAGGCCAAGAAAAGGTTACGAACCTAACAATCCCGATAGCCGATCATGAAGTTGGATTAAATAAGGTTAACACGTTGCTTACCGACAAAGAAATCGGTGTTATTGAAAACACAGCAGATATTACCGTGGTTGGCCACCGCATAGTGCATGGCGGTGAAGATTTTACAGAACCAACCATAGTAACGCCGGAGGTAATGGAGAAGTTAAAGCTTACTTTTCAGCTGGCCCCCTTACACAATCCCCCTGGCTACCGCGGCATAGAGGTTGCCCAAAAAATCTTCCATAGCGCCAAACAAGTACTTGTATTTGATACTGCTTTTCATCAAACACTTCCGTCGAAAGCATTTCGATACGCAATTCCAAATTCATTTTACACAGAGGATAATGTGAGGGTTTATGGTTTCCACGGCACTAGTCATAAATATATTGCACAGCAGGCTGCCAATTATTTTAACAGGGATGATTTGAAGTTAATCAGCATTCATCTGGGCAACGGCTGCAGTATGGCTGCAGTAAAAGATGGAAAATGTATAGACACCAGCATGGGTTTTGGCCCGCTTACAGGTTTAATTATGGGCACCCGTTCAGGCGATATTGATCCTACCATTGTTTTTTATTTGGTAAATATGGGCTACGACATTGAAAAAGTAAGTGATTTACTAAACAAACAAAGCGGGATGCTCGGGCTAACCGGCTTTAACGATATGCGCGATATTACCAAAGCAATTAAAGAGGGTAACACCGATGCGAAATTGGCTTACGAAATGTATGCCTACCGTATTAAAAAATATATAGGTGCATATACTGCCGCACTAAACGGACTTGATGCCATTATCTTTACAGCCGGAGTAGGGGAAAATGATACTTTGACCAGGGAGTTGGTTTGTAAGGACATGGAATACCTGGGCTTAAGTTTGGATGTCGACAAGAACAATACCAGGGAAGGTGGGATCAGAGAGATAAGTCGGCCTGATTCAAAAGCAAAAATTTTGATAATCCCGACCAATGAAGAACTGGAAATAGCCAATCAATGCTACGGACTGTTAAAATATGGAAAGCCCAGAAAATGAAGAAAATATCGAATAATGAATTTTGAATGTCGAACATCGGAGTTTACTGGCAATTCCTTCATTATTCGACATTCAAAATTCGGTGTTCGATATTTAATTGAGTTTACACATTAAACCTAAAGTGCATTATATCACCATCCTGCACTATATAGGTTTTTCCTTCGACGCTTAATTTGCCGTTTTCTTTTATTACTGCTTCAGAGCCATTAAATTTCACAAAGTCTTCATATTTAATAACTTCTGCGCGGATAAATCCTTTTTCAAAATCGGTATGGATAACTCCTGCAGCCTGTGGTGCGGTGAAGCCTTTGGTTATGGTCCATGCACGCACTTCCTGTACGCCGGCGGTAAAATATGTGGCCAGGTTAAGCAATTTATAAGCGGCTTTAATTAGCTTGTTTACGCCCGATTCAGTTAAACCCAGATCATCCAGGAAAAGCTGGCGTTCTTCATAAGTTTCCAATTGTGCAATTTCTGATTCAATTTGTGCGGATATCACAAGCACTTCTGCATTCTCATCCTTTGCGGCAGCCCTTACCTTTTCAACATAAGCGTTTCCGGTGGTTACCGAAGCTTCATCCACATTGCACACATACATTACAGGTTTGGCGGTTAACAGCCAGATATCGGCAATATATTCTTTATCCTCTTCGGCAACAGGTGCGGTACGGGCCGATTTGCCTGAAAGTAAATGGTTTTTATAAACCGTCAGCACGTCGAAAGTCTTTTTTGCTTCTTTATCGCCCCCGGTTTTGGCCATCTTCTCTACCTTCTGGATCTTCTTTTCTATCGAATCAAGGTCCTTCAGCTGTAGTTCTGTGTCAATGATCTCTTTATCGCGAATAGGATCAACAGAGCCATCAACATGTATCACATTGTCATTATCAAAGCAGCGTAACACGTGAATAATAGCATTTGTAGAGCGTATGTTAGCTAAAAACTGGTTGCCCAATCCTTCACCTTTACTGGCTCCTTTTACCAGGCCGGCTATATCAACTATCTCAATAACGTTTGGAACCACATTTTTAGGGTTCACTATTTCTGTGAGCTTCGTTAAGCGTTCATCAGGAACGGTAATTACGCCAACGTTTGGCTCTATCGTGCAAAACGGAAAATTTGCCGCTTGTGCCTTTGCATTTGATAAGCAATTAAAAAGTGTTGATTTCCCCACATTTGGCAAACCCACTATACCACATTGTAAACCCATTTATATAAATTTAGTATCAAGATTTTAGAGTCAAGAACTAGGAATCAAGAACCAAAAGAAAAAAGTCTTGCATCTTGATTCTTGTCTCTTTGTTCTCCCAAAATCCGCGCAAAGATAACAGAAAAATATTGCCTTACATTTTGAAAAAATAAACGACTTTTGCCGAAATCGAAGCGAAGAAACTTATTTATTAATGATGTAAAAAAGGGGGTCTTTTTATGGAAGAGATGGTTGAGCAAATAGAACTATTACTGGAAAAAAATGATAACAATCAATTCCGGGAATACCTTAACAACCTTAATATATCAGATGTTGAAGAACTGATAGGTGAACTTCCTGAACATGGACCCCTATTTATTGAAACCTTATCGCTTAACCGTGCTGTAAATGTCTTCCGTATTCTCGATTTCCCGGCGCAGGAACGGATATTGAAAAAACTTTCAGGAAAAACGGTATCGGGATTAATTACCGAATTGCCACCTGACGATCGAACGGCATTATTCGCCGAAATGCATGGTGATACTGTTCAAAAGCTGATACAGCATTTGTCTGCCGCCGATCGTAAAGAAGCGCTGCAATTGCTCGGCTACGAAGAGTATAGTGTAGGCAGGTTAATGACACCGGATTATATCGCCGTAAAAAAGAGCTGGGATGTTAAAAGGGTACTTGATCACATCCGCCAATTCGGCAAAAACTCAGAGACTATAGATGTAATTTATGTTTTGGGTGATAAGGGTGTATTGCTGGATGATATCCGGATCAGGGAGATATTATTGGTTGATCCTGACACAAAGGTCAGCGACCTAATGGACGGGCGCCTAATAGCACTTAAAGCAACTGACCCGCAGGAAGAAGCTATTAACGTATTCAGGATGAACAACCGGGTTGCTTTGCCCGTTACTGATAAAGCAGATATTTTGTTAGGTATTGTTACCGTTGACGATATATTATGGATAGCTAATGAAGAATATACCGAAGATATTCAGAAGATAGGCGGTACGGAAGCCCTTGATGAACCTTATCTTGATATAAACTTGTTCAGACTTGTAAAAAAAAGAGTGGGCTGGCTGGTTGTTTTGTTTTTAGGCGAAATGCTTACGGCAACCGCAATGACATTCTTTGGCGACGAAATTTCAAAGTGGGTAGTTCTTGCCTATTTTCTTCCTTTAATTATTTCCAGCGGCGGTAACAGTGGCTCACAGGCGTCAACGCTGATTATACAGGCTATGGCCCTTGGCGAGTTAACAGTTGCCGATTGGTGGCGCGTAATGCGCCGTGAAATTATTTCGGGATTAATGCTTGGAATTACGTTGGGGATAATTGGTTTTTTAAGGATCTCAATCTGGAGCGCCTTTAGCTCAATATATGGCGCCGATTGGCTTTTTGTAGCTATCACCGTTGGTTTAGCCTTAATTGGGGTAGTTTTATGGGGTTCCCTGGCGGGTTCCATGCTGCCTTTGGTACTAAAAAAGCTGGGTGCCGACCCGGCAACTTCATCCGCTCCGTTTGTTGCTACCCTTGTTGATGTAACCGGATTAATTATCTACTTTACTATTGCCCTTATTATTATGCGCCATTGAAACAATGTTGACAAATAAAAAAACCTGCTATAAGCAGGTTTAATCATCATAATATAGTTTAGTCTGTTAGGTTATATTTCAAATGAAAAGTCTTCGTCAGCTGTTTTGGCAATTTCAGGAGCTTCGCTGTATTCGTATCGTTTTTCAACTACTTCCTGATTGGCTTTGATATAGTCTATCGTATCCTTTAAGCCTTCCGCGAATTTTTCAAAATCCTCTTTGTATAAAAAAATCTTGTGTTTAATAAAAACCCCGTCTTCCAGGCGTTTTTTGCTTTCGGTTATCGTAACATAGTAATCATTTGATCTCGTGGCTTTTACATCAAAAAAATAAGTCCTTTTTCCGGCCCGGACTTTCTTAGAAAAAACCTCTTCACGCTCTCTGTTTTCAAAATCTCCCATAAATATTATTTAGTGTACCTAGTTTTGGTTGGCATAAATATAAATAATTTTTCAAAGTACAACTACTAAATAAAATATAAATAAACTTTTTATAAACTTTTTTGCACTATTTTCTAATTTCAGGCATTTTCTTCCTCTTCCAACAATTGTTTTTCATACAATTCAAAGTAGGCGCCTCTTTTTTCCATCAAAAAGTTATGGTCTCCGAGTTCTATAATTTCACCATTTTCCAACACTAATATTTTGTCGGCGTTTTTTATTGTCGAGATACGGTGCGATATAATAATGGTTGTTTTACCCTGCATGTTACGCCCAAGGTTATTTAATATTTCTTCTTCGGTGCGCGTGTCAACAGCCGAAAGGCAATCATCAAAGATAAGTATCTGAGGATGCTTAACAATTGCTCTAGCTATGGATACACGTTGTTTTTGCCCGCCCGATAGGGTAACGCCACGTTCACCAATCAGGGTTTCAAATCCATTTTCGAGCTCCATTATATTTTTGTAAACCGCTGCATCTTTTGCTGCCTGTTCTACAAGCGGCATATTTAGTATATCCGCACTAAACGCAATATTGTTAGCAATGGTGTCAGAAAACAAGAACACCTCCTGCGGTACAAAACCAATCTGCGACCGGTAGCCTTCAAGGTTAAGGTGTTTGATAGATTGTCCGTCAACAAAAATGCCCCCGCCTGTGCAATCGTACATCCGCATAATTAAATTGGCGATGGTTGATTTTCCCGACCCAGTGCGACCAATAATGGCTACCATTTCGCCGGGGTGGGCAGTAAACGTAACGTTTTTTAAGGCCTGTATGCTGGTGTCAGGGTAGATAAAAGACACATTATCAAATTTAATAGTGCCTTCAATAGCCTGTTTAGCAACATTTGGCGATAATATCTCGGGTTGCTGGTGCAAAAACTCGTTTATTCGTTTTTGCGATGCCGCTGCACGCTGTATAAGCGAAGTAACCCATCCCAATGCTATAACCGGGAAGGTAAGCAGGTTGAGGTAAACTATAAACTCGGCAATATTACCTGATGTGATGTTACCCTTCATTACTTCGACACCGCCAACGTAGATGGTTATAACATTGCTCAAGCCAACCAGCAACAGCATCAAAGGGTAAAATAGGGCCTGCACTTTTACAAGCTCCATCGAATGTGTTTTATAATTTTCACTCTCGGCGGCAAAACTTTTTCTAACATGCGCCTCGCGGACATACGATTTAATTACTCGTATCCCTGAAAAATTTTCCTGCACAAAACTTGACAGTACTGATAAACGTTCCTGTATTTTTTCACTGCGGAAGTTGATGATATTATTTACGTAATATATAATTACCGCTAAAATCGGTAAAGGCATTACCGAGAATATAGCAAGCCGCACATTTACAAAAAGCATGGCATATATAACCATTACGAAAAGAACCACGGTATTTATGGTGTACATAATACCCGGCCCCAGGTACATCCGCACGCGGGTAACATCTTCCGTTACACGATTCATTAAATCACCTGTATTGTTGCGGCGATAAAATGCGAGCGATAGTTTTTGGTAATGGTCGTATATTTCGTTCTTAAGGTCGTACTCGATATGGCGGGACATGAGAATGAGCGTTTGCCGCATAAAAAATAAAAATTGGCCACGGAGCAATGCAAGCGCCAATACCAGTAAGCCAAAAAATAACAGGCTTGAGCCGAATACCTTATAAATCATCGCCTGCCTGCTGAAACCTGAAAAAAGTTGAAAAATGCTAATATTTTCAGTCACAAGGTCGAATGCGACCCGTATCACCTGTGCCGACAATACTGCAAAAACATTTGATATTGCTACAAACAGCACACCGGGAATAAGTCGCCAGCGATATTTATAAAAAAATTTATTGAGATATGCAAGATCCTTCATAGTTGGGAGTCCGAAAGTCCGGAAGTCGGCAAGTCCGAAAGCTCAAAAATAGCTCAATGGGTTTGAATTTTCAAAGGAATCGGAAAAACTTAAAGTCGGTTATCGCCGATCAAAATCAAAATCCACCTTTTTGAACGGTGTTCTTCGATTTTGACTCGATAATAATTGGGATATTCAAGGGTTTCTAACCCCTTAAAAAACAATTAGCTTTGTCACAACAAAAAAAACAGCTACTTTTGTCCACGCTATAAAAAACATTTACTTTGTCACCTCTGATGCCTGCAACAAAATCGGAAGAATCAATATTTAGCCAGCTGGAAGCTTTTGGGCATAAGAAAGTTGTATTCTGCAACGATCCTGAAACTGGATTAAAAGCAATTATCGCTATTCACGATACTACACTGGGACCCGCGTTGGGAGGCACCCGTATGTGGGCTTATAAAACTGAGGCAGAAGCTTTAAGTGATGTGCTGAGGTTGTCGAAAAGCATGACCTACAAGGCATCTATCGCTGGGCTTAACTTGGGTGGCGGCAAAGCTGTGATTATTGGTGATTCCCACAAAGACAAAACAGAAGCGTTATTACGCAAGTTTGGTCGTTTCATTAAGAACCTGAACGGCGAGTTTATAACTGCTGAAGAAGTGGGCACCAACCCCAGAGACATGGAATACATAAGGATGGAGACCCAATTTGTTACAGGAGTTCCTGAAACAATCGGCGGAACCGGCGATCCTTCTCCCATAACGGCTTTGGGTGTATTTATGGGGATAAAAGCTTGCGTTAAAGAACTTTATGGGAATGATAACCTTACAGGAAGATCGATCATTGTTCAGGGCATAGGGCAGGTGGGTGAAAACCTTGTGAAGCTGTTGCGTGATGAGAACGCAAAGGTTTATGCAAGCGATATAAACGAGGAAAGAGTAGGGCAGGTTGCTAAAAAATATGGGGCCCAGGCGGTATCAAATAATAATATTTTCGATATTGATGCCGATATATACTCGCCATGCGCGCTCGGGGCAACCATAAACACGCAAACAATTAATAAACTTAAGTGTAGCATTATTGCCGGTTCAGCAAACAACCAGATGGAAGATGAAAATGTTCATGGGGAAATGCTTGTAAAAAAAGGAATTTTGTTTGCCCCGGATTATGTGATCAATGCCGGCGGGATTATCAATTGTTACTCGGAGTTAATGGGTTTTAGTAAAAAGCGCACTTTGCAATTAACCGAAAATATTTATGAAGCAACGCGCAATGTTTTAAAACTTTCAAAGGCAGAAAGCATTTCTACCATTGAAGCCGCTAATAAAATAGCTGAAAAACGCATTGCCGATATTAGAAAAGTTAAATCATCATACTAAATAGAAAAACAATTTAAACACACGTCCGTCGGTTTGACGGGCTAAATCGTTCTTACCACAATGTTAAATCGCAGACACCTAAGAGTAAAAGTTTTACAGTCGCTTTATGCCTATCATCAATCAAATAGCGGCGACATCAAACAGCATGAAAAGAATTTGCTGCTGAGCGTAGATAAGGTATACGAAATGTATATCTGGATGTTATCGCTTATTTCGGAAGTTGCAGATTACGCTGAAAATGATGCCCAGGAAAGGGCAAATAAGTTTTTGCCGACCGCCGACGACCTGCATGCCGACGTTAAGATATTAAGCAATAGGTTCATTCTTTCATTGCAGAAAAATAAAGAGTTTATAGCGGCGTTAAAGAAGTACAAGGTTTCGTGGGAGTTTGAACCAGAGTTGGCTAAATCATTGTTTATAATTCTGAAAAATTCAAACGAATATAAGGAATACCTAAAAAAGAAGGACGATACACTGCATTCTGATAAGGATATTATAAAATTTATTTTCAAAAAAGTAATCCTGAAATCGTCACTGGCTGAACAAGTTTTTGAAGACAAATTTATTTATTGGCCGGTTGATAAGGACGTTCTGCAGGCATTGATAGCGAAAACATTTAAAAACTTTGCTTTTGACGAAGCGGAGCAAAACAAACTGGCGGAGGTTACAGGGAATTGGGAAGAAGACCGGGAGTTCATTGTAAATCTTTTTGAGGAGAGCATAAGATATAATAACGATTACCAGGAACTAATAAGCGCCAAGACACAAAATTGGGAGCCTGACCGTATTGCGATGATGGATACTTTGTTAATGAAAATGGCCATTGCCGAATTTATTAACTTTAGCTCGGTTCCGGTAAAGGTTACTATTAATGAGTACCTGGAGATATCGAAGGAGTTTAGTACGCCTAAAAGCAATTCATTTATAAACGGTATATTAGACAAAATTTTATCCGAACTAAAAGCTCAAAATAAAATAACAAAAATAGGACGAGGACTAATAGAATAAACTAAAATGAGAACACTGTTTTTAAGCTTATTAGCTGCAGGCATGTTACTATCGGCCTGCAACCAAAACAATGGTACTGCGGCAAACGAAACTACCACGGCAAATGCAGCGAATGCCCCGGTAATGAAATTTGAAAAGGAAACACATGACTTTGGCAAGATCAAATCGGGCGATAAGGTTACTTACGATTTTAAGTTTACCAATGCTGGTAAAACGCCATTGATTATCACTGACGCCATTGCAACTTGCGGATGCACCAAGCCCGAATGGCCCAAAACACCGCTTAAGCCTGGCGAAAATGGAAACATCCATGTTACCTTTAATAGCGCAGGTAAAAACGGTCTGCAAGATAAAATGATTACAATTACAGCCAATACAAACCCTGCGCAAAGTATGGTGCACCTTATTGGCGAAGTAGAGATGAAATAAAATTATATAAATAAAAAATGATAACAACTATTCTGTTACAAGCAGGTACAGGTTTCGGTACACAACAATTGATAATTTTTGGCTTAATTGCCATTGTATTTTATTTCTTTATGATTCGGCCGCAGGTAAAAAAATCAAAAGATCAAAAAAAATACGTTAATGAGTTAAAAAAAGGTGACAAGGTAATAACTACTGCTGGCATACATGGTAAAATAGCAGATGTTGCCGATGCTACCTTTTTGGTTGAAGTAGACAATGGTGTTAAAATAAGATTTGATAAGTCTGCTATATCTTTAGAAGCTTCAAAAGCATTGAATACACCCCCGGTAGCCGCTAAGTAGTCTCTGGGCGAAAGCGGAAAGCTGAAAGCAAAAAGCGAGAAGTTTAAACTTTAGTCTTTGTGCTTTCAGCTTTCACTTTTTTTAACCGCTTTTAGCTTTTACCTTTATGCCTTTAGCTTAAAAATGGCAATAATAAAATTATCTGCGGCCGAACGCCGACGGGTATCAGCGTTTTTTACGTGCCTGGTATTAGCCATCATTGCCTGGATGGTTACTGTTTTATCCAATCCCTATAAGTACGTAGTTAAGGAAATTTTGATTTTCAAAAACGCTCCGCAAAAACGTGCTTATCATCACCTGCAATCCGATACCGTAGACGCTACGGTAAATGGCACTGGCTGGGAAATGCTCTTTTCTAAAATGAGCGTCCAAAATAAATCTATCACCGTTGATTTGCGGACACTTGAAAACAAAAATTACGTGGTGCTAAGCAACCAGCTTGATGCGATAAACAACAGAAAGGAAGTAAGTCAGCAAATAACAGGGTTTAATCCTGATACACTTTATTTCGATTTTTCAAACCGGAAAGAAAAAAAAGTGCCTGTACATTTAATATCGGCTTTAAGGTATGAGCATCAGTTTTCTCAGTCGGGTAATGCGACCGTTAAGCCGTCCTATGTTATAATAAATGGCCCGGGCGAACTTATAAATAGAATTACCGAATGGCGAACGGACACCTTAAAGATGGATAGCGTTAGCGAAACAATCAGCTCCGTTGTGAACTTGCAGCCCGTTAAGGAAGGAAATCTGAATATTTATCCCAAGAGTGTTCAAGTAACGATCCCTGTTGATGAATTTACCGAGAAAACCCTGTCAATCCCCGTTAAATTAATAAATAACAACGGTGGCGAAAACGTAAAGATATTTCCGCAAAAAGTTAAAGTAACCTTTACTACTTCACTGAAAAGATATGCCGAAACGGACGAAGATTTTTTTGAGGCTACTGCCGATTTCAATCTTTGGCGTAAAAATGGCTATAAAGTTTTGCCGGTTGTACTAAGTAAGATACCACAATACTGCAGGATAGTTAAAATTAACCCTGCCAATATTGATTTTATTATAAGAAAGTAATGCTAAAAATTGGTTTAACAGGTAATATCGGCAGTGGTAAAACTACCGTAAGCAAAATATTTGAGATATTGGGCATTCCTGTTTTTTATGCCGATGACGAAGCAAAAAAAGTGATGGTAACTGACCAGTTACTTGTCAAATCCATTAAGTCGGCTTTTGGCGATATTTCTTATTTTGACGACGGGACGTTAAACCGTAAACACATCGCAGCTATTGTTTTCAATAATGATGCGGAATTGGAAAAGTTGAATAGGATAGTACACCCAGCTGTTTTCAGGGCTTTTGATTCGTGGGTAGAAAATCAAAAAAATGCGCCTTATGTGCTGAAAGAGGCCGCGCTGATGTTCGAAAGCGACTCCTATAAATTTTGTGACTATACAATAATGGTTCAGACCCCACTGGAAGTCAGGATAAAGCGGGTTGTGACGCGAGATGGACTCACTGCCGATGAGGTAAAACGGCGCGACTCCAGGCAGTTTTCGGAAGAAAAAAAAATGCAGCTGGCCAACTACTCGATTAAAAATGATGACACCGAATTAGTGATCCCGCAGGTTTTGAAACTGCATAAAGAATTTTGTTCATTAGTTCACTAGTTCATTTGTTCATTGGGACAGGCTTTTGTGAATTTATATTTACAAGCTTAGACCTTTTTTGCAAGTAATAAAAAAAACCGATGAACTAGTAAACTAATGAACAAGTGAACCAATGAACTAATGATCCAAGATGATTTTCTTTGTTTTAATACAAATGGCCTTTACTGCAAGTATGGCGACTTCTATATAGATCCCGTACAACCAACAACAAACGCTGTTATTTCACATGCACATGCTGATCACGCCGTCAGCGGCAATACCAATGTATATAGTACCGAACCTACATTTTCTTTTATGGAGTTGCGTTATGGTAAAAATGCGGCCAAGGTGTCTTATACAGTGCTATATAACCATCCGTTTAGTTTAGGTGGGGTAAAAATAACACTAATTCCTGCCGGGCATATGTTGGGATCGGCACAAATACTGATGGAATATGGCCATGTAAGGTATTTGTATACAGGTGATTATAAACTCCAGGCGGATTATACTTGCGAACCTATAGAATGGGTAAATACCGATGTGCTGATCACAGAAAGCACTTTTGCCGATCCCGCGATTTTGCATCCTGACCCGGTTGAAGAAATACAAAAAATCAATTCTATTAAAGTAAATATATTGCTTGGTGCTTATGGCTTGGGTAAAAGCCAACGGTTAATAAAGCTCATCAATACTTATGCGCCTCAAAAAAAGATTTTGGTACACCATCGCATAATGCCAATTAACTCCATTTATGAAAAATATGGCTTTCCACCGGGAAAATACCAGGTTTACAGTCGCAAATTGATGAAAAATCAGGAGGAATATGTTTATATCGTTCCGCCTTTTACTTTTGACAGTTATATCAGGGCTACCGGAGTTAAGCGTTTGTTTGCCTCCGGTTGGAAAAATCTGCAGGTAAACCAGCAAGACACATTATTTATCTCTGATCATGTTGACTGGAATGACATTTTGCAAACAATAGAAAATACTCAACCGCAACAGATTTGGACATTGCACGGAAACGGGACTCATTTAAAAAAGTATTTTGGCGATGAAATTGTAGTAAAACTGTTAAATTAATGTTACAGGAGAATGTTGATTATTATATTAACGAAGATGGAAATTTCGTTTTTACAAGAGAATATCATTTAAAACGGGGGTATTGCTGTAAAAACAAATGCCTGCATTGCCCATGGGACTATGGAAAGCCCAAACAGGTTAAGGATGTTAAAAAATAAATAAGGATATTTACATTTTTTGTCAATCATTCAGATTATGCGGATAGAAGAAGAAATACAAAGTAATAAGTTTGAAGATAACTATCACAAAGCGGCAATCAACATCTCTTATACCTCCGGTTGGCTCAGTAACGTTTTTCGGGATAAGTTCGAAAAGCATAACCTTACCCAACAGCAGTTTAATATATTAAGGATATTAAGAGGGCAGTATCCAAAACCGGCGACAGTGAATTTGCTAAAAGAGCGTATGATAGATAAAATGTCAGACGCTTCGCGTATTGTTGACCGGCTGGTTCAAAAGGGTTTGGTATCGCGTTGTACAAATACCAGGGATCGTCGTGCAGTGGATATTCGCATCAGCGATGCGGGTATAGAGATACTGGATAAAATGGACAAAGATTTCCGTACAAAAGATATTTTGAAGAATAACCTCAGCGAAGAAGATGCAGCAAAGTTGAGCGATTTGCTTGATAAATTAAGAGGGTAAGGGTAATTTCGGATTTCGATTTCGGATTTTCTAACCTGATTTTGCATTTATGGATTGTTCGATTTGTAAATAGTCATTTGTGTCATCGGCACAAGATATCGGTAAAACAACCATCCCACAAATACCCCATAAACAGCTCCACAAAACACGTCGATAGGATAATGGACGCCAACATAAACCTGTGCAAAAGAGATGGCTCCTGCCCATAATATGCCCCATAGTAAAATCCAGCGCCATTTTTTGTAAAATAAAAAAATCATAAATGATGCCATTGCAAAGTGATCCGTTGCGTGCGTGGATGGGAAGCTGTAACCCGTTCCACATGCCACTCTTACGATGTCTGTTTTTGATTCTACGCTATCCCGGCAAGGGCGAACTCTTTTAATCAATGGCTTTATCATACTAGCGCTGGTAAAATCTGCAAAGCCCGCCGATAACGCTAATAGTACTACGATGATGAGGCCTTGCTTCTTAAATTTCCAGATACAAAACCCAATTATAAATATATATAGAGAGATCCAAGATTTTGGCGTTCTTATCCAGGGCATAAGCCAGTCGAAAAACGGATTGGCTAAATCATGGTTAACGAAATAAAATAAATGCCGGTCGAGTTGTAAAAGAAAATCAGGCATCGGTAAAAAAATGATCTGAAACTGAAAGGGGTAAATATAAAGAATAATAGCAATCTTAAAACAATGCAGCTTATATGCCTTGCTTCGGTTAAATGTCTTATTTTTGCTTTAAAACATTTACACATTGACATTAATAAAATCAATTTCGGGCATAAGGGGTACCATAGGTGGTACAGTTGGTGAAGGTTTAACACCTTTGGACGTAGTAAAGTTTACTTCTGCTTACGGAACCTGGGCAGTTAATAAAACAGGGATAAAAAAAATAGTTTTAGGTCGCGATGCACGCATATCAGGCAGCATGATAAATAGCCTGGTAATAGGCACGTTGCAAGGCCTGGGTATAAACGTGATTGATCTGGGCCTTTCCACAACGCCAACTGTGGAGGTGGCTGTACCGGCTGAGAAAGCGGCGGGGGGAATTATACTCACCGCCAGCCACAACCCGAAACAATGGAATGCACTTAAATTATTAAATGCTGATGGCGAATTTATAAATGATGCCGAAGGTAAAGAAGTGCTGGATATTGCGGAAGCCAGTGATTTTAAATATGCTGACGTAAATGACCTGGGAACAATAGACAGCAGCGATAATTATTTAAAAAAACACATCGACAAAATATTAGCGTTGCCTTTGGTCGATAGAGATGCCATTGCAAAAGCCGATTTTAAAATAGTTATTGATTGTGTAAATTCAACAGGCGGCATATTTGTACCGGCGTTGCTAACTGCATTGGGAGTAAAGACCGTTTATAAATTATTTTGCGAACCAGATGGTAATTTCCCACATAATCCCGAACCACTGCCAGAGAATCTTATTGCACTGTCAAAAGAGGTGCTGAAGAAATCGGCCGGTTTAGGAATAGCGGTAGATCCTGACGTTGACCGGCTTTGTTTTGTTTGCGAAGATGGGAGTATGTTTGGAGAGGAGTACACGTTGGTAGCAGTAGCTGATTATGTGCTAAAACATACAAAAGGCGATACGGTATCAAACCTTTCATCTACACGTGCTTTACGCGATGTTACCGAGAAAGCAGGAAACCAGTACTACGCAGCGGCGGTTGGCGAGGTCAACGTGGTGACCAAAATGAAGGAAGTTAATGCTGTAATAGGCGGCGAAGGCAATGGCGGAATCATTTATCCCGAATTGCACTATGGCAGGGATGCCCTGGTTGGAATTGCTTTGTTCCTTACTCACCTGGCCAAGTTTGGCAAATCAGTATCAATACTAAGAAGCACTTATCCGGGCTATTTTATTTCGAAGAATAAAATAACACTTACACCCGAAATGGATATTGATGCTTTGCTGCTTAAGGTTAAAGAAAAATACAAAAAACAGCCTCACACTACAATTGACGGCTTAAAAATAGAATTTGACAAAGAATGGGTACATTTGCGCCGGTCAAATACTGAACCTATCATTCGTATTTACTCGGAAGGTAATTCAGAAACGATTGCCAACAATTTGGCAAATAAGATAATTGCCGATATAAAAGAGATATTAAAACTGAAGTAGCTGAGGAGTCCGAAAGTTGGAAAAGTCCGAAAGAAAAAAAAGTTTTCCAACTTCAGGACAAAACTCACTAATTCAATAAATCAATAATTCAATAATTAAAAAGAATGCGTGTTTATTTTGATAATGCTGCCACAACTCCTATCGATCCGGAAGTGTTAAAAGTTATGTATACTGTCATGGAAAACAATTACGGCAATCCATCATCTATACACGGGCATGGTAGGGAGGCAAGGGCACTGATTGAGAAATCGCGCAAAACAATTGCCGGTTTATTACATACTTCGCCCGCCGAAATATTTTTTACCAGCGGTGGTACCGAAGCTGATAATACTGCTATCCGATGCGGAATTATAGATAATAACATTAAGCACGCCATAACAAGCCGGCTCGAACATCATGCGGTTATACATACGCTGGAGGCAATGCAAAAAGCCGGGTTAATCAGTTTGAGTTTTGTTGATACGGATAGCAAAGGTAATATTGACTACAAGCATTTGGAAACGTTCTTACAAAACAATGAACGCAGTTTCGTGTCATTAATGCACGCTAACAATGAAATTGGCACGCTGACAGATATAGCGCGTATTGGCGATCTGTGTGAGCAATATAACGCTATTTTTCATTGCGATACCGTTCAAACCATGGGTCATTATGCGCATGACCTAAGCAAGCTTAAAATTCACTTTATGGTTTGCGCCGCACATAAACTGCATGGCCCAAAAGGAATAGGCTTCTTACACGTAAACCATCGTATGAAAATAAAACCAATGATTTACGGTGGCTCGCAGGAACGTAACATGCGGGGTGGTACCGAAAATGTTTATGGCATAGCAGGCTTGGCAAAGGCACTTGAAATTGCTTATACAGAAATGGGCGAACATCAACAACATATCCAGGGGTTAAAGAGCTATATGATGAGCCAATTAGTAGAAAAGGTACCGGGCATAAGCTTTAATGGAGAAACCGATCCTGAAAAAAGCTTGTACACTGTATTAAATGTATCTTTTCCAGAAATGGAAATGGCCGATATGCTATTGTTTAACCTCGATATCTCGGGTATTTCTGCATCGGGCGGCAGTGCCTGTAGCTCGGGTACCGACATTGGGTCACACGTGTTAAACGCTATCGGTGCAAACCCCGCAAGACCTTCGGTTAGGTTTTCTTTCTCAAAATATAACACAATGGCTGAGGTGGACTATACAATTGCCAAAATCCGGGAGCTGTGTCTTGTAAATGCCTAGTTATTTATCTTCCTGATTTAAAGTCTGTTATTGAAAGTAAATTTCTTTATTAGAAATTTATACAAACAATAGGGAAATTTTATTTGTTTATTCTATTATAAATTAATGAAAACCTATGACAGCAAATAATAATTCCAACTCATATGGTCAGGATGACCTTAGAGCTTATGATAAGAAAAAAAGTTCCTCTATGAATGATTCTTATCCCGGAGAAAAAAAAGAAAAACGGCCCAACGAAATACCTGAAAAACGTGAATCGGAGCATGAGAAGTCGGGATATCCCCGCGAAACAGAACATAGGCGGCCAACAAAAAGCAGTGATGCATCATACAGCGAACAAACTGATGTAACTCCACCAAATCCTCATGAGTTTCCTTCTGTGGGAAATGCTAAAACTGATTTTGTGAGCAGGCCTTACCCACGCAAAACCGGAAGAATGGTTGGACACGAACCAGGTACAGAAGGTGTATAGCAAGAAAAATGTTTTTGATTGTATCTTAAAAGCCGACCTTATCGCACTTTTAGATAATTAAATATAAAAATATGGAAACTATAAAGGAAAGCTTTGGTAAAAGAGTGGATAAAAACAAAGATGATCCCACAAAACCTTTTCCAAATTCGGATAAACCCAGTGCCGCAGTAATTAACCGATCAGGAAGTAAAAAGGGTAAAAGCCACGTGAAAGGGGGAAATAAAGTTGATGGCCCAAATTGGAATGTGGAAAGTAAGGATGTTGATGGCGACACCACTGCGAACGCCGGGGTATTTAAATAAAGATATCCGGTAGATCTATTCTAAGCCAGGCTTAAGGAAAATAAAAAAAGCACAGAATAAGACGAGGTTATCTTAGCGGATAGCCTCGTTTTTTATTTAAAACATTTGACTTTAAAAAATTGATTAAAAACGACAAGAAAGTTAAGTAAGTTACTGACCCGATGATTGGAATAAATAAAATTGTTTAATTTTATTCGGTCGCGTATTGCGGTCCATCTATATTAAACAAAAACCTAAATGATCATGGCCAAATTTTATTCAGCTTTTAAGATACTGCTCGTCGTATTAATTATCCTGCCTTTCACCGGGCGTGCTATTGACACAAAAGATACCAGGATGCTATCGCAGCCTGCTGTGAGTGAGACCCACATTGCTTTTATTTATGCGGAGGACTTGTGGGTATCCAATCTTGATGGATCAGCGCCAAGAAGACTTACCGTTGATGAAGGAATTGAGTCAAATCCTTTCTTTTCGCCTGACGGTAAACTGATAGCTTTTAGCGCACAGTATGAAGGTAATACGGATGTTTACATTATCCCAACGGAAGGAGGCATGCCAAAAAGACTTACCTGGCACCCAGCTGCGGATGCCGTTAGAGGTTTTACACCTGATGGCAAGTCGGTTTTGTTTGCTTCACCCAGAACAACTTTTTCCAACCGGTATGCACAATTGTTTACGGTACCCATTACAGGCGGAAACGAAACCAAGCTGGAAATACCCAATGGGTACTATGCAACTTACTCGCCCGATGGGACACACCTCGCCTACACTCCAATACCCGACGCTTTTAAACAATGGAAACATTACCGGGGCGGTTCAATTACCACAATATATCTTTTCTCATTTGCTGATAAATCGGTCGTTAAAATTCCGAAGCCAGAAGGAGGGTGCAATGATACCCAGCCTGTTTGGCTCGGTAATAAGGTCTATTTCAGGAGTGACAGAAACGGTGAGTTTAACTTATTTTGTTATGATATGGCGTCGAAAGAAATTAAGCAACTAACTGAATATAAGGATTTCCCTATATTAAATGCTTCGGGCGGTAATGGGAAAATCATATTTGAGCAAGCTGGCTACCTTCATGTTTTTGATCCTGGTACAGCTCAGGCTAAAAAGCTAACAATAGGCATAGCGGCAGATTTGCTTGAGTTGCGGCCGCGTTTTGTTAAAAATGTAGATTATATACGTTCTGCCGATATTTCTCCCTCGGGTTCGCGTTTGGCTTTTGACTACCGCGGTGAAATTGTAACTGTGCCTGCTGAAAAAGGTGATTATCGTAATTTAACACAAACTCCCGGCGCACATGAGAAATTCCCGGCATGGTCTCCGGATGGAAAATCCATAGCTTATTTTTCAGATGCATCGGGGGAATATCAATTATATATTAAATCGCAAGACGGAAAAGGCGATCCTAAAATCATTAAACTGGATGGCGCAGGTTTTTATGCTTATTTGAATTGGTCGCCCGATGGAAAAAAAATCAACTTTGTTGACAACAGCCGAAGCTTGTATTTGCTGGACATAGTTTCAGGAGCAATTACCAAAATTGATGCGGATGAGTTATATACACCAGGAACTTTCCGGGATGCAACCGCAAATTGGTCGGCTGATAGTAAATGGATAGCCTACACAAAAGTTACCTCGACTCAATTTAAAAGAGTCTGTCTTTATTCATTGGCGCAAAAGAAATCATTTGAAGTGACTGATGGAATGAGTGACGCAGCCGAGCCACATTTTGACCGCGAGGGCAAGTATCTTTACTTTTTTTCGTCGACCGACGCCGGTCCGGTAATTAATTGGTTTGATCAGTCAAACATCGATTTCAGGTTAACAAGTTCAATATACCTGGTTACACTTCAAAAAGGAACCATTTCGCCGTTTACAAAAGAAAACGATGAAGAAGCGGGTAAAAAAGAAACCCCGGAAACACCCAAAAAAGAAGAGGATAAAAAGGCAAAGCCTGCCGTCGAAGAAAAAGATCTGAAAATTGACTGGGATGGCTTGCAAAACCGAATAGTCGATTTGCCAGTGAAAGTAGGTAACTATGCCCAATTAAATGTTGATGGCGATGGAGACCTTTTGTATGTAAGCAGCACAGATGATGGTTCTGGTACACTGCATAAATACAGTTTTAAAAAACGGGCTGACAGTGAAGTAGTTCCTGTGGGATACTATCTGCTTACTGCCGATGGAAAAAAGATGTTGTATGTTAAAGATAATACCTACACAATATCTAATGCCGGCGAAAAGCCTGAGGCTGGTAAAGGTGTAGTTAATGTTGGCGATATACAGGTAAAAATTGACCCTGCTGCCGAGTGGGCTGATATGTTTGATGAGGCCTGGAGGGTTAACCGTGATTATTTTTATGATCCGGGTATGCATGGAGCTAATTGGGCAGCAATTAAAAAGAAATATGCTGTGTTTTTGCCTGACCTTTCGTGCAGGAGCGACCTGAACTCGGTGTTTCAGTGGATGTTTAGCGAACTATCAATAGGCCATCATTTCATACTTGACGGCGGCGAAAGGATGCATAAATTACAGCCGGTTAGCGGTGGTTTGCTTGGTGCCGACTTTGTAATTGCTAATAATAAATACCAAATTAAAAAGATATACGGTGGTTTAAACTGGAATCCAAAGTTGCGATCGCCGCTTACTGAACCAGGGGTAAATGTAAAACCAGGAGAATATTTGTTGGCTGTAAATGGCCGGGAAGTTAACGGAGCTGAAAATATTTACAGCTATTTTGAAAATACATCAGGCAAAATAGTGGAATTGACTGTTGGACCGAACCCGGATAATGTAGAATCAAGGGTAGTTAAGGTAGTGCCCGTTGGAAATGAGTTTGCTTTACGCAACCGCGATTGGGTTGAAGGAAACCTGCGTAAGGTTACAGAGGCAACAAACGGCCAGGTTGCCTATGTTTATGTGCCAAATACAGCAGATGAAGGACACGATTATTTTAAACGCTATTTTTATCCACAGGCAAACCGCAAAGCTATTATCGTTGATGAACGTTTCAACGCGGGCGGATCACTTGCCGATTATTATATTAATCTATTGTTAAACCCATATCAGGCAAATTGGCATATGAGGTATGGTAAGGACCTGAAGTCGCCAACAGCATCTATTCAAGGGCCTAAAGTTATGATAACCGATGAAACAGCCGGGTCCGGCGGCGATATGTTGCCCTGGATGTTCAGGAAGTTTAAGGTGGGGACGTTGGTAGGCAAGCATACTTGGGGAGGACTAGTAGGCATTTTGGGTTTCCCTGAGTTTATTGACGGCGGGACGGTAACGGCACCTAACGTGGGTATATGGACTAAAGATGGATTTATAGTTGAAAACGTTGGCGTAGCACCTGATATTGAAGTTGAACAAACACCATCGGAAGTTATCAGCGGTAAAGATCCTCAATTAGAAAAAGCGATTGAAGTTGCTTTGGATGAGCTAAAGAAAAATCCGCAAATCGATCCGGTAAGACCGCCGTTTCCTATCAAGGTTAAAAATCAGGATAATTAAAATAAAACAGGCCCTGAATTTCAGGGCCTGTTTTATTTTAAATGATATATCTTTCGATTATTAGTTGACCATCATCTTCATGAAAGACGCCAACTTTTCTTTCATTTCCCTTCTGTCTACAATAAAATCAAGAAAACCGTGCTCCTGTACAAATTCGGCGGTTTGAAAGCCTTTCGGTAAATCTTTTTTAATGGTTTCTTTTATTACCCTTGGGCCGGCAAAGCCTATTAAAGCAGCCGGTTCAGCAATGTTTATGTCACCCAACATCGCGTAGGAAGCTGAAACTCCACCAGTTGTAGGATCAGTTAGCAATGATATATAAGGTATTTTAGCCTGCGCCAATAATGCAAGTTTAGCCGAAGTTTTGGCCATTTGCATTAAAGAAAAAGCCGCTTCCATCATACGCGCACCGCCTGATTTGGAGATCATTAAGAATGGAACTTTGTGTTCAATGCAGTAGTCAATAGAGCGGGCTATTTTTTCGCCAACCACCGATCCCATCGAACCGCCTATAAAATTAAAATCCATACAGGCTATTACAAGATATTGACCTCCCATTTTTCCATAACCTGCCCTTATTGCATCCTTTAAACCAGTCTTTTTCATGGTTTCTTTTAGCCGGTCAGTGTATTTTTTTGTGTCTTCGAAGTGTAGTGGGTCTCCTGAAATCAAATCGGCGAACAATTCTGTGAACTCATTTTCGTCAAAAAGAATAGAGAAATATTCTTTCGAGCCTATGCGCATATGAAAGCCACAATAATGACAAACATATTGATTCTCAACTTGCTCCGAATAGTGAAGGGGCTTTTTGCATTCAGGGCACTTATTCCAGATTCCGTCGGGGGTTTCTTTCTTTTCTTCGGTGGTCGTAATTATCCCTTTGGATTCACGTTTAAACCATGCCATATCAATATCTATCTCTTTCAATTAAATACAAAGAAACGGAATTTTTTTAAGATATGTAAGATTTTAGTAGTCCGAAAGTCGGAAAAGTCCGAAAGTCCATAAGATTAAAAGATCATTCTTTCTTTCCGACTTTCGGACTTTTCCGACTTTCGGGCTTCTCTTAGCAAAAAATCTCACATCTCATATCTCAAATCTCGCATCTAAATTATAACTTCGGGGCCAAATAAAAGTCAATGGATTTAAAAAATTATAAAGGTGTTTTGCACGGCGATCAGGTGCAAGCACTATTTGAAGCCGCAAAGAAGCACCAGTTTGCTTTACCAGCAGTAAATGTAACTGGTACCAATACCATAAATGCAGTAATGGAAACAGCAAAGACCGTTAACTCGCCGGTTATTATCCAGCTGTCAAATGGCGGCGCTCAGTTTTATGCAGGTAAATCGTTAGATAATTCAAAACTGCAAGCGTGTATTTTGGGCGCGGTTTCCGCTGCAAAACATGTTCATTTACTGGCAGAGCATTATGGTGTAGCTGTTATACTACATACAGACCACGCCGCTTTAAAATTTTTACCGTGGATAGATGGCTTGTTGGATCATGGTGAAAAGTTTTTCGCAGAAACCGGAAAACCGTTATTTTCTTCACATATGCTCGACCTTTCTGAAGAGGAATTGCACGAGAACATTGAAATATCAGCTAAATACCTGACCCGCATGGCAAAAATGGGTATGACCTTAGAGATTGAGCTTGGTGTTACCGGTGGTGAAGAAGATGGTGTTGATAATACCGACGTACACAGCTCAAAATTATATACCCAACCTGAGGATGTTGCTTATTCGTACCAGGAACTATCAAAGGTTAGCCCGCGCTTTACCGTTGCTGCAGCTTTTGGTAATGTTCATGGGGTTTACAAACCGGGTAATGTAAAACTTCAGCCCGTGATTTTACATAACTCACAAGAATTTGTAAAGGAAAAATTTGGAATAACTACAGCGAAACCAATCAATTTTGTTTTTCATGGTGGTTCTGGTTCAACTCAGGAAGAGATAAGGGAAGCAATATCATATGGCGCTATTAAGATGAATATCGATACCGATATGCAATGGGCATTTTGGGAAGGTATTAAAGATTATTATCAATCTAAAGAAGGTTATTTACAAAGCCAGATCGGAAACCCTGAAGGCGAAGATTCACCTAATAAAAAATATTACGATCCACGCGTGTGGTTACGCAAAGGCGAAGAAAATTTTGTTAAAAGGCTAAAAGCTGCTTTTGCGGATTTGAATTGCATTGACGTTAACAGTAAGCTATAATAAGCCGAAAGCTAAAAGCAGAAAGACTAAAGCAAAGAACGTTTTTAATTGAAGCTTCTTGTTTTTGGCTTTCTGCTTTCGTCTTTCAGCTTTTACCTCACAAAGTATGTCCCCCAAATTACAAGTACACAAAGTAACTGATCCTGTCGAACTCGAAAAGGTATTTGCCATTCGCCGGGAGGTCTTTGTTGTTGAACAAAACTGTCCGCCTGAGCTGGAGTGGGAATTTGAAGATGAATCCAATCATTTTTTAGCAACGGTTGACGGCGAACCTGCCGGGGCATCGCGCTGGAGGAGAACTGACAAAGGATACAAGTTGGAACGTTTTGCTGTACTGGAAAAATTCAGGGGAATGGGAGTGGGGCAGGAGTTGGTTAAAGCCGTTTTAAGTGACCTCCCGGACGACGCTACGTACGTTTATATGCACGCCCAAATACAGGCGGTATCGCTATACGAAAAGTTTAATTTCGAAAAAACCGGTCCCGAATTTGAAGAAGCCGGGATAAGGCATTTTAAGATGATTAGGAAGTAATTTCTGATATCGGATTTCGGATGTTCGATTTCGGATTTTAAATTTTGTCATTTCGAACGATAGTGAGAAATCTTATACAACATTGGTTAACGGCTGGTATGCCTGATAAGTTTTCTTCTTCCCGAAATAAATTCGGGACAGTCTGTTCCTCGTTGAAATGACAATAGTTGTGAGCTTACCCAAATATCCTAACCGAAAAATCCATTGCTTCCTGTAATTTATCATAATTAAGCCCAAGGCGCTCGTTTTGAGATTTGAGGTATTCGACAAGGTTTTCGGTTGCGATGTTGCCTGTAAGCTCGTCTTTTGCCATTGGGCAGCCTCCATATCCTTTTAAGGCTGTATCAAACCAGCGGCACCCGCCATTGTAAGCGGCTTCAATCTTTTCTTTCCAGGTATCGGGTGTGGAATGCAGGTGCATTCCGAATTGTACGCTTATGTGCTCTTTTAATTCGCTCATGATTTGAGTTATTTGCACGGGTGTGGCTATGCCAATTGTATCGGCGATGTAAATATCATTTATACCTAAAGCTATCAGCTGATCAGCCCATTTTATTAAAATTTCAATACTCCATTCATCACCATACGGATTGCCAAAACCCATCGATAAATAGATCCTGAGTTTTTTTTCTGTCTTATCACAAAGCTTACAAATGCCTTCAACTGTAATCAACGCTTTGTCAATATTAGAATTTGCATTCCGTTGCTGAAAAGTTTCGGATATAGAAAACGGAAAACCCAGGTACGAGATTTCATCATATTGTGATGCTTCTTGAGCACCACGCAGATTAGCCACAATGGCTAACAATTTCGATCTTGAATTATCCAGATTGAGTTTTTTCAATACTTCTACAGTATCCTGCATTTGAGGGATAGCTTTTGCCGATACAAAACTTCCAAAGTCAATCGTATCAAAGCCTACCTGTAGCAGTAAATTAATATAGGCAGCCTTCAGTTCTTTAGGTATAAATTGATGAAGCCCCTGCATGGCATCGCGGGGGCATTCGGTTAGTTTTATTTGCGGAGCGGTCGACATCAAAAGCTAAAATTTGGATTTATTCATTGCTGATTTTTGCTCAACGCCCTCATACAGTTCGTTGGTGAGGGTAGTTATGTATCTTTCGAAAGATGCAATCAAATTTCTGGCGTTTTTTGCAATTCTTCTTGAATCTGTATTCGTTGCCTTTAAATAAACATCGCTAAGGGTCTCTCTTTTATTGCCGGTTTCAGTTGGCAGAAAAAAGAGTATGTTACTAATGGTATAGCGATAACGACCAGTTTTAATATCGAGGGTTATTGCAAACTGGACAGAATACGGTTCAACAGCTTCATTGTCATCTCCAACATAAACGCGACTCACATTTAAATCTTGCATGGTAGAAAATATAAGTTTTCCTTCTTCCTGGTACCCGTAAGTTTGCTGTATGTTTTTTGAAGCCATAAACTGAAGTGCACGTATATAAATGATGGGTTCGGCAAGGTTGCTATCAACCTTAACGGTAAACTGATAATATGCGGTATTACCATCGATTTGCAATTTTACAGTGTCAGCCTGAACCGTAACGCCGGCCGGCTGCTTAAAATCAGAAAAGGTGCTATATTCATTTGCAAATCCCTTAAATGTAAAACAGATAATTATTATCGCCAGTATAAAAGTCTTCATAAATCAAAAAATATTCAGCTAATATAATAGGTTAAACCATTTGTTGCTCTTCTTTCAATCGTCACTTAAACAAAAAAGGCCCCAATGTTCTTTGGAGCCTTTGAGTAATTTATAAGTTTTTTTATCGCAAATCTTTCTTTCCAAAGTCGATAATTACCGGAGTTGCAACGCAAATAGATGAATATGTTCCGAAACATACACCTATTAACAATGCAAATGAGAATCCTCGGATAACATCGCCACCGAAAATAAACAATACCAGTAATATCAGTAACACTGTTAAAGCTGTAATAATAGTACGGCTTAAAGTATTGTTAATGGCATCATTAATTACAGTTTTAGGATCATCAGTTTTAGCATGATGCAAGTTCAGGAACTCGCGGATACGGTCAAATACCACAACGGTATCGTTGATTGAATAACCAATTACCGTTAATATCGCTGCTATAAATGATTGGTCAATATCCAATGAGAACGGAAGCACATCCTTAAATAACGAGAAGAATGATAATACCATCAAAGCGTCGTGCGCGGTAGCGACCATCGCACCTAAACTGAACTGCCATTTACGGAAGCGGATAAGGATGTACGTTGATATAATAATAATAGCAAATATCACCGTCAACAATGCCGACTTTTTAAGCCCGATAGCTATTGTCGGGTTAACTTTTTGATAATTTACAATATTGGCTTTTGTAATATGCGTTTGTGGCGTCGAATCAAGCGTTTTAATAAGAGCGTCCTCTACTTTAGCATCTGCATTATCACCAGCGTCATTAATCAGATATTTAGTGGTTATACTTACGTCCGTACCAAAAGTCTTTATCTCGCTCCCGTCTCCTAAAGCTGTTTTGCCTATTATTTTTCGTACGTCTTCAGTGGTAACGTTTTTATCATTGAATCTGATAACATAAGTACGGCCTCCTACAAAATCAACGCCATAGTTAAAGCCTTGCGTTGCCATTGATATTACACCGGCAACGATAAAAGCGGTGGAGAAGATATAGAATTTGAAGCGGTTTTTTACAAAGCCGTAGTTTGCATTTTTAAAAGTATGTGAACTCCATGGATTGGAAAATTTGATATCCCATCCTTTTTCCATCATGTATTCAAAAATAAGCCTTGAAATTAGTAGTGAACAGAACAGCGAAGTAACAATACCAATCATTAACGTGATAGCGAAACCTTGTATAGTTCCGGTACCAAACACGAAGAGGATTAAACCTGTTAAGAAGGTACTTATGTTTGAGTCAAGGATGGATGACATTGCATGTTTAAAACCGTCATTAACCGCTATCCTGATTGATTTACCAAGGGCAAGCTCTTCACGTACCCGTTCATAAATAAGCACGTTAGCATCAACAGATATACCTAAGGTAAGTACGATACCTGCAACTCCCGGCATGGTCAACACAGCGCCAAGACTGGTTAACACGCCCATCAGGAAGAATATGTTTATAATCACAGCCACAACAGCAACGGTACCCGCACGATTGTAATAGGCTATCATAAATACCAACACTACCAATAAACCTACAAGACATGATATTAAACCCGCATGTATGGATTGCTGACCTAAAGACGGACCTACCACGGCTTCAGCAACAATGTGTGCAGGCGCCGGTAAACGGCCCGCTTTTAATACGTTGGCTAAATCCGTTGCTTCCTCAGTAGTGAAACTGCCCGAAATTGAAGAAACACCGCCAGAAATGGTATTTTCTACTACGGGAGCTGAGTAAACATTATCGTCAAGAACTATAGCAATTGATTGTTTATTATTTGGATCAGCCGAAGCTGCAGCGGTTACAGAGCTCCATTTCTCCGCACCGGCCGAGTTCATCACCATGATAACTTCAGGACTACCTTTTTGATCAACGTCGTTATGCGCGTCATTGATCACATCGCCTTGAAGTACCGGGCCATTTTCGGCTCCTACAAGTTTTATAGCATAAAGTTCAAATATTTTGGTTTTATCCTGCGGTTTTACTGACCAAAGGAACTTCATGCTTTGCGGAATAACAGCCTTTACATCAGCGCTGCGTAGATATTGGTTTACTTTCGAAGTATCCTTTATTTCTGCACGACCCACTACAGGGCTTCTGGCCAATTCGCTCTGGCCATTTTGGCCCTGATATATCATTGGTTTTAAGACATTGAAAAATGGATATTGGTCGGCAAACTGCGATTTGGCGCCAAGCTTTGATGTATCTTTTTGATTACTGTTCTGTACCTTATTTAATAAAGCTAAAGCTCCGGCAGCAGCAGCAGAATCTTTATTCCCAGGTTTTATGTTGCTTGCAACAGTTTTCGCAGTATCTTTTTTAGCTGCCTTGATTTTAGCAGCTATTAAACCATTAATGTTTTCCAACAGCTGATAAACCTGGCTATTATCATAGGTTTGGTAAAATTCCAGTTTAGCTGTACCTGACAAAAGTTTACGTACGCGCTCAGGCTCTTTTACCCCTGGCAATTCAATTAAAATACGGTCGGTCCCTTTTTGCAGTTGGATGTTAGCATTTGCAACACCAAACTGGTCGATACGTGTATTTAAGATGGTATAGGATTGTTTGACAGCAACATCTGCCTGATCTTTAAGATAAGCCTCAACTTCACTGTTGGAAGCGTTAAACTTCAAATGATCCTGGTTATCCCTGGTCGAAAAGATTGAAGCTAACTTTCCGTTTGGATTTAGCTTTTGATACTCATTAACAAATAAGGTAATATAATCCGATTGACTTGTAACAGCATCGGCAGTAGCCGCATTCAATGCCTGGTTAAATACAACGTCAGGGTTATTATTTGACAATTTCTTAACCAGCTCATTAAGTGAGATTTGCATGGTTACGCTCATACCTCCTTCAAGGTCCAAACCCAGTGCAAGCTCCCGCTGCTTAACATACTGATAATTGTGTTTTAATAACGGATATACCGGTTGTGTTGAAATAGAATCCAGATATGTCTTTACTTTAGTGGTATCGCCTTTAGCATAAACCTGGGCATCATTTTCAACCTTATGAGCTACCCAGGTAAACGAAAGCTGGTACAAGCATACAATCGCCAGCACTATTGCGAAAAATTTAACAACCCCTTTACCTTGCATTGTGAATAATAAATATGTAATTAATTAGTTTATAAGCTATTTTTAAATAAGACGGCAAAGCTAATAAAATTTCCCAACCATGAAATTTTATATTAAAAGAAATTAATGAGCGGAGAACGGTGGGTTGTGAATGGCTGATGGCATTAGTGACCTTTTCGCTCCAATGTGATAAATGAATAAGGCAGTTTATTCTTATCGTCAGGCTCGTGATCTTCATGGGAAACCTCTTTCCACTCGTTTTTATCAAGTTCAGGGAAGAAACTGTCGCCGTCAAATTGTTTATGTACGATGGTGAGATAAATTCGGTTGGTTAAACTAATGGCCTGTTTGTAAATTTCTGCACCACCAACAATAAATACTTCATTTTCATTGGCGTATAAGGCTAACGCTGCCTCTATTGAATTTACTACTTCACACCCTTCGATAGTTATCGGTTGCCGGGTAATTATAATATTCCTGCGTTTTGGAAGCGGTTTACCCACAGATTCGTAAGTTTTGCGTCCCATAATAATGGTATGGCCGGTAGTAATATCCTTAAAATGTTTAAGGTCGTTTGGCAAATACCAAAGCAGCTTATTGTCTTTGCCTATAACATGGTTTTCGGAAATTGCTACGACGATGGTTACGATCATTGGGTTTTATCGGTTTTTTGTGTTCGACTGAAGCCAGGCTTTTATTTCATCAAATCTTATCTTACCTTTACTTGCATCTATCACCATTTTATACTTTTCGTCCGTACTCGCTTCGATAAGAATACCGCTTTTAAAAAGTAAGAATTTCATCAATACGTACGCCGTGCGTTTATTTCCGTCGATAAAAGGGTGGTTAATGATAACGCTTTCAAACAAGGCTGCTGCTTTGTCGAGGGGCGTTGGATATAAATCTACTCTGTCAAATGTTGCATATGGCCGGTTTAGCGCTGCCTCTAAAGCGCCCTTATCTCTTATACCATTACCACCGCCAGGCTCATCAATTAATTTGTTGTGTATATAACCCGCCGTTTTAATATCAATCATTCAGCAAGTTTTTTTAACAATTCTCTGTCTTCGATTAAAGTTCGCGTCAGAAAATTTACCAGTTGAACGCCATCTTCCGGTTGTGCTTGCAGTTCCTTTAGAAAGTCCAACACATCAGGCAACGCTTTTTCCGGTACCTGTTCAAGCACTTTTTTTATCTCTGATTTTAATTGTATTGTTGTCATAACCAAACTATTTATTTATTTCAAATAAACAAAGTGCAATAAGATTGGTAAATATAAAAGTTTTAATGGGTGTTTTTTTCGAAATTTTAATAGCCGAAGTTTGTACAGTTAATGATTAGTTTTTTTAATCAACACAACGACGCCAGCCTAACCACAAATTCAGCAAGATATATAGCCTTCTCGTATGAAAAAGGTTTTTTATCTCCAATTATCAGGGTGTGATTGACAATTTCAATTAAAAAATCATCGTGCCTTATATCCATAACGGCGTTCCTGAAATTGCGGTTAATAGCTGTTACAGCTTTCACATGGTCATTAACCAACACGTAAAAAGTGTCGCTGAAAGCTTTGTCCTCTTCAAAATCTAATTCGATGGGGTGTATGAGCTCATTAATTTTGTCGACAAGTGTCTCGCGTCGTATCATCACCCGACCGAAATCATTTTTTAAAAAGGCCAGCCCCCAGGTCTGGTATTCGCAATGATTTTTGATCTCGCTTTTTCCTTCCGCCACATGCGAATTTGTTTCGATAAAAAGAATATAGGTGTCGTTATTATTATCGCGTTTTATAACATAGGAGTCACGGACATTAATTTCCGGATAATTTTTAAACACTTCAAACTGCTCCAGGTGAAAATTAATATGCCCGGTAAATTGAATGCCGAACTTTTCTTTGAGTGCTTTGTAGGTTTCGTGAAGTCGTTCTATCTCTTCAGCGCAGAGTCCGTCTATATTAAAGGGTAAGTCGTTCATGGTTCGCTAAAATACTTAATACTGGCTGATTAACAAATAGCGGGTGCGATATCAAAAAAACTTGCCGTTGAGCAATATCTGAACCACGATTTGCAGGGTTTAAAGATTTTCTTGAATCAGGCTGGAACACACACTATTTTAAACCAATGAGGGCATATCTCGGTGTAATCACAAAAGATTAGTTGATTTTTTTACTATCACTAATTCACTAATTCAATAACTAATAAGATTTCATACTACCACACGAGCATGCACAATTAGCATCGCTGACGCCGAGCTTCTTTAAAAAATACTGGTAAAAGCCAATGCGGTCATTCATGTTGTACATATTTTCGCCTTTACCGCATTCTACTTCGCCGTTTACAATATTAATTGTCATCCCGAACCCCGGAACGCGGCTCGCTGCATTGTCAGCCGCATTTGGGCGCCATTTGCCAATCATCACATCATGCGCAGATGGTTTATAAGTTTGCGGGGTCATCCAAAAATAAATGGCGGTTTTAAAAGAAATCACCGGATCAGTTTCAACCAGGCCCGGGGTCTTTAATAAAACATTTTTGTTGCCGAATATACAATCGGAAGCGTAGCCATAGTTGCCGTTATAACTCAGCTGTATAGGTCCGCGTCCGTAATATTTTTTACCCGATACAGGAGGATAGGCGTCATTATCAGCAATATATGACAATGAAGTGTTGCTTTCGTGGATGAACATCAGACCATCATTGTATTTAGCGTTTTCGCCATGCCTGGTTTCATGGGCTATGTGTGCGAAAAAGGCAGCTAGCTCTTTTTTATTTGTTTCAGGATCTTTTTCCGAGCAGAAGTTGCCATAGTCGATCACATAACTGCTGTCGGGCTTTTTCTTGGCCCAGTCCTCATTCCAATCTTCATCCTGCCTTATAACCGTTGATTTACCGGTGCTTTTATCTGTACGCGTAAACTGGTAAATAGATACATCGCGCCTTACTATCTTAACTTTTACCTGACTCATTTCTTTTACTGCTTTTTCGAACGCAGCATAACTGTAAAATTTATCCCGTAGCGGAAAGAGATCATTAAATTGTTTTTCACTCAAAAAATCAACTATTGGCGTTTTTCCGACAGATGTCACCTTGTTATCCGTGCTTCCACATTTAAAACTGAGCATTAGAACGGCTGACAGTATAATGAGATGTTTCATTTTGATTTTTCGGATTCAGATGTTCGATTTCGGATTTTATCTAAGACCAACATTTAAAGCCCGATTGTGTTTTAACTCCATTTTACCGGTAAAGGAAGAATTTTTGTAAATCTAAACTGAAATTGCGATCAAAATCATAAATTCGAAATCGAACATCCGAAATTCGAAATAAAAATGAAAATATATACTAAAACCGGCGATAAAGGTTTTACCTCTCTTATAGGAGGTACGCGTGTTGCAAAGCATCATATCCGCATTGAGAGTTATGGAACTATTGATGAGCTTAATTCGTATATCGGGTTGATCGGTGATCAGAATATCGCTATACATGACAAAGAGATACTGAAACAAATTCAGGACAGGTTGTTTACTATCGGGTCGTCGCTGGCCTCTGACCCGGAAAAATCAAAGATGATCATACCCGACCTTAAGACGGACGACATTGAAATGCTGGAAAAAGAAATGGATACAATAAATGAAAATTTGCCACCGTTAAAACATTTTATTTTGCCGGGTGGCAGTAATGCCATTTCGTTTTGCCATATTGCACGGTGCGTTTGCCGCAGGGCCGAAAGGATCACTGTGCATCTTGCAGAACAAAGTACAGTTGACGAAAAAGTGAATATTTATCTGAACAGGTTGAGTGATTACCTATTCACTTTAGCAAGGAAAATTGGAAATGACAACAAAATGCCTGAAAATCAATGGATACCACGCTTGTGAAAATGTGAAAAAAAAATATTGATAATCAAATTAAAAATATTATACTTTTGCGAAAATTTAAATTTAACGAACAAAATAATAAATAACAGAATATGTATTGGACACTTGAACTTGCATCGCACCTTGAAGATGCACCCTGGCCAGCAACTAAAGACGAATTAATAGATTATGCCATCCGATCAGGAGCGCCTGTAGAGGTTATTGAAAACCTGCAGGCACTGGAAGATGATGGTGAGCCATATGAAAATATTGAAGAAATATGGCCTGATTATCCTACAAAGGATGACTTCTTTTTTAACGAAGACGAATATTAAGTCGTATTAGTAAATAAAAAAAACCCTGCAAAAGCAGGGTTTTTTTTATTTACACCCTTTTTTGGAATGGTTTTAGTTAAGAGTAAAAAAATCATTTATAACTTAAAATTACTTTAAAATGGGCAACTTATTGTACATTATTGCCGTCATCCTCATCATTGGATGGGCATTAGGTTTTTTCTTCTATTCGGCAGGCGGTATTATTCATGTTTTATTGGTAATTGCGGTTATTGCAATAATTTTAGGCGTAATTAGAAGAGCCTGATATTGACACTGGCTATGAGTTATCCGGCCCCAGTTAACTTATAGCCATTTTTAACTAATCTTTTTAAAACCAAATCTGCAAGATACTAGTTAATACACTGGTATATTAAACATTATCTACACTTAAAAACACAACAAATGAGAAGCTTACTTTACATAATCGCCGTTATACTCATTATAGGATGGGCGTTGGGCGCTTTCTATTATTCCGCCGGTGGTTTAATCCACGTTTTATTAGTAATAGCTATTATCGCGCTAATTTTAGGAGTAATTAGAAGAGCATGATGTTAGAACTATTAGCCTTTAGCTAATGGCGATTTAATCGCTAAATTTTAATTCTGTTTAAAGCTATTGGCGATTAGCCGATAGCTTTTATCTTTTTAAAAGCGGGAGTTGTTGATTTTTAGCTAAAATCTACTAAGCAATCAGCAGTTCCGCTATCCCAATATCTTCAGGGAATGTTATCTTAATATTCATGTAGCTTCCCTCAATAAGATGAATCTTAAACCCGGCTTGTTCAACAACACTGGCGTCGTCGGTGAAATTGGTACTGTAGGTTTGTAAATACGCCTTTTTTAATTGGGCCAACTGAAATGTTTGTGGTGTTTGAATAAGGTAAATTTCGTCGCGTACCAAATGTTTTGAAATCCCATTATTAAGCTGCCTAACGGAATCGCGACTTTTAACAGCTGTTATAGCATTTCCAAATTTAGCAGCGTAGCTATAAGACTCGTCAATAATTTGCTTGCTTGTTAACGGCCTAACCGCATCGTGTACTGCTACGATTGATTCTGCATTATCCTTAATGGTATCAAGTCCGTTTTTGACAGAATGGAACCGGGTTTCGCCGCCAATTACCAATATATGAGGGAGGTGAAAATCATAATCTCTGCATAGCTGCCGCCAGAAGGAATGGAAACTGTCAGGAAGAACCAAAATTATAGAGGGCTTGGCATCGCAATTATAAAAGGCTTCGGCAGTACGCATCAAAACAGGCTTATCTTTAAGCAATAGAAATTGCTTCGGCACGGCCGACTGCATCCTGGAACCAGAGCCACCGGCAACTATAATGACGTAGTTTTTGGATCGGAGATTGGGCGTTGTCATTTGATCATTGAGTCACTAGAAATTCTGCAATTTTCATCCAACATGCAAAAAATCCGAAATCGAACATCCGAATTCCGAAATTTATATGATAAGCATAGCATCGCCATAGCTATAGAAGCGATATTTTTCTTTTACTGCCACTTCATATGCATTCATCACATGCTCATATCCGCCAAAAGCACAAACCATCATCAACAAGGTCGACTCGGGCATGTGAAAATTAGTAATCATAGAGCTGGCAATACTGAAATCGTATGGTGGAAATATGAACTTACTGGTCCAGTCGTTAGCTGG
>DASYEP010000122.1:0-48031 GCA_036498965.1 Mucilaginibacter sp.
AGCTGAGATATAGAATCGGCATTGAGCCTCGAAGGCTTGAACTTGTATTTATATCACTATCAGCTATCTTTCTCCACATGATTAACATGCCAAAATTATCAACAATCTGCTGTTAAATAATTCTATGCAAGTCTAATGGAATTTATTTCGGCATCCCATATGCAAGGTATACGCCGCACAAGCTGACTTGCCAGGTGTATACCAAGCAAGTCCGTCTTCCTGTGAGGTGCCGAAACAAGTAGTGTCATAGTAATCGGCATGACTTAATGTTTTGAAAAGCGTAATTACATAAATTAACACTCCGGCAAACTCAATGGAATATTTATCGCCAACCCGCCATCTGATGTTTCCTTGTACTTTGAGTTCATATCCAAAGCTGTTTGCCACATGGTTTTAACTACCGCGTCAAGGCTCACTTTGGCATTATCAGGATTAGTTTGCAGAGCAAGTTGCGATGCGGTTATAGCTTTAATTGCACCCATGGTATTTCGTTCTATACAAGGAATTTGCACCAAACCGCCGATTGGATCACAGGTCATACCCAGGTGATGTTCCATGGCAATTTCAGCTGCCATCAAAACCTGTCGCTGCGTTCCGCCTAAACACTCTGTAAGTGCAGCCGCAGCCATTGCTGATGATACCCCTATCTCCGCCTGGCAACCGCCCATCGCCGCTGATAAAGTAGCCCCTTTTTTAAATATACTGCCAATTTCAGAGGCAACAAATAAGAACTGGACTATTTTTTTATCGGTATAGCCATCGCAAAAAACCATAAAATATTGTAACACTGCGGGCACTACGCCAGCCGCGCCATTAGTGGGCGCGGTCACCACACGCCCGAATGAGGCATTCTCTTCGTTAACTGCCAAAGCAAAACAACTCACCCAATCTAATATATTTTGAAAGCTATTCCCGGTTTCCCGGATTGCGGTAACCCATTCATCAAAATTATTATAGATACGACTACCTATAAGTTTCCGGTTCAGGGTTGCCGCACGACGGGCGACGTTTAATCCGCCAGGCAGTAATCCACTGGTGTGGCATCCCCTGTAAATGCATTCTTTTAAGGCTTTGAAAATATTCGTCACGCCATCCAGTGTCTCTTCTTCGCCGCGCCAGGCTAATTCGTTTTCCATCACCACCTCCGATATTTTGAGGCCTGTTTTCATACACCAATGCAGCAAATTATTGGCTGTTTCTATCGGAAAAGGGAGATCGACCTCCAGCCTGGCAGTTCCTTGTCCGTCTTCCCTTACCACAAACCCGCCGCCAATGGAATAATAAGTTTCGGATATGGCAGTTTCATTACTCAAAAATGCCTGGAAGGTGACTGCGTTCGGGTGATAAGGCAAACTTTCGGTAAATAAAAACAACAGGTCGTCACTAGCGAAAAAATCTATTTCTTTTTTGCCGGCGAGCATCAGTTTGTTTGTGGCTCTGATCTTTTCCGTCTTTGGCCCAACCTGGTTTACGTCAAAAGTTACAGGGTCATCGCCACTCAGCCCCAATAGTATCGCTATATCCGTTCCATGCCCTTTGCCTGTTTTTGCCAGCGAGCCATATAATAATATCTTTATCTGTACGACAAGTGGCAGCGCTTTCTTTTGTTCAAGCAGTTGCACAAATTGCTGTGCCGCCCTCCATGGCCCTAGTGTATGTGAACTCGAAGGACCTATACCAATCTTAAATATATCGAAAACTGAAATTTGCTCTCTTTGCATCAGGGTCTAAATTACGATAATATGTGCTCATTCATTTTCAATAATTTGGAATATACCACATTTTAATTTTTATATTTAACAACCAAATAATCACAAACTTAAATTCTAAATCTAAAAAAAATGGAAAATTACGATCCAAATTCAGCCGCCTTTGCCGCTGCTATTTTTAGCGCCCTTATTATCCCCTGCATCATTGTTTACATAGTGATGGTTGCAGGAATGTGGAAAGTTTTTGAAAAGGCCGGTAAACCCGGATGGGCTGCAATTATCCCAATATATAACTATATCGTAATGCTCGAAATAGTGGGTAAACCAATATGGTGGATTTTTCTGATCTTGTTCCCCTGCACATCTCTTATCTTCACAATTTGGACAATCAATCTTTTAAGTAAGAGCTTTGGCCAAAGCGAAGGTTTTACTATCGGCTTGATCTTATTATCATTTATTTTCTTCCCTATTTTAGGTTTTGGAAGTTACCAATATCTTGGCCCCTCAGCGGCAGAAGCCCGTGGATTAAACCCAAATAATCCTTTTAATCCAAACAACTATAAAGACCCTTTTAATAATCCGCCTCAAGCTTAATGCTTTTCGAAATTTTAATATTACAAATATTTTGCGGCCGGCTGGCTTTTATCTGCTGGCTGCAAAATCATTTACTGCCTTGTCCCTTTAAATATTTTACAGGAATAGACTGCCCGGGATGCGGTTTTCAGCGTTCGGTTTTAGCGCTGGTGCAAGGTAGTCTTCACCAAAGTTTTGTTCTTTATCCCCCGGCAATACCTTTGATCATTTTCTTCGCCTATGGCCTGGCTGATAAATATTTCAAACTCGATAATCCTAATGACCGGGTAAAAAAAATACTGTTCATGATTACAGGCACAATAGTTTTGCTAAGCTATGGGGTTAAGCTTTGGGAATTACATGAACATTATACGGCGTCAGTATGAGCTGTAATATGGCTATAGTCTTTAACAAGCGTCTGCAAAAATAGCATGCTATTCATGTTTGGCGGCAAACTTATCGATAAATGCTGCCTTATCTTATCGGCTAAATTATAAACCACGGTACTGTTACCTGTTTTAAAATAAGCCTCCATCACTTCGTGTATCAAATTAATATCTTCGTCAGTTAACTGGCTTGCCTGGGCAAACACCGGTTGATAGGTATCGTCAACATTGGCGTAAACAATATTATCTGCAGTTGTGCGTGGCGTTGTCCTGATTACTACCGTACCGGCAACTATATCGCCTATCCGTTGCCCGTTGTCGGTCAAAATGATGGATACCAGTCCGCCCACCCACATCGTAAGAGGAAAAAAATCTACCATCCTGAATAACCAGCGCAAAAGGTATTGGCTAAACCTGGGGCGTGTGCCATCCAAACTGATCACCCTTATTTTCATTACAACCTTCCCTATGCTTTGCCCGTTAAAAAAGACTTCGCAAACCAGGTCGTAGAAAAGCAGCATTACACCAACAATGATAAAATAAATACCGATGCCCGTATCAGATAACACTTTTACAGCTAAAATCCCACCGATTATACTTAGTGCAACAAAAATTCCCAAATCAATGATGTAGGCTAAAATTCTTTCACCCAGACCGCCTATCTCGTAGTCGATATCAATATTTTGAGTAGTGTGTACGGTTATTATTTCCATGTTAAACAAATATAAAATTGTTATTGAAAATTATTATTGCAGTTTGAAGTTTTGTGATAATTTTAAAAAAAATAAAGAGAAATGCGCGAAGCCCTGTTTGTTAAACAAAACAGCCAAAGATGGAAAGATTATGAAAATTTAAAGGATAAAGGGCCCGATGAACTTGCCGATTCTTTTATAAGCATAACCGACGACCTCGCCTATGCCAAAACATTTTACCCCAAATCAAAAACAACCAAGTATTTAAATGGGCTTGCTGCGTCTTTTCATCAGTCAATTTATAAAAACAAAAAAGAAAACACCAATAGGTTTGTTAGCTTCTGGAAAATAGAGCTTCCGCTTGTGCTTTACAAACATCGTAAGCCATTATTTTTTTCCTTTCTGTTTTTTATTGTATTTAGCCTTATGGGCGCACTTTCCGCCCGTTACGATAACACTTTTGTACGACTGATTGTTGGCGATAGCTATGTTAACATGACCAACGAGAACATTGCAAAAGGCGACCCATTTGGAGTGTATAAACAGGGAAATTCCTTTTTGATGTTTTTAGCAATAGCATTCAATAATATCAGGGTTGAGCTTACCGTGTTTGTTATGGGCATATTTTTCTCTGTTGGGAGCATTTATCAGTTGATGAGTAATGGCATTATGCTCGGCTCATTTCAATATTATTTTTTCAGCAAGGGCTTGGGCTTACAGTCTGTATTGGTAATATGGCTGCATGGCACTTTAGAAATATCAGCAATTATTATTGCCGGTGGGGCGGGATTAGTTCTGGGTAATAGCCTGCTTTTTCCAAAAACCTATAAACGCCTGGTATCAATAAAAAATGGAGCAAAGGATGGCTTGAAAATAGCCATAGGACTAATACCTGTATTTTTAACAGCCGCTTTTTTCGAAGGCTTTGTTACCCGCCATACAGAAATGCCCATTTGGCTAAGTTCATCTATTTTACTAGGTTCGTTGTCGTTTATTATATGGTATGTAATTTTATATCCTGCTAAGCTAAACCGAAAATTTAATCACACTAACTAATTATTTAATGAAACAACCTATTGAGTTAAGAAGACTACGTGACTTCGGGCAAATTATTAACGACTCGTTCACTTTTTTAAAAGAAAACTTTAAACCACTATTTAAGGCACTGCTTATTATTTGCGGCTTTTTTATTTTGATAAGCTTTATTTCGATGGTATTTACTTACCTGAACATAACAAACATTTTTACCCGTTTTAATTTGGATAGCAAGTCGTACGACTCAACTTATAAGCCATCAAGTATTATATTAGCGGCTTTTGTAAGTGCTTTTGTCTTAGTGCTCACACAGTCTTTTATTACTTTGGTTACGCTGTGCTATATCTCTGTTTATCTTCAAAAAGGGAACAGCACCCCCGATCTGGCTGAGGTATGGGGCTATTTTAAGTATTATTTTTGGCGGGTTTTGGGCAGTGGAATATTAATATCTTTATTGTTTATGATCGGTCTGGTGCTTTGTGTAATTCCGGGAATCTACCTGTTTCCAATTTTATATCTTATTATCCCGATAATCGTCATCGAAAATTGTTCGTTTGGTTATGCTTTCAATAAAAGCTTCCGGCTTATAAAAAATAACTGGTGGTTAGTTTTTGGCGTTATTTTTATCATGTCGTTAATAGTTGGGGTAGCTGGTTCCATAGTCAACATCCCTATAACTCTTTTCAGAAAGGGTGGCATGTTTTTTTCATTCAAAACTTTTACACTGCCTGTAGTAGTCGTTTTCAGCCTTTTCCGCAGCATACTTTTGCTTGCTTATGTTTTACCATCAATAGGTATAGCTTTGTGCTACTTTAACCTGGCCGAAGAAAAAGACGGCACCGGCCTGCTTGACCGGATAGAAAAGCTCGGTAAGCCAAACAATGAATCAAATTTACCAACAGAAGAATATTAACCTGATGCATAAATTTTTAGCCCTGGTTATTTTAACAGCTGTATTTAATTTATTTTCATTAAGTACATTCAGTGCCGCTGTAAAAAAGGCTCCGGCTATCGAAAAAGTTGATACATCAAAAATTACTGTTCAAAAGTTTGATGTTCGAGCCTTAGAAAAGTACAAGCGTGATAAAGATTTTAATTATGGTGGCGAAGCAACCGGCCAGCCATCATTTTGGGACTTGTTCTGGAATTGGTTGTGGGATTTACTTTTTGGCTGGATTGGCAAATCAGCCTATGGGGGCGCAGTTATTAAGTATTTTCTATTAGGATTATCGGTTGCGATTTTGGTATATATCGTATTTAAATCATTCGGCATTGATCCTGTACAACTGTGGCGTGGCCAGGCCCAAAGGGTAGCGGTGCCGTACAGCGAATCGCTTGAAAACATCCATGAAATAAATTTTGATGAGGAAATTGAAAAAGCGGTTTCGCAGCATAATTATCGCCTTGCCGTACGCCTGTTATATTTAAAATGCCTGAAACAACTGAGTGATACCAATTTAATACAATGGCAGATTGATAAAACCAATTCAGCATACGTTTATGAGCTAAGCGACCCAAAACAAAAACAAATGTTCGGTTTACTTACCCGGCAGTTTGAATATGTTTGGTATGGCGATTTTCACATTGATCAGCAGGCATTCAGCAATATAAATGGTTTATTCCAAAACTTTAAAAAGGATCTGCTATGAGAAGCCTGAAAATATTTTGGATAATAGGCGGCTCGTTGCTCTTAATCTATATAGTTGCCCGACTTAACCGGCCTAAAACGGTTGATTGGACAGAATCTTTCAGCAGCAAGGAAAAAACGCCGTTCGGAACTTATGTTTTGTTTGACCGTCTGAAAGACTTATTTCCCGGTGCACAAATAAAGCCTTATCGTCGGCCGGTGTATGATGTAGTTACCGACGACTCCGTAAAAGCAGCATCTTATATTATTGTTTGCGGCGAAATTGAGCTTTCAAAAACTGATTACGACCAACTCATAGCCTATATAAAAAAAGGTAACAACGTTTTTATTGCGGCACAAGATTTTGGCAAATTACTCGGCAAAAATTTAGACGTGAGCACCGTGTATGATTTCAGAACGGATCACAGCAGCACTCCTCTAAATTTCTTAAGCCATTATCTGGATCCCAAAAAACATTTCAGCGTCGATAAGTGGGCGGGCAATTATTATTTCAGCAAGTTCGATACTTTAAAATCGATAGTTCTGGGCGAAAACGTAAATCACAAAGCCAATTTTATAAAATATAATTTTGGCAAAGGCTCCTTATATCTCACTGCGAATCCAAAGTTATTCACCAACTATAGTTTGCTGAAACCACAGGGCGCTGCCTATGCAGCTACGTCATTATCATTTATAAAAGATACCCGGCAAGTAATATGGGACGAATATTACACTCAGGGCGGTGGCGGAGCACAATCGCCGATGCGGGTATTTTTAAGTAACCCGGCGTTACAATGGGCCTACTACGTGGCCATTTTTAGCTTATTGATATTTGTATTGTTCGAAATTAAACGCAGGCAACGCATTATTCCTGTAATTGAACCGCTTAGTAATTCAACTTTGGAGTTTGTTAACGTTGTAGGGCAGGTGTACTATGAAAAACGGAATAACGCCAATATCGCCAATAAAAAAATACTTTATCTTTTAGAACATCTGCGCGACGAATACCAGTTAAAAACCAATAAATTGGATGAAGAATTTATTGAATCGTTAATCGCAAAACTGGACATAAATAAGGCGTTTGCTCATGAATTTGTAGATTATATAAAATATATTGCAAATCAACATGCCGTTACAGATCGTGAACTAATTGAATTAAATAAAATGATTGAAAAACTTTATATCCAAGCCAGGTAAATATGGAAGATGAAATATTTGAACAGAGAACAGATCTGAGTAAACTTAATACTGCTGTTGAACAAATAAAGGCCACGCTGGCAAAAATCATTGTCGGGCAACAAGACAGCATCGACCTGATAATAGCGGGTATACTTGCCGACGGTCATTTACTAATTGAAGGCGTACCCGGTGTTGCCAAAACTTTAACAGCGAAACTGATCGCAAAATCAATCGATGCAAAATACTCCCGCATCCAGTTTACGCCCGATCTTATGCCTTCGGATATTTTGGGGACTTCGGTATTTAATCCAAAGTCGGCAGATTTTGAATTCAAGCATGGACCCATTTTCGGTAATATCATACTGATCGACGAAATCAACAGGGCACCTGCTAAAACACAATCCGCGCTTTTTGAAGCGATGGAAGAACGTCAGATCACCATTGACGGGCAAACTTATTTGATGCAGGAACCTTTCACGGTTTTGGCAACTCAAAACCCGGTTGAACACGAAGGTACTTATCGTTTACCTGAAGCCCAACTGGACCGTTTTCTGTTTAAGATCGAAGTAAAATATCCTTCGCTGGATGAAGAAATAGCGATTATAACCCAGCAGCATAGTCAAAAAACAACTGACCAGCTTAAAAATGTCCAACCTGTATTATCGGCAGCGGATGTAATTTCGCTTCGTCAGGTCGTGATGGGTCTTCATGTTGAACACAAGTTGATTGCTTATGTCGCCAGGATTATTAACGAAACCCGCAATAACAAATCACTATACCTGGGCGGATCGCCCAGGGCTTCATTGGCTATAATAAACGCGGCCAAAGGAATAGCAGCTATAAAAGGACGTGACTTTATTACCCCTGACGATATTATTTATGTATCGGCACCGGTTTTAAGGCACCGTATTATGCTTACGCCGGATAAAGAAATGGAAGGCGTTACCCCTGACGATGTAGTAGCACAAATTATTCAAAAAATTGAAGTACCGAGGTAAGGGGAAAGCGAAAGGCTGAAAGCGTAAAGCTCAAAGCAAAAAGCTTTGTTGTACTATTTCTTGCTTTCTGCTTTTGGCTTTCAGCTTTTACCTAAAAAATATATGGAGTGAAAAAAATCTTCGGTTTATTTTATACAGATCTGTTTTTAACCAATCGGCTTTTCATTGGGTTGGGCTGTTGCGTGGTGCTTTTTGCATTTGCATTCTTTTTTCCTTGGCTGGGAATTATACCACAGCTTCTATTTTATACGCTGGTGTTGTTATTTTTTTTCGACGTCGTGCTGCTATATCGTACGCGTAGAGGAGTATTTGCTAAACGCCACGCGCCCGAGCGACTTAGTAACAGCGATAACAACGAACTGGGCATATATATTGAAAACTGGTATCCTTTTAATATCAATGTCGGCATTATAGACGAAATACCTTTTCAATTTCAAAAAAGGGACATCTGGTTCAAAACACTTTTAAATCCGCAGCAGCGCAAATTAATAAACTATGTATTACGCCCGACAAAAAGAGGTGAATATGAATTTGGTTACGTTAGGGTGTTTGTTGAATCGCCGCTGGGTTTGGTGAGTCGCCGTTATAATTTTAAACAGGCCGAAACACTACCGGTATATCCATCTTTTCTGCAAATGCGAAAATATGAGTTGATGGCCATATCAAACCAATTGACCGAAATAGGCATAAAAAAAATAAGGCGTCTGGGTCACAGCCTTGAATTTGAACAGGTAAAAAACTACGTACCGGGCGATGACTATCGCACGATAAACTGGAAAGCAACGGCAAGGCGAGGCAGTTTGATGACAAACGCCTATACCGACGAAAAATCGCAACAGGTGTATTGTGTGATTGAAAAATCGAGGATAATGAAAATGCCTTTTGATGGTTTAAGCCTGCTTGACTATGCCATTAACGCGAGCCTGGTACTGTCAAACGTTGCGTTGTTGAAAGAAGACAAGGCGGGATTGATCACCATTGCCGAAAAAATTGGGGTGGTAATCCCTGCCGATCGCAGGCCCGCACAGCTCAATAAAATACTGGAAGTTTTATACAAAGAAAAGACACGTTACCTGGAAACAAACCTCGAACTGTTATATACCACCGTTCGGAATGTGATAAAACAACGAAGCCTGGTGGTATTTTTTACCAACTACGAAAGTTTATCAGCTTTGCACCGGCAGCTGCCGTTCTTGAAAAAAATAGCAAAGTTTCATTTGCTGCTGGTTGTATTTTTTGAAAACACGGAATTGAAGAAATTAAGTGAACAACCGGCGGATGATGTAGAGGGTATTTATGTTAAAACTATCGCCGAAAAATTTGCCTATGATAAAAAACTGATTGTAAAAGAGCTGGCAAAACACAACATACAATCAATTTTGAGTACACCGCAAAACCTCACCGTAAATACAATCAACCGTTACCTGGAACTAAAGGCCAAACAAAAAATATAATCAGCCCGCTTTAGGGAATGGGATTCCCGCTGCACCAAGGTCTTTTATGATTTTCTCCATCAACGCAAATTTGGTCGAGGCATAATTTTCTGGTTTAACCCAAACATTTACAACATACCTTACGCTGTCAATCTCAAGTGAATTAATACCGATTCTTAGCGGGGGATTATTTAATATCTTTCCGGCGGTGGCAATGGAATTTGTAATTATTTCTTTAACCTTATCAACGTCAGCTGCATAGGCCAGTTTAACTTCAAAATCCAGGCGCCTCTTACCCTCGCGGCTTATATTTATAATTACTTCGTTAAATAGCTTACCATTAGGAATAATGATGGTTTTGTTGTCGAATGTGAGCAATACCGTATAAAACACCTGTATGGATGTAACAATCCCCTCCTGCCCTTGCGCTACAATGTGATCCTTAACTTCAAAAGGCTTTAACAGAAGTATGAGCAAGCCTCCCGCAAAGTTTTGAAAAGTCCCTGATAATGCCAAACCGGCTGCTACGCTGAACGCACCGATGATGGTGGTAAATATGGTTATCTGAAAACCAATTATGTTAACCACGAATAGTGCTAGAAATATGTACAATGCGGGTATAACAAGACTTAAAATAAAGGGCTGGATGGAAGAATTGACTTGCGTTTTATTCATTCGTGCACGGAGCCGTGACCGAATTATCTTTATAAGCCAGATGCCTATAAAAAATATGATTAACCCTGCTACTACTTTTATTCCGCGGCTTATAAGCCAGTAATAAATCTGATCGTAAAATTTTTCCAGCTTCATGAAGAAGCAAAGTTAAAAATTTTAATTGCCGTATATAGTAATAAACAGTTCCGGGCCCTTAAAAAATACCCACTCAACTATGTGGTGTTGTATCTGCTTTGTTTTTTGGGATAAATGTTTCATAACGGTGATGTATATTCAAATCCTGTGCCTAATAGTTAGATCTAAGATTCTTTCCTCAAAGTTAGGTTTAATTGCATCCTAAAAGTTACCTAATTAATCATTTGATTAACTAATGACGCTCAGTTTACCTTACAATGACTTTGCCGCGGAGTATCAAAATAAAAATCCCCGTCTATTAAAATAGACAGGGATTGAGGAATTTTTTAACCGCTACGGGGTCGGGAGATTACATCATACCGCCCATACCGCCGCCGCCGCCCATTGGTGGCATACCTGCTTTATCATCATCAGGATCGTCAGCCAATACGCATTCGGTAGTTAAAAGCATTGCTGCTATTGAAGCTGCATTCTCTAAAGCTACACGGCCTACTTTTGTAGGATCGATAACACCTGCACCGATTAAGTTTTCATATTTATCGGTACGTGCGTTGTAACCAAAGTCGGCTTTGCCTTCTTTTACTTTTTGAACTACGATTGAACCTTCGATACCTGCGTTTTCGCAGATTTGACGAAGTGGTTCTTCGATAGCGCGACGGATGATCTGGATACCAGTATTTTCATCCTCGTTTGCGCCTTTAAGGTTTTTAAGGGCCTCAACGGCACGGATGAAAGCAACGCCACCACCGGCAACTATACCTTCTTCAACAGCCGCACGGGTTGCATGTAAAGCATCGTCAACACGGTCTTTCTTCTCTTTCATCTCAACTTCTGTTGCAGCACCTACGTAAAGTACAGCAACACCGCCTGATAATTTGGCTAAACGTTCCTGCAATTTCTCGCGGTCGTAATCAGATGTAGTTGATTCTATCTGAGATTTGATTTGGCTCACACGTGATTTTATCTCTTCAGATTTTCCAGAACCGTTAATTACAGTAGTGTTATCTTTGTCGATAATGATTTTTTCAGCTGTACCTAAGTAGGTAAGATCAGCGTTTTCAAGCTTGTAGCCTCTTTCTTCTGAAATTACTGTACCGCCGGTTAATATCGCGATATCTTCAAGCATAGCTTTTCTGCGGTCGCCAAAGCCAGGAGCTTTAACAGCAGCAACTTTCAGTGAGCCACGGATTTTGTTAACAACCAAAGTAGCCAGTGCTTCGCCGTCAAGGTCTTCAGCTATAATTAACAAAGGTTTGCCAGTTTGTACTTGTTTTTCAAGCACAGGAAGCAATTCCTTCATTGAAGAAATTTTCTTGTCGTAGATCAGGATATAAGGATTTTCCAGTTCTACTTCCATTTTGTCAGCATTGGTGACAAAATATGGAGAAAGGTAACCACGGTCAAACTGCATACCTTCAACTGTTTTAACTTCAGTCTCGGTGCCTTTGGCTTCTTCAACAGTTATTACACCATCTTTACCAACTTTAGCCATAGCTTCAGCAATTAACGAACCGATGATCTCGTCGTTATTAGCCGAAATAGCTGCAACTTGTTTAATTTTATTGTTGTCTTCGCCAACAGTTTGAGATTGTTTTTTCAAATCTTCAACAACAACCGCAACAGCTTTGTCGATACCGCGTTTCAAATCCATAGGATTTGCACCGGCTGCTACGTTTTTAATACCAGCTGTAACAATTGCCTGAGCTAAAAGAGTAGCAGTTGTAGTACCGTCACCGGCAATATCAGCAGTTTTTGATGCTACTTCTTTAATCATTTGTGCACCCATGTTTTCTAAAGCATCTTTCAATTCGATTTCTTTAGCAACAGTTACACCGTCTTTGGTAATGATAGGTGAGCCGAATTTTTTATCAATAATTACGTTACGACCTTTAGGGCCTAATGTTACTTTAACCGCATTGGCTAAAATATCAACGCCGCGTTTTAGGGCGTCGCGCGCTTCCACATTGTATTTAACTTGTTTTGCCATGATTTTTTTAATTTTTGATTTATTGAATTAGTGATTTAGTGATTTAAAAGAGGGACTGTGCCGAGTTAGTGATTTAATTTTCAATTCACTAATTCACTCCCTCACCAATTCACTAATTATAATACCGCGTAAATATCTGTTTCACGCATAATTAAGTACTCTTTACCTTCGTAGGTAATCTCAGTACCAGCATATTTACCATATAAAACCTGGTCACCAACTTTAACAGTTAAAGGTTCATCTACTTTACCATCGCCAACAGCTACAATAGTTCCACGCTGAGGTTTTTCTTTAGCAGTATCCGGAATGATGATCCCGGAGGCAGTTTTCTCTTCGGCCGGAGCAGCTTCCACCACTACCCTGTCTCCGATAGGTTTAATGTTTAATGACATAGTTATACAATTTTTAATTTTTATAGAAATTTAAGTTCCGTATGCTGGCACACATCAATTATGCCAAGCACATCTATTGGCAATTATTGGCATATTAAACTGATGTATTGTCAGATTTTTGTAAACGAGGATTTGATTGTTAACAATTCCTTAAACCTGTAAATGTCATCGTGTCAGTAGGTTTTTTAAGTAGCAACGTTATAGTGCAATAAAAAAGCCTCAATTCGCAATGTGCGGGTTGAGGCCTTTTTTAAACGTTACAAACGTTCTTATTTTTTCGCCGGAGCAGTTGGCTGCGGTGTAACCGGTTTTGGTGCTGAAGGTAAATTTAACGGCGCTTGTGCCGGCATAGCAGTCGGTTTTGAAGCTTTGTCAATTTGCTCCTTTAATCGTGGGTTCTCGCTTTTTTCAACACCACCTTTAACAGAAACGTTAATTGCCAATGATAACACCATTAATGTTATGGCCAAAAACCAGGTGCCTTTTTCTAAAAAATCACCGGTTTTTTGTACACCCATCAATTGTGATGAACTTGAAAAATTTGAGGATAAACCTCCGCCTTTAGGGTTTTGTATTAACACCATCAATACTAAAAGGGCACATACTATGATAGCGATGATTAATAAAAATAAGTACATTTCTCTATATTAATTAATTTTCTTTTCTATTTGTTCAATCTTGTCGGCAAAGTAACGGCTTTTTTCCGGAAATTTCAACATCAATTTTTTGTATGATGCGATGGCCTTGTGATAGAGCATTTGTTCGGTATAAATATGGGCCAGGGTTTCGCTTACCAGCTCATCCCCGTCCTCTGAACTCTTTTTTGCCTTGTTTTCATTGTCGATCTTATCGCTGCTCTGCGGTCTAATCTGAGGGTCTTCCTGTATAAAGCGGTCTATTATCCGCTGTTCCTTTCGTTTAGTATCAAACGGTACAGTTTGATTGGCGGTGCTCTTATCCAGTTCCTCTAACGATGTAACGTGAAAAATATTTTCATAATACTGTTGCTGTAATTCATCGCCGGGTTTTTTTGCTTTATTAAGTACATACCGCGTTTCTGATTTTATATAAGGCTGGTACAAGCCGGCGTGTTCTTTACGCGTTTTATCGAGCCACCACATAAAACTGTAGGGCATTTTTTCGTCATAATACTTTGATACATCACGTTGTGTTGTATCAACCGACAAACGTATTTGCCTTTCGCCGATATAAAATTCCCTTTCGGCGGGTTCAGCTTTTGCTGACGATTGGGTCGAGTCGCTTTCAACCTGCTCAACTTCCTCGTCTTCATTTCCAAAAGAGTCCTCGGGGACAAAGGCGCGTTCGAAACTAAAGAAACCAGTCGAGGCAATGTGTTCAGTGCCTAATTTTTCTTCTTTAAATTCTTCCTTTTCTTCTGCTACATTTACGGTATCCGATTCAACTTCACGAGCATTTATTTCGTCGTTCTTATCTGCATCATGGCTATTTGCTGCACGGTCAAGATTTATTTGCTCAATGCCAACAATTTCATCAAAAACATCCTCTTCAATTTCACCCGTTTCCTCATGACCAACCGGAACAAACAATTCTTCCTTCTGCGCTCCCCCTATCTCATTGCTGTCTCCACTTATATTATGTTTGTAATTTTCGCCGGCTTCGTCATTAGCTAAAACTCCCTGACCGCTGTCCGATAAATTAGTTGGCCATTCGTCGACGGGCTTCTCAGCGACTTCGTCACTAACAGCGTCTTCATTTTCCGTCTCAGGCAAAGTCTCAGCTACATGATTTTTGTATACTTCACCATTGAGATGATTTTCTGGTTCTGTCAACTCTTCGGTAGCAAGCGTGGAACTATCATTAAAATAGTTTTCCTTTTCACCGCCACCAATATTTTCATCCTGGAGTGTAAACAGGTTTTCGTCTGATAATGGTTCGCCGTTATGAGCACCCGTGCAAATTCCGCTTTCAATAATAATCCTGTCATTAGGCACATCATTGAATGTTGCTGGGTTGTTAATCAGTTTGTATAACGTTTTTGCATTAAAATAAACTGATGCTTGCTTTAAATTTTTCTCAATGCTGGTGTGAGCCAATAAAGCCTGCAGGATAGCGCTTTGCGGAAAATTGTAAACCAGTTGTTGTAAATTATAGGCGTACGAATATGGATTGTCAGCCGGATTAGCTAACAATGCCCATAAACTTTCCTGGCTATCATTCAATTGTTGATCCACGCTGCTTAAATTTTACTGCTTACCAATTTGAAAAGGCTTTGTTAAATATGTCTTCTGTTAGTTGTTTATTTATGTCGGCAATCAAAGTTTGTTCGTGTGCATTGATGTCACCTGTGAAATCTTCATACTTTGAAAACGATTGTTCAAAATTATTCTTTTTATGCAATTTATCCCCACCTTTAATATTTTCAACATATTTAACATTAACGGTAATGGTTAAGCGGCTCGCACCGGCTATTGGCGGCACATTTGGATTGGTAGCCTGTATTGACGCAGGTGCAATATTATAATCGGTAATACTGCCTGACATTACCGCGTCAGCCTCTTCACCTCTTACTATACTTAAACTGGTGGTATTCCTTATGCGGGTTTTCAGCGCCTCGGTAAATGACTGACTCAAGGTATTTACAACTAATGGAGCATTGTTTTCAAAAAAGTCCACCCTTATGGTTTTCATGTTAGCCGGAATTGACGATCCATTTAGCTTCACTGTACAGGACGGGCAGATCAAGCACAAAACAATTGCAAATACCGATAATCTTAATACTGTTTTCATTATAAATTTAACTCTTTTATCTTTCTATAAAGGGTACGTTCCGAAATTCCTAATTCGTTTGCCGCGAGCTTACGTTTCCCTTTATGCTTTTTTAAAGCTTTTCTGATCAGATCCGATTCCTTTTCAATTAATGAAAGAGATTCTTCAACTTCTTCGGCATCCTGGGTTATATTGTAGGGATTTGCGTTATTGTTAATAACGGGTTGTTGAATTGTAAATTGCGCGTCGGATTTTCCCGGAATCTCAATATCCCTGTATAACTGATTTATCGTTTGCGGGTTGCCGGCATGATTGACAGAAACACCGCCATGTTCAATTATATCAGCAACAAGCTTTTTCAGTTCAACCATATCACGCTTCATATCAAACAACACCTTGTACAGTATATCCCTTTCCGAAAATTCTTCTTTTTGTTGATTGTCCAAACGCATGGGCAGGTTTTTTCCGCTCGTTTCCTGGGGGATATACGTAAGTAAAGTTTGACCTGTTATTATGCGGTCGCGCTCAAGCACTGCCAATTGTTCGGCCATATTTTTCAATTGCCTCACATTACCGGGCCACGAATAATTGATGAGTACCTGTTGGGCTTCCTCGTCCAGTTGTATTGGAGGGGTGCGGTATTTATCGGTAAAATCAGAAGTAAATTTCCTGAACAGCAAAAAGACATCCTCTTTCCTATCCCGCAAAGGCGGTATCTTTAATGGAACAGTATTTAAACGGTAATAAAGGTCTTCACGGAACTTGCCATTTTTAACAGCTTCATAAACGTCGACATTAGTGGCCGCGATAACTCTCACATTCGTTTTTTCAACCTTCGATGAACCTACCTTAATATATTGGCCCGATTCAAGCACCCGTAACAAGCGTGCTTGTGTGCCTAACGGCATTTCTGCTATTTCATCTAAAAATATGGTACCGCCATTTACAGTTTCAAAATATCCTTTGCGTTCACCAACTGCACCAGTGTAAGCGCCTTTTTCGTGACCAAACAATTCTGAATCAATAGTACCCTCGGGTATAGCCCCGCAGTTTACAGCAATAAACGGCCCGTGTTTCCGTGGACTCATTTGGTGTATAATATGCGAGAATACTTCCTTTCCGCTTCCACTTTCTCCGGTTATTAAAACAGAAATATCTGTAGGAGCAACCTGGTTAGCTATATTTATAGCCCGGTTAAGCAAAGGCGAATTGCCGATGATACCAAAGCGTTGTTTTATTTCTTGTATCTCCATGCCCCCCGACCCCCTAAAGGGGGAGTTAATTTAAAAGTTAAATATTAATCATCTTAAAAGCCCCAAAACAACTTGCCCAATATACACTAGGACGTAACTCCCCTTTAGGGGGTTTGGGGGCTTCCTATTAAAGTCGCAGTTGTGCATCGTTCAATAAGTACATTTACGTATTGGCCTGGTTTGTAGCCTTCGCCTACCGGAAAAACAACCATAGCATTATGATCATTTCTGCCGCAATAATCATTATTTGATTTTTTTGAAAATCCTTCTATCAAAACCTTTTGCACTGTACCTATCTGGCTTTGCAACCTTATATGTGAGTGTTCCTGCTGCTTTGCCACTATCTCTTTTAACCGGCTGCGTTTTATCGCATCGGGTATATCATCAGCATACCGTTTAGCGGCCAATGTTCCCGGTCTTTCCGAGTACATAAACATGTAGGCAAAATCATAATGAACATAATCCATCATGCTTAACGTATCGCGGTGTTCTTCGTCGGTTTCGCTGCAAAAGCCCGTGATTACATCCGTAGAGATGGCACATCCCGGGATAATGCGCCGGATAGCTTCAATACGGTCGATATACCAGTCGCGATCATAGGTGCGGTTCATCATTTCAAGCACCCTGCTATTGCCCGATTGTACCGGTAGATGGATGTAGTTACAAATGTTATCGTATTTATTAATTGTATACAACACTTCGTCGGTTATATCTTTTGGGTGCGAGGTTGAGAAACGAACACGCAATTCGGGGCTTATTAAAGCCACCGTTTCTAACAGGTTAGCGAAGTTGACTTCTTTGGCGCCGGACGCCCCACCTAAATCCTCTCCTTTGGAGAGGATTTTTTGATCTGTTTCATTTAAAGTTGCTTCTTCAGAACCCTCTCCTTTGGAGAGGGCAGGGTGAGGCATTGAATCCTCTCCTTTGGAGAGGATTTTTTGATCTGCTTCATTTAAAGTTGCTTCTTCAGAACTTTCTGACTTCTGACTTCCGACTTCCGACTTCTGACTTCCCTCCTTCCACTTATACGAATCAACATTCTGCCCCAGCAAAGTAACTTCACGAAATCCCTTGTTGAACAGGTCTGTACACTCTCTTACAATTGAATAAGGGTCCCTGCTGCGTTCGCGGCCGCGGGTAAATGGAACCACGCAGAAAGAACACATGTTGTCGCAGCCCCGCATTATGGAAACGAAGGCATTAATGCCATTACTATTTAACCGTACGGGGCTAATATCGGCGTAAGTCTCCTCGCGCGATAACAATACATTCACGGCTTTCTGGCCGCTATCCACACGATCGATCAGGTTTGGAAGGTCGCGATAAGCGTCGGGGCCAACCACAACATCCACTAATTTTTCTTCCTCTAAAAATTTCGATTTCAGCCGCTCGGCCATGCATCCCAGCACGCCAACTACCAATCCCGGGTTTTTAACTTTAGTTACAGCAAATTCCCTTAAACGGTTGCGTACCCGTTGCTCGGCATTCTCCCTGATTGAACAGGTATTTATAAAAATAACATCCGCATTATTGTAATCGCCGGTTGTTTCGAATCCATTTTCAGATAAAATAGAGGCCACTATCTCGCTGTCCGAAAAGTTCATCGCACAGCCGTAGCTTTCTATGTAAAGTTTCCGGCTATTAGTTTCACCATTCAAAGGCTTTAATAATAAAGCCTCACCCTGCCTGCTCTCATCATGTACTTTGTCCGGTATTACCAAATCCATCATATTCAAAAATTAGTCTGCAAAAATACATAAATTTTAAATATATTGTGACATATTGTCAGTTATAACAAAACAGAATCTTCCTTGTTATAGCGTAATTACCACCTTCGAAAAATGAGTTCGTCTAATAACCCTTCAATAAAAAAAATAGCAAAGTGGCCATTTATTTTATTGGCTATTATTTTGGCGATAGGAACACCCGCTTATTATTTTTACAATAAATATCTGGCTAATAACCGGTGGAAACCTTTGCTGCAAAGGCAATTAAAAGAGCTTGTTTTAAGATCCACCGATAGCTTATATCACATTGAATATTCAGATTTTGATCTAAATTTTACATCCGGTAATGCCACCCTTTCCGACTTTAAGTTTATTCCAGATACCATTATCTACAACAAATTAGTTAGGCTTAAAAAAGCCCCGGATGACTTGTTCATTTTAAGCGTTAAAAAACTATCCATCAAAACGCTCGACGCCCGAAAGGCTTATCAGGAAAAAATATTGGATATCCACCGCATTTCTGTCGACAAGCCTAACCTTACAATCATAAAAAAAAGGTACGCTTTTAATGATACCGTTAAAATCGGCAAGCCAAAATCGCCCTACCAGGTAATTGAAAAGGTATTTAAGCAATTACATATTGATTCGATATCGCTTAAGGATATTAGTTTAAACTATATAAATAAAAATAAAGCCGTAACTAAGTATACCACGTTAAACCATTTGGACATTAATATTTCTGATATCGTTATTGATTCTTTGTCCGGAACTGATCCTAACAGGTTTTATTATACCAGGGGTGTGGATGTAACCATTCATGATTACCATATAGCAACACCGGATAGTTTATACTTTGCCGATTTAAAAAAAATATATTTCAGTACGCTTGAAAGAGAAATTGTTCTGGATAAAGTGTCTTTTCGTCCCAGGTATAACCACACCGATTTTTACACCAAAACAGGTAAGTCGGGCGATATATTTTCATTAAAGTTTAAGCAAATCCAGATTAAGGACATTGACCTGCAGAGTTTTTTACGCGATCAATTCCTGTATGCCGGCAGCATGGATATTTCCAACTCCGACGTGCAGATATATTCCAATAATAACTTTAAAGGCAAAAAAACGAGCAAAATTGGAAAAGATCCTCACCAGGCGCTACAAAATGTTGCTTTGGACATGCGGCTAAAACGGCTGAACATTAAAAATGCGAAGATCAGTTATTCGGAAACGGATGCTACAACGGGTGCAACCGGCGAGATATTGTTTACTCATACTAATGGGTATTTCCTTAATGTCACAAATGATGATGATCAGAAAAAAATAAACCCCTATATGAGGGCATTCATTAATACACGTTTTATGAATGTTGCTCCGTTACAGGTAAATTTCAAATTTAACCTGCTTGCAAAAGATGGCGCATTTAACTATTCGGGTGTACTTGGCAAATTTGACGGCAGGGTGCTTGATAAGTTAGTGAAACCTCTGGCGCTGGTACACGTAGAATCAGCTGACGTAGAAAAGCTTTCTTTTAATGTAGACGCCAGTAATTACGGCGGTAAAGGTGACGTTGAATTTTATTACAAAAATTTAAAAATCCAGCTGCTTAAAAAAGAAAAGGGAAAGACAGAACTGCAGAAACTCGGTTTTATATCAATGTTGGCCAACGACCTGATTATTGAGGATAATAACCCAAACAAAAAAGGGGCATTCAGGCCTGGCCCGATAGATTTAAAACGGGATTCGACGGTGTCTTTTTTTAGCTTCTTATACAAGGGGTTGCTTGACGGATTGAAACCAAGTGTAGGATATAATAAAAAAACAGAAATTAAGATTAATAACACTTTAGAAAAAGTTACTAAATTGTTCGACAAGTTGAAGAAGAAAGACAAGGCTAAAGAGAAGAACGAAAAAAAAGAATAACAGGAAATCTGCCTTAAAATAACTAATAATGAAAACAATTGATGGATTTTAAATTTAAAAAACGTAAGTGGCATAAAATCTCGTCTATTGTTTTATTGGTACTTGCTTCGCTTATTGTGATAATGGTTTTCCTTGTAAACAGCTATTGGGCGCCTGTTTTGGCAAAGAAAGTTAAAGAAGTTGTTTTAAAAAGCAGCGACGGGCTATACATTGCCAGTTTCTCTTCGGCGGAATTACATGTAATCCGCGGATCCATCATTTTCTATAATGTTACATTAAAGCCCGACACAGCTATTTACAATGCCGAAAAAAGGCTTCATGTGGCCAACAACAACCTCATCGAGCTTCATGTTAAGCGGCTTATACTATCACATGTGCATCCCTTCAGGCTGTACTTTCAACATAAACTTGACATTGACGAGATTGTATTGAATGAACCTGAATTACATGTCAGCTATCAGCTCAACCACGTAAAGGATACGGTTTTAAAAGATCACCGTACATACTGGCAAAAAATATCCAAAAATCTTCAATCCATACATATCGGAAGTATAAAATTGGGCGATGTAAAGTTCAGATATGAAGATTATTCAGGTAATAAAGTAGCAATATCCGAACTGAAAGAAATGAACCTTAGCGCTTATGATTTACTCATAGATTCAGCAACACAAACGGATAAATCCAGGCTGCTTTATTGTAAAGATATTATTGCCGAATTGAATGACTACACGGGAAAAACACCAAACGGCTTATACACCTATAAAATAAAATCCGTTAAACTTTCTACCTTAAAATCGCAGTTAAGTATTAATAACCTGACACTTAAACCGGTTAAAACTGAAGAGTTCTTTAATAAAAGCACTGACGACCGTTTTACGCTGCGCATCGATTCAATGCGGCTGAATCATTTCGATTTTTTAAATTATCATAAATACAGAATATTAAATGCCACAAGCCTCGACATAAACGGCGGAGCGATCCAGATTTTCACCAATCCAAATAAACATAAAAACCAATTAGACAAGATTAAAACCTTCCCTCATGTGGCGCTAAGTACACTCAATGCAGATATGAAGATTGATACGATACACGCGCGGCATATAAATATATTATATAACGAGTACAACAAAAAATCAGACCAGGTAGGGTCCGTAATTTTTAACAATACCAGCGGTTATTTTTTAAATGTAACTACCAATAAAGCCGCTTTACAAAAAACCGGCATCTGTACCGCACAACTCAGCAGTCACTTCATGAACCAGGGTAAACTTGATGTTGCGTTCAGCTTTAATTTAAATGATGAAGAAAACGCTTTCAGCTACAAAGGCAGCCTTGGTCTGATGGATCTGAAGTTTGTAAATCCGGCAGCAATACCCCTGGCAATGGTGAAAATTACATCGGGTACTTTAAAGCGATTCACTTTTGACATCAAGGCCAATCGGAATGGCGACAAAGGAAAAGTTGAAGTCCTCTATAACGACTTGAAAGTGATTGTACTAAAGCCGGATACTGCTTTTGACAGGTTAAAACAAAAACCTATTGCTACCTTATATGCTAATTTGTTTATTCTTAAACACAATAATCCGGACATCACCGGCGGGATGCCCAGAACTGCATATGTAGATTATGCAAGGGCTCCGGAAACGTCATTTTTTAAGTCGATTTGGCAAACGCTTTTCAGCGGGATAAAGCCATGCGCCGGCCTCGATGCCAAGATGCAAAAAGCTGTTGTGGACATGACGAACCAACAACTTATAAAAAAACAAAACCACAAAATTAAAAAGGAGCAAAGAATAGAAAGGCGCAGGCTGCGGCAACTTAAAAGATTGCTAAAAAGCAAAGAGTTAAGCGCCGAAACTTCAAATTAATATTCTTTTTCGTGCAACGTTTTATCAGGTAACAGCATCTTATCAAAAAAACAAAACGTTATGAAAAAAATAGCTTACTCCGCTTTTACCGCAATTTTACTAATTATAGCAGTGTTAAAAGTGTCGGCTCAATCTGAACAAACACGTCAGGTTTCAGGGTTTAACAAAATAGGATCGGGCGGCCCGTTTGATGTTCATGTAAAAATTGACGGAACCGAAAGTTTAAAAATAAATGCTAATCCCGATATTATTAATGAAATTGAAACGATTGTTGAATCAGGGAGCTTAAAAATCAGGTTCAAGCATCATAATGACTGGAACCATGAAAACACGGGCAAAATCGACATTTACGTAACCGCTAAATCTCTTTCGGCCGTGTCAAATGCAGGTTCGGGGTCAATTAAGATCGATGGGGTAGTTAATGGCGAAAATGTAACATTTAATCTAAGCGGATCGGGCGACATTAGCTCGTCAGTTAAATCAGGTGAGCTTCATGTTTCTATCAGCGGGTCGGGTTCTGTTCATCTTGAGGGCGATGCAAGCGAAACTAAGATTTCTATTGCAGGCTCAGGCGAATTAAATGCGAAAAAAATGACTACCGGTTCTGCTTCCGTGTCAATAGCAGGCTCAGGCAGTGCTTATTTTGTTGCTGATAAAACTGTGTCTGCAAGTATTGTAGGATCGGGCAGTGTTGTTTATTCGGGTAATGCAACCATGTCCGATGTTCACACTATCGGTTCAGGTAGGGTTTCAAAAACTAATTAATTGGTGCGTTTCATAAAACCGCGAAAGAGGCTTGTTCATGTTCACGTTCACAACAAGCCCCTTTTTATTAACGCCTCATTAACAGTAGTTTATAAAAAAATATTGTCCAAAATCGATACTTAATCCTGGCAAAACATCCCCAACTTGCTCATTATAAGCACATTACAATAATTAAACACAATTGATTTATAATCAATTAGTTAAGTAGATATTTTACCACATAATTGTCGTAAAAGGCGAAACCGATTATAAGTTATTGATAGTCAATTTATTAACTATGTCATTGCGAGGTACAGCCTGTCCCGAATCTATTTCGGGACAGCAATCTCGTCGTACTGCATTTGCGTTAATGCACCACGGTAATGCAAATCGACGAGATTGCTTCGTCGTTCCTCCTTACAGCAATGACAAGTTTTTTAGACCTAAATATTGAAGCACGTCCGTTAACCAGCGGATGGGCTTTTTTTCTTTTATTTGTCTTTCGTTACTGTGGGATACCTATTTAGGTATTTACAATCCGCGAACGGCGGAGTTTTAGCAGCAGCTTATCTTAAATTTGGAAGCCCTATGAAGAAAAATGAAATTATTTTAAGGTTCAGTATCTCTAACTTTAATGATATAATTCCGCTGTCCGATTTCTCCTACTTTGGACAGCCGGTTAAATTAGTGATATGTACCCACCTGCTACTCAGGCAATTCCGTTATCGCCTGATCAAAATCAAGATTGAAATAGTCTCTTTTTGCTTTTTTGTCGGTTTCGGCTTTGTCGTCAGTAAAGCTTGCCATGCCGGTTTTAAAATTCCAGGTGCCTAAGTAATAGAGTTTGCCTCCGTCAACATGAAAACTGAAGTATTTTAAAGTGTCAGGTTTTATTTCACCCCTCGTTATTCTTACCTGGAGGCTATCGGCGGCATTAACGTTTTTAAAAACCGGTTCGAAATGTATCGTGCGGTAAAAGCCTTTATCCTCCGACCATCTAAACTGTATAATGCGATAGGTTCCAGGTTTTATGCGGAAACTGAAAACATTTTGTTTCGATTTTAAATAAGGCATGGCTTCAAAAATAAAAACCTCCTTTGTATCCTCGCTTCGCAATTCAATATATTGCTGGTAGCCACTTTTTAGCCAGCTCATTTGCCGGGCCCAAAAATTGCCGTAAAATATTGCGTTGTCGGGTTTTAAGCGATCGCCGGCGCTAGTATATTCAAGTTTAGTTATCTTTGTTTTCTGTGCGGATAAATGCAGGCAGCTGACAAGCAGTGCGGCAAAAACAAAATTTTTAAATATAAATTTCACTTGTCCAAATTACCTATTTAGCGGCAACCGGCCAAATCTTTTCCCTTTTCATAGGTGGTGAGTGGTTACTGGTAGGTAAGTATTAATCGGGTTGATTGAGTGAGTAGTCGGTGTATTTACTAACCGCGAAATGGGCTTGTTCGTGTTCACGTTCACGACGAGCCCATTTTTATTAACACCTCATTAACAGTATTTTATAAAAACATATTGCCTAAAATCGGTATTTAATCTTGGCAAAACGCAGTTAACGTTCTCATTATAAGCACATTACAATAATTATACACAATTTATTGACAATCAATTAGTTGAATAGGTATTTAACTAAACAATTTGCCCAATTTCTTTTTGTATCACCCTAAAAAGTACACCTAAATATTGAGGCCCGTCCGTTAACCAGCGGATGGGCTTTTTTCATTGCTTTCCCACTGTCCGAAGTAATAAACGTAAGAAAAGCATAAGCTGATTTTCACATTTTTACCTTTTTACCAATCTCTTTGATACACTACCACAATGATCATCTTAGTATTTCATACACATTGTCACCCTCGAGATCTCCACCTAACCCTATTCCATATTTTTCTGAGTAATAGGAAAGTCCTTTTTGCAATTGCGCGCCAAGTGCCTTGATTGTCTCTTCTAAATATTTTCTTGAGGAATAAATATAGAGATTGAGGAATCTTTTATATTTTTCTACATTGTGTAAATCACTATAGTAAATTGTATTAAACAATCTGGCCACCTTGATATACTCGCTAATCTTTCTAATAGAATCACCTTTCTCAAAAGTTTTCGTAAACTTTTTAACCAAATGATCAAAATCACCTTGCGATATTGGAATGCCATCAGACTGCGAAACGCTTATCCGGGGAGGTTGCCCGGTAGGTAATTTTTTATTTAGGCCATGTGTTATCAGACATGGTAATAGTAGGATAAATAAAAGATGACTTTTCATATATTTAAGAATTATCAAATCTGTAGTTCGGATAATCGTTGCCAATAATATCTAACGCAGATGACGAGATTTTCGAATTAAGTTGAATCGTATTCGTAACACCATATGGCTTCCAGCCTCTTTCTGTAAATCCTAAGCTCCCGCAAGCCTTCCGGCTTGCGACTCGCAAATAGATCGCCTGCTTGCTATGCTTTACCGTTGATACCCAACACCTCCGCATCCCACCATTCACAACTCACAACTCCCCCCCTACTGCAATATCATCTTCATATTTATCCCGAAATTGGTAAACGCCGTATTAAACGTTTGCGAGGTGTAGGGCCTGGTGATATTTGAATCATAAAACAAGTTAAGGTTAAAGCGCTGGTTAATCATATAGTCGATGGATGGCCTTACAGTAATGTTTTGCGCGCCCGAAGATACTTGCGCTGTTAGTACGTCGGCCTGGTAAATAATTGTCCGGTTATCCTGCAGGGAAAAGTCTATTTTAAAGTTTACATCCTTTTTCTGTGTGGAACTATTAAACCAGCCAAAAGGGAATTTGAAATCTTTAGCATGATAACCCCATCCCAAAACCAATATATTTTGATTTTGCTGCGCGAGCTGGCTATTTAATACACTCATGCTTAACGATCTGTTTTGCCGGTATTCAAGCGTGGCGGTCATGCTGTTTTTAAACCGGGCATCTATACCAAAAAGCGGAGTGAACTGCTCGAGAATGGTAATTTGCGAAAATTGGTAAAATGGTAAAAAATCATTTTCAGCGTTCCTTGAGCTTACCGCGCCATTGGTTTCCTGGTATTGCAGTAAACTGCTGTAACCGCCAACATTATACGACGAAGTGTATCCATGTTTAATATCAACCGACTCAAAAATATCATTAAAGGGCGCAAAGAGGCTAAGCCCATTGTAAGTTAGTTGCCAGTTTGGAAATGGGATACTTGGGAATTGACTAAGTGCTGAATTGCTGGCATTTTTTCCGGTGTATGCGGCAAGGAAAGCCGGAACAATCACATTTTGTGAGTTTGGGCCGTAACCGTCGGAGTACACACTCCCGGGAAGGGTGACAGAGTTTGGATTAGTTTTTCCCAGTCTCTGCGATATGGTACTCCTGTTATTCAAAAACTTTTGAAATAATGGTGAAGTATTATCAACACCGCTCACTTTTGAAAATGCTGTTGCGATAGACAGAAACGATATGCTGTAATCGCCCGAAGTCACAGGACCCAGATCCTGAATATTATTTGATCCGTCTATTGATTTAAAATTGGTTTGATAAGTATGATCCTGCGTTTTATAGGCAGAAAGCTGAATCCGCAGATCTTTAATAGGTTCAATTGCTGCTTTAAGGTGCAGGTCTTCGTTAAATGTTTGCACGTAGAGTTGATTCTGAAGGGTATCCGTACTTATCCAGCCCCTGGCAATTGCTTTCGGTCTAAGGTCAGCCTGGCTGCCCAGCAAGAACCCTATACCCGGGGCATCGTAATTAAAGTCTTGTCCTGCAAAACCAGATAATGGCAAATATCCGGGAATAAAGGTGCCCTGGGTTTTCGTATAAACAGCGTTGATAGTTTTCACGCTTGTTAATAAGCCTATGAAAAATCTGCTTGCACCGCTGGCGTCTGCGTTTGATGCTCTCTTTACAAAAGGAAACTTGTTGTATAGCGCCGTCATGTTAAGGGTTGGGCTCAGGGTAATAGTCCCCCTGTTTTGTATACTGTTGCCCACATCATATTGCGGGTCATTAATAGCAAACAGCGGTTGCCCCTGCCAGTTAAAAAATGTACTGTAATGTGCAATTAAGCCAACCCAGTCCAACCCAGGTATTTTGTTTATTGGCACCGTGTAATTAAAGCTTAGGGTATGATTATAATTTGTCGTCCGGCCGAGGCTTAAGATATTGTGCCACAACGTATCTTTCTTTAATCCGTCAAGCCGGCCTACCGGTTCATCAACGGTTGACAGGTTGGTTGCATCAATATCTACTGAAAATGATTTTGTTAAATTCCATCCCAATCCGTAAAGCCTGGTTATATTAAATGTTTTATTAAATGTAGTTGGAACCGCAATACTCGAAGTCGGGTCGTTGTTTCTTAGCGTATTCTCCGAATAAAAACGATCAAAATTAATGCTGTAGTTTAACCGTGAAGGCATCAGACTATAATTTATATCCCGTATCAGCGCCGCCCAATTCTTTTTAATGATTTTGGCGAATGGACTATTGTATTTAGGTTGATTGGTATAGTTATAGGCTAAAGACACATGATATGTTTTCTCAAAATCATTCAGCGTAGTGAAATCATGGTGTTCAAACTCGGTGAAAGCCGCCGTGGCGTTCCAGTTTTCGATATCCCAAACACGGCTTGGCGCTTTGGTGTCTGTTTTTGATTTGTGAATATTAGTTACGTTAATGCTTTTCCTCATTGTGTAGCTCTCAGCGGCATTTTGTATAGAGTCTCTTTTTTGAGCGGTTTGCGCCGCGTTTAATGATTGTTTTAGCAAGATGTCGGGAGAGGCCGGATCATATTGCGGTGTACTCACCTGCGATGCTACATCAATATACACGGGGATGTGTACCCCGCTTTTAGCCGGAAAAACTTTACCAAGTTCAACGGTACCCGAAATATCGTAGGTAGTGTTATCATCAAGACTTCTATCCGCCAACCTGGAATCGAGGGTACCGAAACCTGCGGTTGTTTTACTGCCGGCTACTGTAATATCGGCAAAGTCAGCAAGCTTGGTATTTAATCGTCCTCTTGCGGCCCAACCACCCTGTTCATTAAAATCAGTAAGGCGTAATTCATCAAACCAAATTGTTCCCGATTTAGGTAAACCGTCATCAGTATTTCCTGTGCCCGGTGTCCTCAGCGGGTTGCGCACACCGAGCATAACGGTAGTAACCTGGCTCAGATCCGGTTCACCAACAATTGTAATCTTATTGCTTCCATTTGAAAAAACAAACGGTTTGTTAACCGGCCATGGCTTACCGTTAAATTTCGCACCGTTACGGGCAAGCTTCGCATCAGTCAACAACGAAAGCTGCAGATCAAGTTCATTTGCCGCAGGCCATATAGCTGCCGGATCCTTAGTACCTGGCTGTGTAATCTGCAAGGGCAATTCATACTCATAATAATTATCTGTATAATCAGCCCCTAACCGGACAAAAGCGCTTAAATCATTATTTTTTAACTGGCTGCCCTCCGCATGGATAAACATTTGCAATCGTTTATATTTACGCAAGTCGTTATTAAATAACCTGAATGCAGAACGGGAATAGCCATCATTTAAATTTGTTACTACCAGTGATAGTGACTGTTCGTTTAGCTTGGTATTAGCTTGCAGGTTACTATAATCAATCTGGCGATTTATACCCGGCGGCACTACGTAGGGTATAGGCTGGCGTGTGCCGTTCTCTTCAATATTAACAGTTTCTACGTCGAGCGTCGAATTATCAAGCGGCGGGGGAACACCGTTGACAGTTAACGATGGGTCGGCAATTACGTTTGCCGGATTGTTTTCTGTATTAAAAGCGCGCCATTCTCCGCGTACCAATTGCAGGGTGGCAAAACGCAATACCGCGGTATCAGCAAAATTTGTCATAAACATCCGCATATAGCGAATTGATTTAAAATCCTGGATACCACCAACAGTTGACTCATAGGCGGTTATTGGTATACGAAACTGGAACCAGGTAACCGTTTTCTGCATTCCGTTTGCGAGCTTTACTGTTGAGCTAACCTTATCGCTTATATAGTTCGTCCCCACCACCATACTGTTTGGATTTAAGTGCACGTGATACTGGAAGTACTCGTCATCCTGATCCATATTATTGTCGTGGTTTACATCTTCACCATCGGGCACCGACGTGGCCGCCGATGTTTGAAGGCCAAGTAGCGCCTGCGACTGCTGTGTGGTTGGCGAATTGCCATCGGTGCCATTATACCGACTGTAGCGTTGTAAAATGCCAGCATTGGTTTTGTCCAACTGAGGGCCCTGATAGTATTGATAATCATCGGTAGATGGGTCGGCCGCATAGGTATTTGCCGCCTGGGGACTTAATTGCGACTTTATCTGTTGTACCTCTTTTGCAAATTGCGTTTGTTCATCCGCGTCATTTAAGCCGTCCAATCCTACGTCCTGCAGTTTACGTGCATCAGGGTTGTTATCAAAAGAATTTACTACCGGTTGTAGTTTGGATACTCTCCCCCAGGCAGTTACATCTGTATTGGCTAAATTGCCATCGGCCGGGAGGCCGTTTTCCAAACTTTTCCTTCCGTCTTTTAATATATCTTCAGATAGATTACCCAGGTTAAAGTAAAGGTCGCCACCGGTTGAATTTTGTTTGTATATGAAAGGGTCCATAACCCAAAACTCAATATACTGTACATTTAGTGACTCAAAATCATTTGAATTTAGTCCGCGGAAAATGCCACCCCATCGCGACTGCGGGTTTTTAAGCGTTCCGTCGCTATTAAGTCCGGTTGTTGTAAAGTTATATGGGCCGCGCTCCATCGGGTAGTAAGCAAGGTCGAAAGTGGATATAGCCAGGGGCTGCCCCGTTGGCGATTGTTTAAATGGGAATACTTCAGTTTCAAGTACCTGCCTTACATAATGATTTGATAACTCATTACTGCTGATAGGGATTTGTGAACCTGTGTAAAAGATAGGGTCGATGTTATAGAAGGCCAGTCGCGCACGATTATAACCATAGCTCAAATCATTAAAATTTTGCCATTCAGGGAATTGGGGCATGTTTGGTGTGCCCGAAATTTGCCAGTTAACTGCGCTTTTTACATCAATAACCGATTGACTATTCTCAAAATCATCCAAATAGGACGTTCCGTTCTTTGATCCTCCAAAATTTAAGGCATTTGGACTTCCCGGCAAAAGCTGGGCGAACTCACCGTTAAAATTTATGGACGAAGGTACTTTGGTATGAATAAAAGGTATTTTATCTACCAGCCTGGTAAGAAACCTGGAAGTAGTATTGTAATTGGCATCGAAACCATAAATGGTATTGGAAATAGACTCCTCTCCGGCTATTTCGTTTTGGGTTATTGGCTGCTCCGTTAAATGCATAATGGTGGCGCCCAGGTTCAGTTTATCATTAACATGATAATCAAACCTTGAACCAAACAGCGTTTTTTGCTGCACGCCAAATAGAGCATTGTTTTCAACCTTCACCGTGATTGGTTGCCCAGACGATAGCAGTCCCTGGTTAAGTATCCGGATGGTGCCCGAATTATAATCGATTGTATAGTCTGCCCCTTCCTTTAAAGTTAATGTCCCGGCATTTACTATAACCGAACCCTGGGGTATGTTTACCGCATTTAACTGGTATTCCGACCCTCCGGTTGCCGAGTAAGTTCCGGAAATTGTATACCGGTTTAAATTAGGGAAAAACTGTTGCGCTATAGCTTTTGTCGAGTCGTACAATGGCTGATAAACATAGCGGCTTGCAAGGCCCTGTTCGCCGGGGGCAAACCTTTTTGCCAGGTCGGATCCGAAAGGCTCAAGGACCGGAAACATGATGCGCCCGTTTTGCGAATCGATGGTTATACCCTCTAAAAAATCAAAATAACCATCAGGCTGTTTATTTTGCTGCTGGTCGAGGTTATCGAGATCGGTTAATTGTATCCAAAGTTTGCCCTTTGTATTTTGCCCCTCTTCCATCGCCGGTTTTCTAATACCCGATTGATCATCGAGCCGGGATATGGTCATTTTAAAATTATTGGGGCTAACCTGAAAAGCATTTAGCGAGTAAATGTTTTTCATCATTAATTTCCAGGTAGGCAAGCTGGTTTTTAACAACTGGTTTTTCAGCAATTTTAAATACAACACTTTTGGTGTATTCGGGTCAGCAGGAATATCACTGGAAAACTCCCCCACCTGGTATTGAACGCCATTGTATGTATACTGATAGGCCACAGCCAGTACTTCGTCGTTGTTCAACGGATTATTCAATGAAATATAGCCCAGTTGCGGGTGCAGTGTATACTCCTTAGGTGTTAACATACGCGCGTATGTTAATTTAGCATAGTTGTCTGAACCGCCAGTACCATTAAAGTAAGCTGCTATTGTATTTTGAGGGTCGTTGGTTAACCGTGCGTTTGCCGGTAAATTACGAAGCAATGAATTGGATTGTTGTGTAAAACCCGGCCCCTGAAAACCTGCAGGCAATCCCGAATAGCCCGGGCCGCCGTGTACCAGCGTGGTGTTGTACGGGCTATTTTCGCCAAGGTCAATGAAAGCCAAAACATCCCTTGAACCGGTAGTTACATTTGTTCTGTTGGTGGTCCAAACTTCAATTTTGGTTATATTGATATTTGAGCTGATGATGGGAATATTCGCAAGTGCTTTATTATAGTTATTCCTAAAAAATTGCGATAAAAAGAAGTGCTTGTTAGCCTCATAATCGGAGGTTAAAAGTTTAAACTGCCCTTGCTGCGAACCATTCGTAATGGTTATTGTTTTTGACTGTGAGCGTTGCTGAGCTAAAATGGACGTCACATCTAATTTGCCGAATTTTAATTTAGTTTTTACACCAAATAATGCCTGGCTGCCTGTTATTAAGGTAGTATTTAGCGGCATACTCACTGTACCCACTTCAATTTTTTGAATAATCTCGTCGGGGTGACCGGTGTAGTCTAACTTAACCTGATTTTCAAATTGGAATTGAGCATCCGTATTGTAGTTTGTGGTAATTTTTAACTTATCGCCAATAGTTCCGGTTATGTTTAATTGTATCTTCTGATCGAAATTAAAATTAAACTGGTTCCGTTGCCTGGTATTGAAAAGCGGGTTTTCATTGTGGTTTATCTGGCCGGCCATAATCGCCTCAGCAGATCCCTGCGGCCTTATATTAATGGTAGATCCACCGAATATCTGGTCAAACGTTTGGCTGCGCAGTTTTATCGGCGGAATAAAACCGGGTTGCTGCGATTGATAAGCATAATTATCCGAAAGCTGTTTAAAATAAGCGCGTTGGTTTTCCTGTTCCTTTAATTTTAAATAATCATCAAAAGTTAAAAATTGCGGCGGCCTGTATAGTAAATTCCCAACACGTTCATAAAGTATATACATGTTAGTAACCGGATCATACTCGATGGTGCGTACCAGGTTGGGCGGATCCACGTCAAGAATGCCTTCTCTTAAACGAAAATTTTTCGATTCTTTATTATTATCGGGTATTTTAACTTTCGTCGAGTCAGGTTTTGGGGCGGTGGATTGCTGTGCAAAAACTCTCCCCGTCCTGCAAAATGCAGAAAAAAATAAAATTGCTACAAAAAGCCTAAAAGGGGAAATTTTGTTCAAGAGTTTGGGCTGAAATTGTAAGTAATTATAAATTTTTTAATGCAAGCTTTATCAATTGCTCTATAGTTAGATTTTCGTCATTTTTATTTATCTGATCAAGTACCTTTTCAGCAGCATTTCGGGCAAAACCCAGCATAACCAAAGCTGAAAGCGCTTCGTCCTTAACCGATTTATTTACCGGTACTGTACTAAGCGTATCACTGCCTTCTTTACGCAGTTTATCCTGCAATTCCAATATGATACGTTGTGCTGATTTGGGGCCTATACCTTTTATGCGTTGAATTAATGAAACATTTCCGGAGATTATAGCGTTTTGTATCTCCTCCGGGGTAATGGACGAGAGCATCATTCGCCCCGTATTAGGCCCTATACCTGATATAGATATGAGGTGTAAAAACAGGCGGCGCTCCCCTTCATCAATAAAACCATACAATGTATGCGCGTCCTCTTTTACGTGCAGCCAGGTAAAAAGTTTACAATTTTCGCCGTTTCCGAGCTTAGAATAGGTATTTATCGAGATATTTATATGATACCCAACACCCCCCGTTTCAATTACCACAAAGGCGGCACTCTTAAAAACTAATTTACCATGAATATAAGCGTACATATTTTTTCATTCATTTTTTTTAAAGTTTGACGGCAAACAGCCGGGCTATAATTATTACTTTAAGAAACCGATATCTCTTAAATTAATATAGCCAACCTAAACATTTGCAAATCGCCAAACCTATCGTTTAAATTGAACCCTTTTTGCGGCCTCCTATTTCTCTTCTTTTACCTGGGCGTCAACAACCGCAATAGTTATCATATTTACAATTTCCCTTACGGAACTGCCCAATTGCAGTACATGGACAGACTTTTTAAGTCCTAATAAAATAGGGCCAACCGCTTCTGCTCCGCCTATTTCCTGTATCAATTTGTAAGCAATGTTACCCGATTCGAGGTTCGGGAATATCAGGGTATTTGCCGGCTTACCTATCAAAGTTGAAAAGGGGAAATTATCAGCCAGCAAATCGGCGTTAAGAGCAAAGTTTGCCTGCATATCTCCGTCAATCACCATATCAGGATATTTTTCATGTAAAATGTTTATTGCCTCCCTTGTTTTTTCAGGTATTACGCCTTCATTCGACCCAAAATTTGAATAAGATAACATGGCAATCCTGGGGTTAATATTGAATTTTCTCACCGAATGCTCCATCAAAACGGTAATATCTACCAAATCCTGCACCGACGGATTAACATTCACTGTAGTGTCTCCAAAGAAAAGAGGTCCCTTTTTTGTGATCATCATGTACATTCCCGCTACGCGTCTTACATCCTTTTCGGTACCAATAATTTGTAAAGCAGGCTTAATTGTGGCAACATAATCCTTTGTCAAGCCCGAAATAAGCGCATCCGCCCTACCAAACTGAACCATACAGGCGCCGTAATAATTACGATCATGCAATAGTTTTCTTGACTCGTATAACGTTACGCCTCTTCTTTGGCGTTTGGTATATAAATAATCGGCGTACGCGTCTAAATACTCGCATTTTCCTGCGGGGTCAATAATCTGCACATCCCCAAGATCAATGTCGTTGTCCCTCATTATTTGCCGGATCTTATCGACCTTACCAAGCAAAATAGGAGTCGCTATGCCTTCTTCCTTAACAATCTGAGCCGCCCTTAATATTTTATAAGTGTCTGCTTCAGCAAAAACAATTCGTTTTGGGTTTTGCCTGGCCTTGTAAGTGAGGTTTCGTAATAATTTATCATTAATTCCTATCCTTAACCTGAGTTCCTCGGTATAAGCATCCCAATCCGTAATTAATTTACGCGCAACACCCGAGTCAATAGCAGCCCGGGCCACCGCAGATGACACCTCAATAATCAGCCGCGGATCCATTGGTTTGGGAATTATGTACTCCTTTCCAAATTTTAGGGTGGTAGTATTATATGCCAGGTTAACGGCTTCAGGGATTGGTTTTTTTGCCATTCCGGCAATAGCCTTAACCGCGGCTATTTTCATTTCTTCATTAATGGCTGTCGCACGTACATCTAACGCACCCCTGAAAATATATGGGAAACCCAATACATTGTTTACCTGGTTAGGGAAATCTGAACGGCCGGTGGCCATAATAATATCCTTGCGCGAATTAATTGCCAGGCCATACGCTATTTCCGGCTCGGGATTAGCCATTGCAAAAACTATTGGGTTTTTTGCCATTGACTTTAACATGTCCGGCGTAACGATATTTCCCGCGGAAAGGCCGATAAAAACGTCGGCATTTTTTAATGCTTCAGTAAGTGTTTTTGCGTCTTTACGCGTAGTGGCAAATTCAAGCCTGATGTCGTCAAGGTCATTTCGTTCGGGGGTTATTAAACCATTAACGTCAAACATTAAAAGGTTTTCCTTTTTAACACCTAAAGCAAGATACATTTTTGAACATGACACCGCCGCTGCCCCCGCACCACTAACAACCATTTTTATCCTGTCGAGCTTTTTGCTCTGTATTTCGCATGCGTTAATGAGCGCTGCGCCCGATATGATGGCCGTACCATGCTGGTCATCATGCATTACCGGTATTTTCATTTCGGCTTTTAGCCGGCGTTCAATTTCAAAACAGGTAGGCGCCGATATATCTTCCAGGTTGATCCCTCCGAAAGTAGGTTCGAGCGCTTTAACGATATTTACAAATTCGTCGACAGTTTTTGCGTTTATCTCAAGGTCAAAAACATCAATATCTGCATAAATTTTAAATAACAGGCCTTTACCCTCCATCACCGGTTTACTGGCTTCAGGACCTATATTGCCTAGCCCAAGTACGGCTGTGCCATTGCTAATGACACCCACAAGATTACCTTTTGCGGTATATTTATATACATCGTCTATATTGTCGGCAATATGTAAGCAGGGTTCCGCGACTCCTGGCGAATAAGCCATGCTTAAATCACGTTGAGAATTTGTAGGTTTTGTAGGGACAACCTGTATCTTACCGGGCCGGCCCTTTGAGTGGTAATTTAACGCGTCCTGGTTACGGGTAGGTTTATTCATCTTCTAAGGTTCGAAAGCCCAAAATTACAATTCTTTTTAGCGGATAGAAGAAATATAAAAAACAAAGAATAGCGGCAGAAAAATAGAAAATTATCAAATCAAATGTAAAATTGGCTTATATTTTTATCATCATACCGGGTTCGAGCTTGTCTTTTTTAGCCCGCTACTGATCTTGTCTTTTCAACAGCAACTCACTCAAATTTGTCAGATATCCCACGCAATGTGTCGCCGCTTTTAGTTTTATAAGTTATATAGTTATGATGATTTTTTGTTGCCGGCTTATTAACCTCTCTGTCTGAAGGGTCGCTTACCCGCAATTTTTTGCCAACTTCCGCCTTGTTGGTGCGAAGATGGTTCCAAATTTTAAGATCGTGCACTTCAACACCAAAATTATCTGCTATATCCCTCAGCGTTTCGCCACGTTTTACAACGTGATAAGCTGGTGTTTTTTCGGGACCATTGTCATGATAAGATGCGTAAACCGGCTTTGATGTTTTCTCAACCAAATTTGGATTGTTTAATGCATCGTATAAAGCACCGAATTTCTCCTTATCAATCTGTGGAATTACCAGTCGGCGTGGTTTTGCACTTGTGCCATTTATTACCTGTCTTTTATAAGACGGATTTAAAATGGACAATTCCTTAATATCTACATTCAGTACCTGACTAATTGTGCTCAGCGGAATATATTTGTTTACCAAAACGGTATCAGTTTTTAACGAGAAGCTGCATGGCTGCAATACGATATTGTGCTGATTATAATAATTCATCACGTAAGTGACGGCAATAAACGCTGGTACGTAATTTCTTGTTTGAACCGGCAGGTACGGGCGTATCGACCAAAAGTCGTTGGCGCCTGCGCTCTTAATGGCCCGTTCAACACTGCTCGTACCACAGTTGTACGAAGCAATGGCTAATAACCAATCTCCAAACTCCTGGTAAGCTTCCTTCAGGTAGGCAGCCGCCGCATAGCTGGCCTGAATTGGGTCGCGGCGTTCGTCTGTATAGTCGTCAATGTTTAATCCATAGGTCCTTGCCGTGGTAAACATAAACTGCCATGGGCCTGTTGCGCCAACCCTCGATACTGCGTAAGGATCGAGTTTTGATTCTACTACCGATAAATATTTTATTTCTTCAGGGATGCCGGCATCGTGAAATGCCTTTTCGTATATCGGGAAATAATATTTGCTTAAACCTAAAACCTGGCCCATTTCATCCCGGTTACGGAGATAAAGATCTATGTAACTTTGAACATATTCATTATAATCCAGGGGAACATCCTTTTTTAAAGAATCAAGGCGTCGCTTAAACCTGCCGCTCTGCTGACCGAGCGGTGCCGGATGACTTATATCAGGAAGAATAGTGGTATCGCGATTTTCCGGAGTCCTCGTATTTTGAGGACGGTAGTTATTTGATTGTAAAGTTTGTGATTTTAAGAGTGCGGCCGGGGTAGAAGGAGCAGAAGCCCAAACAACTTGAATTGAAAAAAAACAAACAACTAAGTATAATAATCTCTTCATTCTTTAGGGTTTAATCAGGGATATGATTAGTTGGTATTCTTCTAATTTACCAGTTATTTTTATAGTTCAAGGAAATACTTTGAAAAATTCAACAATTCCTGTTCTTCAAAATGCTTGCTAATTAGTTGTAGACCTAACGGTAATCCCCGACTATTATTGCCTGCAGGCAGTGAAATTGCAGGTGCACCCGTTAATGATGCTTGTACGGTAAAAATGTCAGAAAGATACGTTACAACGGGATCTTTTTCAATTTTTCCGATCGCGAATGCAGGCTCGGGAGCCGTGGGCATAAGGATAAAATCGTATTCTTTAAAAATTTCTTCGGTCTTATTTTTTATTAGTCTGCGTACTTTTTGAGCCTTAGCATAGTAAGCATCATAGTAGCCCGCGCTCAGCACAAACGTACCTAACATAATCCTGCGTTTTACTTCTTTTCCAAAACCTGCTGAACGTGACCGTTTATAAGTAGACTGTAAATCATTTGCCAAAGGGCTCCGATAACCATAATGAACCCCATCATATCTTGACAAATTAGATGACGCTTCGGCCATGGCCAGGATATAATAGGCCGGAACCAAATAATCAAGGTATTCAAAAGCTATTGGCTTAACCGTATGCCCCTGGGAACGCAGCTTCTCAATGGACGCCACGAGTACATTTTTTATTTCAGAATCCACTCCGGGGCTTGATATGGATTCCTGGATGTAGGCGATTTTTTTTGTTGAAGGTGGCTCGATGTTTTTGCTAAACGCCGGTACCGCAACATTTGCAAGTGTGCCATCATAATCGTCGGGACCGGCCATAACCTCCAGCAGCAATGCGGCATCGTCTATTGACTTTGTTATTGGCCCTACCTGGTCAAATGATGAAGCATAGGCAATTATACCATGCCTTGAAATACGCCCGTATGTAGGCTTTAGCCCCACCAGGCCGCAAAACGAAGCCGGTTGCCTTACCGAGCCACCTGTATCGGTACCCAATGCGGCCAGGCACATATCTGCCTGAACGGCAACAGCAGAGCCACCAGATGATCCCCCGGATACCCGGGTTATATCGGCGTAGTTTTTTACCGCGCCGAAATATGAATTTTCATTAGCCGCGCCCATTCCAAATTCATCGCAATTGCAGCGGCCAATAATTATTGCGTCTTCGGCTAAAAGCCGCTCAACTACAGTGGACGAATAAATTGAAGTGAAATTTTTTAAGATTTTTGAGGATGCGCTTATCTTGTGGCCCTTATAGCATATATTATCTTTTATTGCTATAACCATACCAGCCAGTTTACCCGCGGTACCCTCTTTTATCCGGGTATCTACTCTCTTTGCGCAGATCAATGCTTCCTGGGCAAACACTTCATTAAAAGCATTTAAATGAGCATTTAAAGCAATTTTTTCAAGGTAACTCTTTACAAGTTTCTCAACAGTAATTTCCCCAAGCGCCAGTTCACTCTTTATTTCACTTAAAGAGTTGTATGATTTAGTCATGGGCCGAAAATAAAAAACTTATCCGTTGAAATTGTAATATCAACAGATAAGTTTATAAAAAAACAAAAAAGCGGACAAAATTAAAACCCAGCCTTGTAACTAAACCCTTGGTTTGTCGCTGCTGCCGGTGTTTGAATTAGTTGTAGTTGTTGAACTGCTTTCGCCGTTTTGGGCATCTTTAAATTCTTTCATGCCTTTGCCTAAACCTTTCATAAGTTCAGGGATTTTTCTACCCCCAAACAGTATTAAGATTGCTATGATTATCAGAATAATTTCTGGAGCGCCTAATGAACCCATGGTGTTTAAATTTTATATAATGTTTATACTCTTATTGGTTTACTCTTTGTTATTTCAGTATCTGAATGTGGAACGTCAATATCGTGGTCTGTGGTTTCGCCAGTCACTGTAGATCCATTTTTTTCAGTATCCTGATGCTCTTCCGATACCGCAAAATGACTATCATTTATTGGCATTGTGTTCTCAACAGGGGGGCGGCCGTCAACCGATTCCTCTGTACCTGAGGTAAGATGATTTTGAGCAGCTTCGTCAAGTTTTGTTTCAGTTCTTTTTTCCTCGTAACTGTTTATCTGGTTATTGATTTCGCGCTTTACCCCTTCCGAGGCATCCTTAAAGTCGCGGATCCCTTTTCCGAGGCCGCGTGCAATTTCCGGTAGTTTTTCTCCGCCAAAAAGCAACAAAGCCACAAATACTATTAGTATCATCTCCGACGAGCCGATGTTCAAAAATAAAAGAACTGAACTATGCATACCGTTTTTAATTAAAGCCTACAAATATAGACAATTAAAATAATTAAAGTTTAAAACTACTAATTTGGTGCAAGCCAAATTCTGGGATCAACCGCAGCCTTACCCTTATATAACGAAAAACTTACAATTGCTTCACCAGTAGATGACTCAGTAGCAACCGTTCCAATTACTTGTTTGGTGTTTACCTTTTGGCCCTCTTTCACAATCACCGATTTAAGATTCGAGTAAGCCGTAAAGTACTCACCGTGTTTGATAACCACCAAATAGGTGCCACTTATATTAGCTACACTTGTTACCTCACCCTGGAATACAACCCGTACTGATGATCCGGCGTTAGTTTTAATATCCCAGCCAAAGCTTTCGTTTTTAATTTTTTCGCTGTCATAATAAATTCCGAATCCCTGTTTCAAAGCGCCATTGGTAACCGGCCACGGCAGGGAACCCCTATTACCTAAAAAGTCACTTGATAACCTGGCAGCCTCTGGTGTGGCATTCAATACTTCACTGGTACTTGAGCTCCTCGTTATTGTCCTTTTCGGTGCGACAGCATCACCATTTGCTGATTTTGCCGCATCGGTTTTTGCTACCGACTCTGCTTTGCGCCTCGCTTCTTCTACCTCCCTTTGTATTGCGTTGTTAATCGCTTTGTTAGTTTTAGCGATCTTTCGTTGTAAATCTTTTTGTGCCTGTTTTAATTCCCCTTCGTGTTGAGAGAGTTCAGCTACTACTCGTACCTGGCTTTTTTGTTCCTTTCCGAGGGTTGCCTTCTCTTTTTCCTGGTCTACCAGCAAATTACTTTTGTCGGTTTTGTTTTTATCAAGTTCAATTATCTTAACATGCAGTTCTGTTTGCGTTTCCTGTATATATGTGGCCTGCCGCTCACGATAGGCTCCAATCTGTTGTAAATATTTTAAACGCTTATAAGCCTGGTTAAAGTCTTTCGCCGCAAAAATAAACATCAGTTTGTTGTAGGCGCTTTGATTATGATAAGTAAACAGCACCATGGCTGCATACTCTTTTTTTAAGATATCCAACTGGCTCTGTAAGTTATGTACAAAATTGTTGCTCTCTGAGATTTGATTATCAAGATTTCTTACTTCCGAATTTATATTTTGAATCTTTTGCTGGCGTAAATTGATTTGTTGTTTTAATATGAAAAGTTGTTTTAGCGTTGTTCTTTTATTATTTGCCGTTTCCTGGTATTCATGATTCAGCTGCTCCAATTGCTGTGTCAGTGCGTCGCGTTCGCGCCTTAATTCAGTAGGGGTTTGAGCATGTGCACTAAAAACCACAAAAACACAAACTAAAAAAATTATTGCTTTAAAAAATTTCATCAAATACTTTTATGATATTATGTTAATTAATTTCTTTATATCTCGTCGGAATGGTAAACGGAAACTCGAGCGGCTGGTCGAGATCAACTTTAACATAGTGCAAACCAATCTGCACTTTTTGATCTTTCGACGCAGAAGCAATGTCTATTTGCGAAGCTACCGATCTATTGCCGGTTTGTATGTAATTACTGTTAGTCGCCTGGAGTGACCTTTCATCGGTTTTGTTATCCAGGTTTGTTTGGGCAACCTTCATTCCCGGGCCCAGAATAAGTTTATACATAACATCCTGTAAATTGCCTGTTAACGTAATGGTATCGCCTTTGGTTTGCAATACGGCACTTTCATTTATTAATTCGGGTATTGCATTACCGGTTAGTAATGATTCCAAAGTTTTATAGTTAAAGTCTTTTCCCGCCATTTTATAGAGGTAGCTAAATGGCTGTTTCAAATAAACACTTTGCAATTTGTTCATCGTAAGTATACTGTCGGGAGTTATCAAAGCGCGCGCAACCTCGATACCAGCTATCGCAGTAACAGAAACCCATATTTTCTGATTCTTTTTTATCCGGATATTTAAAGTAACGTCATTGCTGCTCCCACTAAAGTTAAGTTTTGTATGCGCCTTGCCCGAAAAAGTATCAAAATTGGTCTGTCCGGCTCTTATCGCATCCAATTGACTGCGTTTGTTATCTGCCGGTTTTGTGGTATTGCCGGCGGCACCGGTTGTTAAGAGTTGTTTTTTTGCTTTGCAACTTACAAGCGCAAGCAGGCAGCAAATTGTAAGAAGTTTTGCATAACGACAAAAAAACACCTTTATATTAGATGGGCTGCTATTCGATGTATTTTTTTTCATTTATTTTTCTTTCTAAAACCGGGGAGTTGTTGCCATTCGCCTTCGACTTTTTCCAATTTTCCATCGCTGCGTCAACATTACCAAGATAAAACATAATGTCGCCGTAATGTTCCAACTTTACGCTACTGGTGTTTTTGTCATCAGCCAAAGCTTTTTCTATCCAGGTTTTGGCTTCGGCGTAATTTTTTTGCTTGAATAAAATCCAGGCATAAGTATCTTCAAAGGATGCATTATTAGCCTGCAAATCATTCGATCGTTTCGACATTCTTGCCGCCTTTTCCAATTGCTCCCCTCTTAACGATAAATAATAGGCATAATTGTTTAAAGTAAACACATTATCAGCATTATAGCTCAAAGCCTTTTCATATGCATCGTCCGAACTCTTATTATCTTTCAAATCGTGATAACAATCTCCCAATGAAGAATAACTTTGAGAAAGCAGCTCTTTATCCTGAGTCTCCAGCGAAGTTGCGTTCTTAATATAACTTATAGCTTTGTTGTGATCTTTTTTCATCTGCCAGGCTATACCAACCAGGTAATTCATCCAGGCCTGGTTAGGGAAAAAAGAAAGCGCGTTTTCTCCATCGCGGATAGCACCATCAGCATCATTATCAGCTAGCTCAATGCGTACGAGTTGCTCCTGCACTTCATACATCTGGCTATTAAGCGAAATTGATTTTTTATACGCTTCTTTTGCATCCTTCAAAAGTTCATTCTGCATCAGCATGTCGCCATAAACCGCCAAGGCTTTAGCATCATCCGGATGAGTCGCAGCAAGTATTTTGCTCAACTCAAGCGCACTGGCTTTAGCGTTGGGATCGGGAAACTGCGGTAAATAGCCTAAAATGATTTTGATCTTTTGATCAGTAAGCATATCAGGAATAGCGAATGCTAACTTTAATTCATCAAAACTGGCCTGGTAATTTTTTTTGTCGCGATAAATATCTGCAAGTGAAAGGTGAACCAGGCTGCTGCTGCCATCAATTTTTTCGGCAGTGTGTAACACATTGAGTGCTTTGTCGGCAAAATTATTCGAGTTATAAAGCTCCGCAAGGAATAAATAATATTTGATTTGTGCGGGGTTAGCATCAATCATTTGCTGAAGCTGCTTTGCCGCCAGGTCAACATTTCCCTGTTTCAGATAAATTTTTTGCCGGTTGGCGAGCAAATCGTCGCTTGGCCCTGTTATTTGTTCAACCTGCTCATAAACTTTTAAAGCATCGTCATATCTGCCTTGCTGGAAATAAGCATTGGCTTTGTCAAAATAGTAATCCGGTTTATCGGGGTTAATTCTTATTAATTCATTAAATACATTCTCCAGTTTACCAATATCGTTTCGTTTTTCATAGCAATCAGCTAAAGCCATCCAATACCACTCATTGTCCTGGTTAACTGTTACCGCTCTTTCCAATAATTGCTGAGCTGAATTATAGTCATTCTTATCTTTTTTCAGCATGGCAAGCTCATAAAGCGATGCATCGTTTGATGGGTCAATTTGTATCACCTTGTTAAACAGTTCGGCAGCCATGTTAAGGTTGTCGATTGTTTTTTGACGCAGCGCATTAAAAAAAATATCCTTCACCATAGTGCTGTCGGTAGGAGTTAGTGGCTTGCTTGCAACTACTACTATCTTATTGCCATTATTAGCTGTATTTTTATTTTGGGCGTATATTGGGGGAAGAAACAAGAGGCAAGAGACGAGAGTCAAGAAAGAAAATAGCCGATGTCCTCGCACACAGTTTTTCCTTATTCCCAATATATATAAATCACCTTTCATATCTGCTCCGTATCTTGTTCTTAAACTATCGCAAAAAAATCTTGTCAATTCAATTCTTGATTCCTGGATCTTGTATCTTGATTCTTTCGAGCTACCCTATCCCTGTATGACCATAACCACCCACACCCCTCAAGGTTTCGTTTAACTCGTCTACCTGCTGCCAGCTTATCGTTTCGTGCCGGGCAATTATCATTTGCGCTATCCTGTCACCTGTCTTAATCTCAAATTCCTGATCCGAAAAATTGATAAGCAACACCTTTATTTCACCGCGATAATCGGCATCAATGGTTCCGGGCGAGTTAACTATACCTATGCCATGTTTAAATGCAAGTCCGCTCCGCGGGCGTATCTGGGCCTCAAATCCCTCAGGCAATTCAATATGCAAGCCAGTAGAGATCAATTTGCGCTCCATCGGTTTTAGTAATATCACCTCTTCCAGATCGGCACGCAGGTCCATACCGGCGGCGTGCAGCGTCTCGTACGCAGGTAAATTATTTTTTGATTTATTTATAATCCTGATGTTCATCGCTTAATAAATATCGCCTTTAAGTTTTTTCCCTCAAAATAAATGGCTGCTAATACAAATAACAAAAAAAGCGCGTTACCTGCAAATATATTCCGGTTAAAAATATAGAACGATAAGTAAACGATTATAACTGAAGAAATTATATAAGCAAGGTTCTTTTTAAGATCATACGGAATAGGATAGTTTCTTTGTCCCCATATATAAGACAAAACCATCATGGTGGCGTACGCTATTAACGATATCCAGGCTGAAGCCATATAGCTGTACTTTGGTATCAGCCACACATTCAATACGATTGTAAGGACTGCTCCCACCCCTGAAATATACAGGCCATATTTAGTTTGGTCGGACAGCTTATACCAAACCGATAAATTCATGTAAATACCCAAACTCACGTAGCCAAAAAGTAACAATGGCACCACCTTTAATCCCGACCAGTATAAATTGGTTTGGGTAGCATCACGGCCATGAATAAAATATTTAAGCAAATCGATATTAGCTACCAGTGCCACAAATATCAGGCACACCGCAATTACAAAATAATTCATAATGCGGGCATAAGTTTGGTTCGCGTTCTTCTTGTCGGCGTGACTGAAAAAGAAAGGCTCGGCACCCAACTTGAAGGCGTTTACAAATATGCTGAGGAAAATAGATATTTTGGCACAGGCCACATAAATACCAAGGTCAATGGCGCTTACTTTTGAGGGAAGCAGCTTGCCTAATAAAATCTTGTCCAGGTTCTCATTGATCAGGAAGGAGAAATTGGCGATAAGCACAGGCCAACTGTAAACCAGCATCTCAGTAAAAAGCTCCCGGTTAAATTTAGGCCGCAATTGCGCTAATTCCGGAAGCAGCATTAACAAAGTAGCTACGCTGGCAATTAGGTTTGATAAAAACACATATCCCAGCCAGCCGTGCTTAAACCATGGGCTTATTAAAGCAGACCCGGGTAGATTATGGTGAATAACATATGGAAATACATAAATAAACATAAGGTTAAGCCCTACAAATAAAATAATATTGAGCAGCTTAATAGTTCCGTAACGGCCGGGCCGGCCATCGGCGCGGACTTTAGCAAAGGGGATCACACATAAGGCATCAATCACTAAAATACCGATAAAATAGTGGGCGTATTTTGTGTATTCTGCAAATGGTGTATTTGGGTCAATTTGTATGAAATGGGTTATAACCCCACTAAGCGGAAAAGTGATCAAAAGAAAAATTGCCGACATGGTTAAGATGGCGCCAAAAGAGTTGTTGTACACTACGTCTTTATTTTCGGGCCTTTTATTCAGGTATCGGAAAAAAGTTGTCTCCATCCCGAACGCCAGTAATGCATTAAGCATAGAAGCTAAGCTGTACATATTACCAAATATGCCATAAACCCTTGTTGAGTAAGCACTTGTGTAAACGGGGGTAAGAAAAAAATTGAGTACGCGGCCGGCTATTGTACTTAAGCCGTACAGGGCAGTTTGCCCTGCGAATTTTTTTGCGGTTGACAATGGATATAAAACAAATTATGTTAAAGTTTACAACTGTTATAAACTCCTTTTTACGATTTCAAAATTACGATAGTTTTTCAATTCGCCTTCATGGCTTTCAACAGAAGTAACTTCAGCGTGCTCGGGACCTTCGTGGCACCACTCTAAAAACATTTCCAGCGACATTTTATCAGCTTCAGCTGCTATAAATACATCTCCGTTAGGTTCATTCTTTACAAATCCTTTAACCCCAAGCTGATCGGCCACAGCTTTGGTCGACGCCCGGTAGAGAACTCCCTGTACTTTTCCTTTTACGGTGATGTCGATATGTTTTATCATTGAGCTTGTTGTAAATGTTGTAAAGGTTATAAAAAGGTTGTAAAGGTTATAGAAAAATTTGGAAAGATGTTCGATAAAGACATTTTCAACCCTTCAAACATTTACAACTTTCAAAACAATTTAAATCAACCGTTTCACCTTAGTCGCCGGTGTAATTCTTAAATCGTCGAGCCCGGTTATTAAGTTTAGACCAGGCGTTTTGCCTGCTTTTAGGGTTCCTTTTTCGTCGTCGATACCTAAATATTTTGCGCCGTTCAGGGTTCCCCACTCAATTAACTGAGCAGTGGTTAATGACGGGACTTTTTTCTGAAGGGTGCGCATTTCGCTTAAAATACACAAGCTATTATTGGACGCCAGGCTATCTGTTCCCAGGGTTATATTAAATCCCTGACCGATAAACAGCTCAACCTTGGGTATACTATTCTCTATATACAAATTTGCATTCGGGCAAAAACACCAGTGTATTTTACGGTCGAACCTCTTTGTAAAGTAGATATCTTTTAAATTGGTACAGGTGTTATGCACCAGTAATATATCCTGTTTTTTAGTAAGTAAAGGTATCATCGACTGCAAAGAATTACGCGCCTGGGGTTTAAAAAACGATATGTCAATTCCAAAGCTTTGATACAGGTCATTAAAACTGCCCGTCTTATATCTGAAAAATTTATTTTCGTCTTTTGACTCCTGGTTGTGAATGCTGATCAGATTTTTTCCGACGTCACAGTGCGTTTTGATAAGTTTAAAAAGCTCTTTTGATACCGAGTACGGCGCATGTGCCGTCACCGAGCAAGCCTGTGGTTTAAATTCGTTTAATAAGCTCAACGATTTTTGAAATACTTCGTTTGCTTTATCCGGTAAAAAACCGAAGGATTCAATAAAGGTATGGTAATATAATTTACTGTTTGCTTTTACTGTCGCACTTACGTTGGTGTTGGCAATATCGCCAACGGCAACGATGCCGTTCTGATACATCTCATGATCAGCCTTACGTGCGGCATCAAGCACCTTGCTATTTTCGGTATTCCTGAATTTTTGAACATCCTGTATAAAGCCGACCAACCCTTTGTTTTGTTCGATTTTGTTTTTAAGATGCGATAGTTCAAGGTGACAATGGGTGTTAACAAAACCGGGACAAATAATGCCGTTAACGTGCTCAACGGACCGACTATTTGTTTCTGAGAGGGCATTAGAATCCGTTACTGAGATGATTTTTCCATAATCATCAACAGTCACGATTCCGTTTTTAATCGGAGCGGAACTTACAGGGAAAACGTAATCGGCTTTAAAACTTCTCATTTGGCAGGAAATAAATTTCTCGTAATACTTTTCGGCTAATATATATTGTGCTTCTTTATTTTGTAAACACATTAATTTTTAGTTAATGTTTTTAAAATATAAAATAATTTATTTAAAAAAAACAGTTTTTTAAATTTAGTATTTTTGCAGCGTGAACACTCCGAAAGATAAAATTGATATCCGCAGCCTTAGTCTTGACACCTTGCAAGAACATTTTACCCGTTTGGGTGAAAAAAAATTCAGAGCGAAACAAGTTTATGAATGGCTTTGGAAAAAATCATGTTTTTCTTTCGATGAGATGAGTAATATTTCAAAAGAACTGCGTACTAAACTTGGAGAAAACTTTTCTATCAATAATGTTAAAATTTATAACTCACAGTTTAGCGCTGATAAAACTATAAAAAATTCCTTTATATTACACGATAATCATTTAATTGAGGGCGTTTTAATACCCGCACCCGAACGAATGACTGCCTGTGTTTCATCACAGGTTGGCTGTAGTTTAACCTGTAAATTTTGCGCCACAGGTTACATGGAACGCAAGCGCAATCTTAACCCTGATGAAATATATGACCAGGTTGTGCTGATTGACCGGCAGGCAAAAGAAAACTATGGGCTGCCGCTAACCAACATTGTTTACATGGGTATGGGTGAGCCTCTGCTTAATTATGCAAATGTATTAAAGTCCGTTGAGCGTATTACCGCGGAGGATGGTCTTAACATGTCGCCAAAAAGGATCACGGTATCTACAGCAGGTATTGCCAAGATGATCAAAAAGCTGGGTGATGACCAGGTGAAATTCAATCTTGCCCTATCCCTGCACGCTGCTAATGATGAGAAGCGGAACACGATAATGCCTATCAATGAGCAAAACTCACTAGTAGCACTGGCTGAAGCGCTTAAATATTATTATGCACGCACTAAAAATGCCGTCACCTACGAATACATTGTTTTTA
>DASYEP010000123.1:0-8294 GCA_036498965.1 Mucilaginibacter sp.
CGCTGGAAAAATATAATATCAAAGATCTTGCAGACCCTAAAAAAACCGAAAACTTACACCAGTCCATTGAAAATGGTAACCGTCCGCTGATCACTACTGTTAAAGATGGACAGGATGTTAAACTGCACATTGAAGCCGCGCCACGTTTCAGGCAGGTTAATTTCTTCAGGGAAGATGGCAAACCGGAAAAACGGGAACAATTTTTTAAAGAGCCTAAACTTGACCAAACCCTGCAATTAAATAAAGGCAAGGAAAAAGAACAGGAACAGGGAATGTCCGTATAACATTCTAAATTTATTTTGTCGCCTTTTCAAAACGAACAATAATTATTCACTTTTAAATTTTATCATTTATGGAACAAATCGCAAAATTAAAGGAACTGATCGCCTCGGCAGAAGCTGATGCCGACAAATTCAACAAAGGAAATAACGCCGCCGGCACCAGGTTACGCAACACCATGCAGCAGTTAAAAGCAACCGCGCAGGAAGTACGCACAGCCGTTACCGAAAAGAAAAATGCCAAATAGGAACGGCATGAAAAGCCTGATCTCGAATCAGGCTTTTTTCTTTTTTACAGGCGGCACGACCACGGTGTTGACCGGTACAAAATTGATGAGCGAAGCGCTTTCTCCGCCGTTATCATTCCATACACATTCATCGGAACCCCAGTAAAGTGCATGTATTTTTTCTCCGCTGTCCAATGTTTGCTTTCCGTTTTTCCCTTTGGCTGTACAAACAACGACCCTTTCACCTGCTTTTACATCGAGACTTGGAAACACAAAGATGTGCCGGAATTCATTCGATACGTTTCCGTTTTCATCGAAAGTCCGGTCTACCAGAGCAAAGCCCTTTGTGTTAATATCCCCCATCGCGGCCAGTATTACCAGTTCTTCAACCGGCTTGCTGCCGTTTATGACCGATTTAATTTCAAATGTATGTTTCTGTGCCATAGTTATATAATTGGTGGCAGTAAAGATCGACATTTGGCGTTAAAATAATAATAGACTCAAGGGACTTTACGCTGTAATGACATCCGTAACTAATGCTGTAAAACCTCTAAAAATTCCTTTATCCGGTAACACTGCATTTGTCGGTAACGTATGTCTTCGCGTTGTATCCGCTGGATCACGTCAGCACGGGATGCGTCAGGTATAACTACGCTACAATAGGGGTAAATGATAGCATGGAAGATATCGGCTTTATCCGACGGCAGGACCGCTTTTTTAGCAATAACATAATCATACCAGGTAATCAGCGATGTTAAATGAATACCCTTCATCAATTTGGTATCCTTCTTTTTCAGAATCCGATCCAACTTTTTTATGCGCTCAGTATAGAAACGGTCGATCTTTTCTTCTCCTTTTAATTGCCTGGCGGCCAGTTCAAGCCCGTTGCAAAGGCGGATATCCAGGCTTTGTATAAAGTCTTCTTTATTGCCGAGCGTACCAGCCTGCGCTGCATGATTTAAAATATGAGCTACATCTACTACCCATTCAGCCTTACCGGCTTTGTGGTTTTCCGCCCAGGTTTTAAGGTCGTAGCCTGTTCCGGGTATGCCGTGGTGAAAAAGCTGGTAGAGCAGTTGGTAACGTTCTTCATCGGATTTCCCAACCAAACTGTCACGGCTGCTCCAGGCAATGGGCAGGCGGACGAGCGAGGCGGGGTATGCCGCTTCTTCCTTATCCATAATGGTATCCTGATTGGCAATCACAAAATCATGTTCCATTAACAGCATCACCGCATTTGCTGTCCGGTCGCCGGCTTGCAGTTTTGGGCTGAAGTATTCCACGAGCAGCATGGGTGTAATCACCAGTTCAAGGTCATGCTCGTGTAGATAGGAAGATAAGGCATCATAGTGTTCGCCGGTAAGTATCCTTAAATGGGCTGTATCAATAAAAATATATTTAGGCATCATTGGAGCTGCAATTTACGGTTTTTATACGGCCGTTTTTCATCAGCGCGGTATGTTTAAGGCCAGCAGTTCCAGCCGCTTCGTTCCTCAGCCGCTTCACTGCATTCAGGCAACCTGGGCTTCGTTCCTCTGCCCATATTGCCGGTTTTCCCCTTGTTCATGCCCTATAACTCCTTTTAACTCCTTCCATTTTCTCGACTGGCTTTTTCGCAAGCAAATTTCTGAACGCCGGGCCTGAATGCCAAGACCAGGCCCTGCGGGTTTGCTGGAAAAAAATCTCCACACCCCTCGCTTCGCTCCGGGGTAGTATTTTTTTCCGCAAAGTCTTGTCCTTCAGCCCGCCGTGTTCAGGTGATGGCGCTTACAAAAAGCCACCCGAGGCTGCAAGCCGAGGGGTGCTGATTAAAAAAGCAAACAGGGGAATTATGGAAACAGCAAACGGTAGAGCGCCACCTACAACGGAAAAACAAAAGACCCAGACCATCACAGCAAGAAGTAAAAGAAGTAACATTTTAAAATTAGAAATCATGAATAACAAAGAAGTAAAGAACGTAGCAGTACAAGGTACAGCCACCAATAAAAAAGAAACAACAAAAACTAATATCCGCCCAAACCTGACAGGAAAGGAAGCAAAAGATGAAGCCCCTGCCCAAACTCCGCAGGTTGAGGAAGCCAAAACTCCCGAAGCAAAGACCGATAGCACCGTTACAGTGGATAACCAACCCGCTAACGTTGCAGATGCCCCAAAAGCCGAAGAAGTGAAACAGGGCGAAGAAGCAAAGCCACAAGCCGAGCCGAGCAAAAAGGAAGTAAAAGAGCAATTTATCGCACAGCAGGAACGCCAATTAGCCGAAACGGTAAAAATCGTGGAAGTATTAGGCAAGAAGATAGCCCAAAGTAACAAACTAAAAAACACGATTGCCAATATCGACAGCTTTACCATTGCTCAAAGTGATGATAAGGACGATATGGCGAGCGACAGCCGTTTCGCCCGTTGCGAACTGGTGATACATGACGACGACGGCGAAGAGTTTGTAACTAAAAACCCTTTCATTATTGCTTATGTCGTACAGGAAGTTAAACAGCTTTGTATCGACAAACTGGCAGAAGTTGAAGCAGGTATCATCATACCCGCATAAGTTAACAATGGCAACGCCCTATGTAGCATGACTACATAGGGCGTTTTGCTAAGATGGTTAAATCTTAAAAAGCTAAAGCAATGTTAGAAATTTTCATCGAATTAACCGACCAAATATTTTGGAAAGGTTATGCACAAGAGTTGGCAAAGTCCGACCCTGTTTTATTCCAGTTTGAGTTTAACGAGTTTCTGAACACCTATAATAATTGATGCCATGAAAGACACTTTGTATTTATTTATTAAGGTAGTGGTAGAAACCAGTTACCCCAATATACACGATGCTATTGACGAACTGCAAACAGAAACGGATTACAGCATCGGAAGTACGCCCAATGTAAAAGTATTGGAAACGGAAATCATAGAATTAGATACGCAAAATCCAAGATCATGAAATGGTTTAACGATTGTGGGACACTTGAGGAAGTTAAGGCGACCTACAAAAAACTGGCTAAACAGTATCATCCCGACTTAGGGGGTGATACTGTTACCATGCAGGAAATCAATAAAGAATATGCTTTTGCCTCAGCCAAAGCTATCAAAGGGGCTAATCTATCCGAGGAAGAAACGGAAACCGAAATATTATCATCCGAGGCATACCGCAACGCTATTGAGAAAATTATCCATTTGGACGGCATTACCATTGAATTAGTGGGTTACTGGCTTTGGGTTACAGGGAACACCTACCCTGTCAGGGCAACCCTCAAAGAAGCAGGATTTTTATTTGCTTCTAAAAAATTAGCGTGGTATTTCCGAACAGCCGAGTATAAAGTTTCAAAGGGCGGTAAAAAATCACTGGATGAAATCAGGAGCAAGTACGGCAGCGAAGTTTTAAATGAGGAAAAACCCAAGCGCAATTTTATTAATCAAAAATCTTAGAGTCATGAGTTATATAATCATAGAAACGCATGGTGGCCCCGAATACGCCATCATCATAACCGACAGTAACGGTAATAATCTTGTGTTTGAAACACGGGATGAAGCCGAAAAAGAGGCCGAAGACTGTCAAGATGGTCTGATTGTCGAATTGTAAATGTCCCGCCCAACCCAATGCCGCCCAAAATTCCGGGCGGCCCCTTGCGGGGCACAAAGTGCTGTTAAATCACTTAAAGATTTTTTATAACCTAATAATCTTATTAATCTATAAACGTATAGTCGCCATGACTAACATAATCAAATTCGTCAATATTTTTTAGTGTAAACATTTGCCGTTGAACATGATCGATACTGTCAATATACCTGAACTTCGTGGCCATTACATTTTTAATATAATCTTCTGCATCATGAAATATGCTGCCAATTGTACCCTTTGTCCAGTCGTCTATTTTGCCTTCAAGTAAAATAGTAAGTAATATTCGTGGTGTTGGATCAGCGTGCTGTGCCAGAAAAGACATGATCACTATTGCTCTATTTGATTTGTTTTTAGCATAAACCTCTACAAAACCTTCGTCATAATTTCCTTTATCGGCAATTGTTGTCCATTCAAAATTCATATCTTATATTTTTACAAAGATATTCAATGTCAATGTTAGTATCGGCAGTTTAATTTTGACATATACTCCAAAAAACTTCATAATATTGACTTACAGAAGTTTTATAGTTAGACTCGAACTCACACACTATGGTAAATAATTCCGAACAATCACAATCCATATTACAAACCGCTATCGAAATAGCTAAGGCAGAAAATGCTGATGGTATTGTTAGTCTGTTAGAAAAAAGCGAAATAAGTATTGAACAAACAGATTATAACAATTGGAATAACGGAACTTACTATTTTACGATTTTTGTAACCGTGGACGTGAAATCCTATGTTGCTGTAAAAAACAACCTGAAAGAATTAGAAGCAGATTTATTGCAACGTTTTTCAGAAACTATGCGGCGTTCACAGGACGAAGAAGTTGTTCAGGTTAACATCATTCCTAAAGCCGGTTCTGTAATGCCTGAGCAGCACCCTCATCGCCCTTTGTCGGCTATCGAGTTAGAACGTAAAGCACTGTTAACTGCTTATCTGAATAAATGTTCTGAAGATGAGCTTATCGGGGAAATATTGATGCCGTTGTTCCGGCATTTAGGTTTTCAACGCATTACTATTGCTGGGCACAAAGATAAGGCTTTAGAATACGGAAAGGATATTTGGATGAAATATGTGCTACCAACTCAAAATGTCCTATATTTCGGTATTCAGGCTAAGAAAGGCAAACTTGATTCGGCTGGAATGAGCAAACCCGGCAACGCAAATGTCGCTGAAATATTAAACCAGGTAACTATGATGCTTGGTCATGAAATATTTGACCCTGAAACCAGCAGAAAAGTATTAGTGGATCATGCTTTTATTATCGCAGGCGGAGAAATTACTAAGCAGGCTCGGAACTGGATTGCCGGACAACTGGATATTTCAAAAAGAAGTCAAATCATGTTCATGGAACGTGAAGATATTTTAAACCTATTTATAGTAAATAATATTTCTTTACCAGCCGATGCCTTTCCGCCCTCGCAAGATAACGACGACGACAATCTTCCTTTTTAATAATACCCGAAGTGAACCAAGAAAGAGTTTACAAATCAAATATGGCACGAATAGAAGAATTTGACCCAAATTGTTTTGAACCGAATTACGAAGAGCGAACTTATCCGGTAAGGGGTAAAGTAATTGCACACTTTGCGATGTTTGAAAAGAACATCGAAGCTTTACTTGCTGCTGAATTTTCTGCTGACAGTGCCGATAGACGAAAAATGCAAAATATAATTTTTGACAGAATGACTTTTGAAAGTAAAAGGACATCTGTAAAAACTATTCTGCTAAACCGCGCAGTTGAAGGAGGTTTTGAACCTTCAAAGAAAAAAGGCCACCCCCATAAAAAGTTAATGGATGAATTGACATACCTTAATTCAATTAGAAATCAATTTGCCCATTTCCCTACTATCCAGGCAACCAATAAACTTGAATACAGTTATGCGATCGGTCTAATGGAATATCGGGATAGTCCAAATTTCAAATGGTTTACATTCGAGGAAATCGATACTATTATAAACCGGATACAGTCGGCAAAAACTGAAATCCTAAATCTTACTAAAAAGAAACCGAGCCTTAATACCTAAAATCTATGTACATTTTTGTATTTGAATCGCTGAGAAAAAGTGACCCTAAAACTGGGAAAGAAGTTCATGATTTTCTTGACACAGAAAAAATTGCTAACGAATTTCATCGTTTCAACACCAAAAAAGAACTGCTCGATCTGCTTGAAATAGTTAAAATAAAGGCGGCGGCAGAAAAAATACAACCTTTCGTACATTTTGATTGTCACGGTAATCAAGATGGAATTGGCGCCGTTAAACTCGATGCAACAGAGGAATTTATTCCATGGGAAGATGTACTGGATAAGTTCATTGAGATATATCAGGCCTCACAGAAAAAGTCAATAATTTGTATGTCTTCCTGTAAAGGATTTAATGCTTCAAGGATGGTCGCAAAAGCAAAACCGTGCCCTTATGATCATGTTTGTGGCTCTTTTGAAGAAATTGGGTTTGACGAAGCTTACCGAGCATATACAAGGTTTTATAAAAATATATCTTCTGGAATATCCGTATTCGATGCAGCAGTGGCGATTCATCAATCCGCCGATCTTAAACAAGTTCAATTTATGGCTGTAAACAGCCAAACTCTGTTTAAAATCATGATTGATGGGTATAAGGCCGACCAGCTTACTGAAGAGAAGCTGGCTGCGCGAAAAGCTCATCTTTTAGAAGTGCTTAAGAAAAACGGACATCCGTTTCCTAATAAATTGCAGCTGGAATACCTGGATGAAGCTTGTTCAATCGAGGGACAACAAGAAATATTAGATCGATATAAAGAGGTGTTTTTCTCCTTTAAATAAATTTACTCTTATAAAAACGTCAAACGAATTATGGAACAATCTTTTAATTGAAGACATTTAAAGAATGTTTGGTATCATCTGGTTGGAGAAAACAATATCCTGAACGTCTACATGATGTTGCTTACAATCCTCTACCGAATCCAAATCGAAAAAATTAATCTTTATTTGTTCGTCTTTCTGCCTTTGTTCGGGATTAACGACAACATCTCTGTAATTGATTAATGTAAAGATCAAATTACTACAAAGTCGTGTCATTAGAAAATCGCGCTCAGAATCAAATAATTTCGTAGTGATCTTACTTTCCTTAAGCTTGTCGTTAAACGTATAGAAAGAAACGGAATTGGAAAGGTCCCATTTAATTTTTTCTTTCATATCGTCAACACTAACTACTTGAATTGATTTATAAGAGGGGAATATCCGAATGCCATGTTTATAGGCATTATATTCGTCTCTCTGTGAAAAATCTAATGCAAGGGTTTTTATGGCTGATTTTATGGCGATAATGCTGTGATCTACGTTTTTAAAAAACTCGTCAGTAAATTTAGACGGATCAAACATTCCAGGGTAGAACAAATATTTAGCTACTGTGGTGGTGTAGCCTAAAAACTCTATCTGCTGATCAAAAATATCCAAGGAAAAATTGCCGTCAGCAATGTCTTGAATAAGTTTGTAATTCGTTTTCCAATCCGATTTTACTAAGAGCTTAATGATATTGTGGTGGTCGGGTATTGTGCCGTTTTTAGGTAAGAATGCAAAAAACAATTCGAAGAAAGTTTCGATACAATGGAAGTAGTTCTGCCGCATGTCGGCTTGCAGGACAAACTTAGAATTCTTGGTTAGATTCTGTATCGCTTGATGTTTCTCTAATTCGACATTGAGTTTATCGTGATTATCTAACAAAATTTTCAGGTATATCGCTTTTATCGAATGATATTCTTTTAGGTACTGAGAGTAGAATTGTTTATCGTTAACCATTTTAGTTTGATTTGAAGTTAATAGGAAATCCTTTTTTGTTTTCTTCACTGGGATGTTCTATCGTTTGAAGCCGGGCGCAATAAACAAAACTCATAATGGCGGCCCGGGTGAGTTGCAGGAGGTGAAGTGCCTTTGCTTCAAATTCTTTGGTATCTACTACTGCAACAAATTCCTTGTCTTCGAATACTTTAAGATAGTCAGGGTCATTGCTCAAGGTGTCCTTGATAATAAGCAAGTTATGTTCCAGCTTATTCCGCCAATTTTTGAAATGTTTTAGTTCACCGGTTGCGGAATTTAGGTCACAAGCAATACTGTAAAGCGCATTGAGGTGAAGGTTTTTGGTGTTATTTAGCAATGGTTTTATTTTCGGGTCCTCCCAAAACATTTCAAAATGA
>DASYEP010000124.1:0-6764 GCA_036498965.1 Mucilaginibacter sp.
GCGGCTTAAAAGCTCTTTTTTCCTCATTTTGACCCGGAAACTGATTCTTGTCAATGCCCGGAAGATACATCACCTAATTAACCACAATAAATCATAAAATAAAAAGACCGTACCATTTGATTTATGATACGGCCTCTTTTATATTATCGTTGAAACTTTTAGTAAATTTACTCCAAAGTTATCTGTCTCCTTATACTTTCCTCTAATGAGATAAACGTTTCTGTTCTTTGAATACCTTTTACGCCTTGTATCTGCTCGTTCAAAACTTCGCGCAAATGGGTGGTGTCATGGCATACAATTTTTGCAAAAATGCTGTAGCTGCCGGTGGTGTAGTGCAGTTCAACAATCTCCTTTACCGTTTTCAATTGCTTTACGGCATCATTATACTGCGAGCCTTTTTCGAGAAATATCCCCAGGAATGCAGTGATATCATACCCTAATTTTTGTGGATCTACTTCCAAACTGGCCCCTTTTATTACACCCATTTCTTCTAACTTTTTCATCCTTACGTGTATGGTTCCGCCGGAAACGATCAACTCTTTAGCAATCTCCGTGTATGGAGTGGTCGCATTTTTCATTAAAATCGATAAAATTTGTATATCGAGATTATCAATTTCTAAATTTTGAGCTTTTCTGTGGGACATAAATTCGAATATTTTTATTATTATACAAGAATAATTAAAATCTGATAAAAATAAAAATATTCTGTTGAAATATTTGCAACAAATTGATAGTCCTGTTAAATTTGTAATAAGCAAATGACAAAAGCTTAGCGTTCTTTAAAAAATAAAAACATTGTTGGGTGGTGAAATTTTTGGCAGACACACCTCCTTGTCCCGGTGGCGGAGAAATTGGAAAATCAGTCAATTGACTGACCAACCACTCTGTGAAGGTTCGAATCCTTCCCCAACAGCAAATTCCAGGCAAGCTGGAATTTTTATCCTGTAGGATGGTGAAATTTTAGGCAGACACACCTCCTTGTCGCGGTGGCGAAGAGCATGGGAAACTCTCAGCAATGAGAATAACCACTTCGTGAAGGTTCGACTCCTTCTCCTACAGCTCTTCTCATAATTTAGGTTTATAATTGGTTAGCAAAGGCCCCTGCCCATCAGGGGCTTTGCTTATATATATGGTTTTTTATTTGTCAATTAAACAAGTAAAAACTATGGTTCGAGGCTTATGTTGATCAAACCCTTTTTCGCCGTTTACAAATTCAAAAACTGTTATTACTATAGCGTCGTATCGTTGTCCGTAAAAAAACCATTATCCTCAAATTTTTAACTATAAGCCGATTGTATTTTTATATTTTTGCTGAAAATAATATTTTATGGCTGAAATCAGTATCTCCAATAAGGATTGGCAACGTGTAAAAATTAAAATACAACGAAAATATAACAATCTTACCGACGAACAATTACAATATACCGAAGGCCAGGAAGACAACCTGATTAATAAATTGATGGATTTGGTTAACCGCGACCGGAAATATGTACTATTTACCTTAAAAAAAGCGTTAGTGAATATCGACAATAACCGCTTGTAGATTAAGGGGTAAGGAAAACAATCTTAATTTTGTGTAATTTTATAGCTTTAATGTTTTAAGAAGGGAAAAGTGATGTTTAATAAATACAAAAAGAAAGCTTTTTTTGCCGGTTTATTAATGCTGGCGATATTTTCATGGAGCTTTAAAGACGATCTGTTCCAGATATCCAAAAACCTGGATGTGTTTTCATCTCTTTATAAGGAGGTAAATATTAACTATGTTGATGATATAAACTCGGCCAAAATGATGAAGACTGGGGTAGATGCCATGCTGGATGGGCTCGATCCTTATACCGAGTTTGTTCCAGAATCAGAAATTGAAGATTATAAACTCCATTATGTAAGTACTCAATATGGAGGTATCGGCGCAAGCATATTCGCCAGAAAAGGAAAAGTATTCATTGCCGATGTATTTGCCGGCTTCCCTGCACAAAAAGCCGATATCCACCCAGGTGATCAATTGGTTAAGATAAATGATATCGACCTTGAGGGTAAAAACAACGATCAGGTTGGCCTTTTGTTAAAGGGCAGTAAAGGTGCATCGATAAAACTGATGGTTAAACGCGGCAGCACCGGCCAACCGGTTGAAAAAACGCTGATGCGCGATGAGATAAAACAACCCAATGTTTCATATTCCGGCATGGTCTCAGGTAATATGGGTTACATCAAGCTCGATAAATTTCTCGAAAACTCGGCCGAGGAGGTTACAACTGCCCTGGCATCTATAAAAAAGAATAATCCCAGCGGAATTATTCTCGATTTACGTTCAAACGGAGGCGGCATACTACAGGAGGCTGTAAAAATTGTTAATTTATTTGTGCCCAAAGATGTAGAAGTAGTATCCCAAAAAGGCAAAATAAAAGAAAAGAATTTCACTTATAATACTTTTAACCAACCACTTGAAGCAAATTTACCGTTAGTAGTATTGGTAAATAGCCATTCGGCTTCTGCCTCTGAAATCGTCGCGGGTTCATTGCAGGACCTTGACCGCGCTGTTGTGATAGGCCAGCGGAGTTATGGCAAGGGATTGGTACAGCAAACTTTCAATTTACCATACAACAGCCTGGTAAAGATCACTATAGCCAAATATTATGTGCCTTCCGGGCGCTGTATACAGGCGCTTGACTATACCAACCGTAAGTCTGATGGCAGCGTTGTAAAGGTGGCTGATTCATTGATCCACGAGTTTAAAACTAAGGATGGGCGCTCTGTTTATGATGGCAGCGGAATTTATCCTGATATTTTTATAAAGCCTGAACATTTTGCTGACGTTACCGAGGCGCTGATTGGCAAGTTGCTAATTTTTGATTATGCCACCCGCTATCGCGATACCCACACAACAATTGATAATGCTAAAACATTCGTTTTATCAGACGCAGAATATGATGATTTTGTAAAATACCTGGCTGATAAAAATTATACCTATAATACCGACTCGGAAAAATTGTTAGCCGGTTTAAAAATTCAAGCGACCAAAGAAAAACAATTTAATGAGATTCAAACTGAATATGATGCCTTGAAGGCAAAGATGGCGGTCAGCAAAAAAAACGATCTTCAGATTCATAAAGACGAAATAAAGCAGGTGCTTGAAAATGAAATTGCTTCCCGTTATTATTTTGAAAAAGGTCGCTACGAGGCTAATTTTAAATACGACAAAGAGCTTTCGCAAGCTGTAAAAGTTATGCAGGATAAAGAGCTTGTTGCTTCCATATTAAAAGGCGAAGGTAATTACAAAGTTATTGGTAAACCGGTTTTGGCAATGGCGGCAAAGAAAGCAGACAAAGACGCCGATCCCGACACTGATCAATAATAGCTTCTTCTATTCTGATCCGAAATTTTCTTCCGGTTGTAACATTTCCAACGCTTAATAAACTTTGCGGGGCCATGCCTCGTATACTTTCCGCAAAAAAGGCAAACTAAACCTTTTGTGGTTTCAGCTGTCTACTTATTAAACAATTTAAATATTTATGAAAAAGATTCTTTTTATTGCGGCTTTATCGTTTGGCTGTTTAACAGCAAATTTAGCCAATGCACAAGTTGGTATTCACATAGGCGTAAATATTGGAAGCCAACCTGATTGGGGACCAGTTGGATATTCTCATGCAGATTATTATTATATGCCTGATATCGACGCTTATTATGATGTTCCGGCACACCAATATGTATATTTTGAAAACAATGTTTGGATACACAACAGGGCTTTACCTCCAAGATACGCCCACTTTGACAGGTACAACAGCTATAAGGTAGTTGTAAACCAGCACAACCCGTGGGAGCATCAGGCCCAAATTAGAAGCAGGTATGCCGTTTACAGGGGTCATAGGAACCAACAAGTTATACGTGATAGCCATGATCAGCAATACCGCAACCATTGGAATGGCGATGATGGCAACAGACACGATAACGGCAATCATAACGGTCAGCGGAGAAATGATAATGACAATAAAGGCCATGGGCATGATCATGGTGATCATCATGGCGGCGACCATTAATTTCGGCTTTATTAAAAGCAAAACGGCCATGGTGTTTACCATGGCCGTTTTGCTTTTACTTACTTATTGCTATTTCGGGATCCGGATTTAATTCCAAACCCATATTCCAAAACATAAATGCCCATTTATCAACCTGACTGCTAATTACCTGCTCGGTACTCTGACCTGCGCCGTGCCCTGCTTTTGTTTCGATACGAATTAAAACCGGAGCGGCATCCTGTTGGTACTCCTGTAAACGGGCCGCGAACTTAAATGAGTGTGCAGGAACCACGCGATCATCATGATCAGCAGTCGTTACCATAGTAGCAGGGTATTTAGTTCGTTTCAAAGCGTGGTACGGTGAATAATTATAAAGATATTCAAACATATCCTTCGAATCTTCAGCAGTTCCATAGTCATAGCTCCATCCGGCACCAGCAGTAAATTTGTTATAACGCAGCATATCCATTACTCCAACCGCCGGTAAAGCAACCTTGCACAAGTCCGGGCGTTGTGTCATGACTGCACCAACCAACAAACCGCCATTTGATCCCCCGGAGATGGCCAGGTAATCTTTTGAGGTGTATTTATTCCTGATGAGGTATTCCGCGGCAGCTATAAAATCATCAAAAACATTTTGTTTCTTCATTTTTATGCCTGCCTTATGCCATTTACCGCCGTACTCTCCCCCACCTCTGAGGTTTGGCACCGCAAAAATGCCCCCATTTTCAAGTAATATGATGTTGGATGTACTGAAGGCGGGAGTCAAGCTTATATTGAAGCCTCCGTAACCATATAACATTGTTGGATTTTTCCCCTTTAATTTAATTCCTTTTTTATAAGTGATGATCATTGGTATGCGGGTACCGTCTTTGGATGTATAAAACACCTGCTTGCTTTCGAATTGATCAGGGTCAAATTGCACACCCGATTTTTTGTACAATGTCGATGCTCCTGTTGCTATGTCCAGCTTAAAGATCGTGGGCGGATAAATGTAGCTCGTAAAAGTATAATACGTTTCTTTCTCCTCTTTTTTTGTCCCAAACCCTGCAGCTGTGCCAATAGATGGGAGGTTTATAGTCCGCTCCAGCTTGCCATCCATATCATATTGCTGTACAAAAGAAGTTGCGTCCTTCAGGTATTCCGCAAAAATTTTTCCGCCGCCTGTCGTCGCTGTTAGTACATTTGGTGTGGTCGGAATAAGATCTTTCCAGGCCGTGGTTTTAGGATTGGCTGCATCAGCAGTTATCACTTTAAAGTTAGGCGCGTAAAGATTGGTTAAAATAAAAAGTTTACCGCCTGCATTATTGATAACTGTATGTTCATTATCAAAATTATTAACAACAGTAATAATCGGACTATCGGGCCCGGTTAAATCCTGCAGATAAAGTTCATTACCTGTAGTTGTATTGGCAGCCGAAATTACAAGGAAGTGTTCGTCCTCGGTTAAATAAGCCCCTATATAACGGCGTGGTGTACTCTCGCCGCCGAAAATCAGTTTATCATTTGCCTGAGGGGTACCAAGCCGGTGATAATACAATTTATGGTACTGCGTCATTCCCGACAACTGCGACCCCGATTTAGGCTTATCGTAGCTGCTGTAATAAAATCCTTCATTCCCACGCCATGCTATGCCACTAAACTTTATATCATTAAGTGTATCTCCCGCCATTTTTTTGTCATCAGTTTTTATTACGATAACTTTACGCCAATCGCTTCCACCTTCCGAAAGCTGGTAGGCCGCCATGCTGCCGTCTTTGGTAAAATCGATACCTTGCATGGAAGTGGTGCCATCTACTGAGAATTTATTAGGGTCTAAAAAAACCTCCGGTGTTTTGTCACCTTCCTGCCTCCATAAAACCGCCTGGCTTTGAAGGCCATCATTTTTATAGAAATAGGTGTATTTTCCTTCTTTAAAAGGCGCGCTATATTTTTCATAGTTCCACAATTTCTCCAGCCGCCGGTGTATCGCATCACGATACGGGATTTGTGAAAGGTAATCCTGTGTTACTTGGTTTTCTTCTTTTACCCAGGCTTTGGTATCCCCGGCGCGGTCATCTTCCAGCCAGCGGTAAGGATCGGGCACTACAGTGTCAAAATAGGTATCTTTAATATCGCCCTTTTTTGTATCAGGGTAAGGTATCTTTTTAGTATTCATTTGTTGGGCAAAGGTAAAGCTGCTGATCGAAATAGCAGCACATAATAAGGTCAAGGTTTTCATCGCTTAATTAGGGTAGGTACAGTAAATATATGACTATTAGGATGAAAGACTGAACACCGTGGGCTGAATATTAAGCAATTGGATTTCCTCGCAGACATAAACGGCGCAAAATTTGCCTTATGGAATATTTGCAAAACGGTAATTGGAATGCTGTAAAATCCGGCTCTCATAAACACGCTACAGGTATTGTTTCCACCAGTTGGAATTATACGCACCTTTGACTTCTGCTGTTTCACCCGGGCCAGGTATAAATAAGTTTATATTCTTTTCTTTTGCATAATTTACCAGCCTTTCAATTGGTTCATACCAGGTGTGCGGCGCCAGGTTAAACGTGCCATAGTGAATAGGCATCATAAGCTTGCCATTAAGTGCAAGATGTGCATTTGAAGCATGATCAGGCCCCATATGGATGTCGGGCCAATATTTGCCGTAAGCGCCTATTTCCAGCATGGTCAGGTCGAACGGTCCAAAGGCATTACCAATATCCTCAAAACCGGGGAACCAACCCGAATCGGCCCCAAAGAAAATGT
>DASYEP010000125.1:0-9381 GCA_036498965.1 Mucilaginibacter sp.
CGTTTAATTTCCTGCGAAAGCGAATCAGCCATCAGGTCGCTGTCGGTGCTTGCATCTGTGCTTTGCAATACATCCAGTAATGTGTTTTCTTCACCCGCAATAAACGGGGCATCCATAGATATCTGGCGGCCCGAGTTCGAAAGAGAATCAGATACCTTGTCAACAGAAATACCAAGCTCATCAGCAAGTTCTTCAGGTGTTGGTTGACGTTCCAATTGCTGCTCAAGGGTAGAAGCAGATTTGTGCAACTTGCTCAATGAACCTATCTGGTTTAAAGGTAGACGCACTATCCTGCTTTGTTCGGCCACTGCCGAAAGTATTGACTGACGTATCCACCATACAGCGTATGATATAAATTTAAATCCTTTGGTTTCGTCAAAACGCTTGGCAGCTTTTATCAAACCGAGGTTGCCTTCATTTATAAGGTCGCCCAAAGTAAGGCCCTGGCTTTGATATTGCTTAGCAACCGATACCACAAAACGAAGGTTAGTTTTGGTTAAACGCTCCAGCGCAGCCTGGTCACCTTCGCGTATTTTTTGCGCCAGTATCACTTCTTCCTGGGCGCTAATCAGGTCAACCTTACCAATTTCATGTAAATATTTTTCAAGCGATTGCGATTCGCGATTGGTAATGGATTGGGTTATTTTAAGTTGTCTCATTTTAATGAATAATCAATCCTATAATAACCCATTAAATACGTTGGATTAATACAGGGGGAATAAATAATCTATTAATTTTAGCTTCTCAATATTGCTGATCAGGGGATAAGTAATAATTGATGCTGAACATCCTGTAGCAATAATATCTTTTGAACCTTTAGATGGATAAAGGAGGAGTTAATCTTTCTTGCTTTAAAGACCGGCAAAGATACTCAATGAATTGTTAACCAGATGTAAAGAAATGAGGTTTGTTTGAGAACTGAAAAAAGTAGAGAAGACCGAAGTAACGGGGGTAGAAGTTGAAGATCCGAGTCGGAAAGTTTGAGTAGATTTTACAACATTTTCATGCGGGAGTTAGGCGCACCCGCGACCTATCCTGCAACATTTAAACGCAGTTTCGTGATGTCCTTAATTAATAATCTGCACTACCATCCCTCAATCTGACGTTTCCAGGTCCGTAATTTTCGTTATTTACGTTCAATTTTAGCGAGTCCGGTTCGTTTGAACCTAAACCAACAAACGCCTCGTGCGATGAAACCGGGAACCCGTTTTTTGACAAGTATATTTTATAGCCGCCAAATTTCAACTGCTTTGTAGCATAACTTCCATCAGATCCTGATTTTGTTATATCTGCTGTATTCCCGCCGGCATCCTTCACAGTTATCAGCACACCGGGTAAAAATACCTGTTGTGTTTTTTTGTCGCTGCTCCACTCGGCGTAAACGTAACCGTGCAGTATGCCATCTGTATGTTTTGATGAATGTTTCGTTGGCTGAAATACGAGAAAAAGGATAGTGCTGGCATATATAAAATCTATTGATAAAATGAATGCTAATTTTTTCATGGCAACGTTTTTAGATTTTGTTACAGCAAAACTATTTAAAACAGGGTTGCGGCAGAATAGGAATTTTACGCAATCGCAAGGAAATGCATACGTATAAATACGTGAATTTTGAATTGAAAAACGCCTTATTTAAACGATATGTTATTGGGGTACTTAGCTAGTATTTAAAGTGTAAACCAAATATAAAATTTATTAATTAATATTAGCAAATAAAGTGATACTTTTTTAGCAATACACCTGAATTTTGGACAGCTGGAGACCGACAAATAATATATCTTTGACTTTCATGGGTCTGAAACCAATCAATTTTCGCGAAAATATGGTTGGTTAACGAGAAATTGACTTACACTAAGCTAATCTCAGATCGACAAATCTGAAAGTTAATCCTGGCTGGCAATAGCTGCATGAACTGCAATAATAGCATATTGAAAGCAATTGTAAATCGGAAAAATCGCGGAATTCAAGTGGTTGACGAAAATAATCGACGATGGCAAATAGCCAATGAATAGATTTCGAAAGGCGAATGATCTTCGCAGATGAGAAAAACTAAGCCTGGAGAGCCTGGTAACCTGTTAATACTAAATTTATTTCGTTATAGCACGACAATTTAAAATCGGCGCAGCAGCAGATTAATTTAATCTTACCATTAATAAATGTAATATAGGGCGACATATGATGCTTTTCGCACCTTTTTGAGTTTACGTGTGTTTTTACAGTTGAATAAAATGATTCGATATCCATTGCAATTATTTTAAGTTAACTAATATTAAAAATAATTATAGTTTAGCCATTAAGTTTATGCTATTATCTTTAAACTATTAAGCACTTATACGAAGGTGTTTTAATTTTTGTTTAGATTAAATTGATTTAATTTTTACAATATATCATTAATCAAAACAAGAAAAATTCTCAATAGGTTTTTCGATACAACGTAAACGGAGTTGGATTGGGGCTAAGGAGCGTCATTGCAAAGCCGACAACAAGCAGACCCTGGTAGCTTCTCACGCTTTAATAAAGGTATTTTATTGATAAACAGTAGTTTATTAATAAATTTAAGCGTCAGCCTTTAAACATACTCTTCAGCCCATTTAAAATGCTTTCGAAAAATGTTGGTATGTTCAGGCCGTTGTGGTAGTTGAAATACATAAATATCACGAATATAATAATGGCGATAATAATAAACCTCTTAAACATATAAGCGAGCAAAAACAATCCACAGGGTATCGCCAGCAACAGCACCCAGCTGATGTGCCATACGTTTAGTTTATTGTTATTTCTATATATATAATATAAAATAGCGTGTATGCCGCTGTCGTTTTGATGTTTGGCATATAAAAAGGTAGAGTGTTCAATTTTATGCCTGTAAAAAGCTGTGCCTTTGGTAAATTGAAGCGTATCCTGGAAGCCGTTCAGCGTAAAATTAAAAACACCGGTTACGTTTTCTTGTACATTGCCTAATGAATCGGTAGCTACAATGGCAACTTCATCCTGCGCGAATGGATTTTGTTTTATAGCAAATTGATTAATAGCAATAGCATCAGCAAATGCAAAACCCGCAGGGAAAATAATCAGGCAAAAAACAAATAACAGCTTCTTCATTGAAATGATTGATTTAGTGAACAGCCGACCGGTTGAATGGTTTGGCTTCATTTTACAATTCTAACAATTTAAAGTTTATTAGTTGATTGTGAAAACAGATGTGCAAATATGCAAATGTGCAGATGTGGGAATTGAATAGATATTTGTAAGTTTTTAAAGTTCAATTTTTTAAGGTGTTTATCTGCACATCCGCACATTTGCATATCCGCACATTAACCAATTAAACCATTCGGCAAAAATTTGTTCTAACAATTACAACAAATAGTTATAATTGGGCGTAATAGCGATAGCTATTTTGAAACCCCCGGTCTATAGCTGGATAAATTATTTATGAATGAATTAAGTATTGTGCTTGGCGCCGACCGGCCGGAATTGATTAGAGAGGAAACGTTGCCGGAATTATTCAGAATGTCAGCACGGAAATATGCATATAAAACCGCCCTTACTTTTCACGACAAAGCCATAACCTACGCCGAACTGGATCATTGGAGTGACGCTATTGCTATATACCTTACAAAAAAAGGTATTGGACGGCAAAGCTTTGTGGGTGTTTGGTGGCAGCGTGGTTTGGAATTGCATGCCATTATATTAGGTGTCGTTAAATCCGGCGCAACCTATGTCCCGGTAGATAGGGAAATTCCGGCCGAGCGGGTAGAAGTAATATTGCAGGAAGTTGGCGCCGCAGCCTGTTTTAGTACAGAGCAGTTAAATGTTGATTGTTTAATGCTTGTTCCACCCGAAAGGAAGCACGAGATGTCGGCAGTTGGAAGTTTAGTGTCAGATGTCGGAGGCTGGAAATCGGAAGTCAGAAATTTAAGAAGACGATTAGATGCGGTATCCTTTGATGCGGATATTGAGACAATAGATCAGGATAATACATGGGATGTGGCAGACGGCCCCTTACCTGCAGATTTTGCCTATGTTTTATATACTTCGGGTAGTACAGGTAAGCCCAAAGGCATACCGATAAGTCATAAACAGATTTGTCATTTGGTTAGGTCGGAACAAACGGTTATCCGGATAAAGCCGGATGATAAAGTTTACCAGGGTTTTTCAGTATCCTTTGATATGTGGTGCGAAGAAACGTGGATCAGTTATTTTGTCGGCGCCACTTTATGGGTCGCAGATAATACCACCTCAAAAGCTATAGATGAGCTTGCCGATACTTTAAAGCGCGAAAATATTACCGTACTTCACGCTGTACCTAGCTTACTTGCTGTGATGGACGATGACATACCGTCGTTGCGGTTAGTAAACGTCGGTGGTGAGGCCTGTACTCCGCAGGTACTGGCAAGATGGGGTAAAGAAGGTATACAATTTTTTAACAGCTATGGGCCGACTGAAACTACGGTCACTGCAACAATGGCATGCCTGCAGGCAGGTGATTCGATCGTAATAGGCGACCCATTGCCGAACTACAATTTAGCAGTGGTTGATGAGGCTTTGAATATTTTGCCCGTCGGCGAGGTTGGTGAACTGGTAATTACGGGGCCAGGTGTTTCATCTGGGTACGTTAAGCTGCCGCAGCTCACAAAAGAAAAATTTGTAATAAAACCTGCTTCGTTAGCGTCGCTTCCAGGAAATGTGATTTATCGCACCGGTGATATAGCCGTAATTAATAAAGACGGCGGTGTTGATATGTATGGCCGCATGGACGATCAGATAAAACTACGCGGGTATCGTATTGAGTTAGGAGAAATAGAATCAAAATTAAACGAAATTGCCGGCGTGAGGTCGGCCGCCGTTGCTGTTAAAAAAGACACCAGCGGCCAGGAACACCTGGTTGGCTATGTAGTAACTGAAGGACTAACATGTATTGAACAGAACGTTTTCAGAATCGAGCTTTCAAAGATGCTTCCGTCGTACATGGTGCCGGGCATTATCGAGATACTGCCTGAGATGCCACGCATGCCGAGTGGCAAAATAAACCGTAAGGCGCTGCCTACGCCTCAATCGTTGACAGCTGATCTTGACAGTTCATTGGAGACGCTGGATATCAACGCATCAATACCAGACAGGATTTTAGCAGTGCTGCATAAAATATTCCCAAATAAAACAATCGATCCCTCGATGGATTTCTTTGCCGACCTGGGAGGGCATTCGTTGTTGGCGGCTGGTTTGGTATCACAGCTCAGGCGCGATGCAGGCTTACCGCATGCCTCACTTAAGGATGTGTATGTAAACAGGCCTCTGGGCAATTTGATTGATGTTTGGAATGTACAGCAGGATACAAAACAAAAAACTAAACGCCGTTTTAATAAAGTACCTGTAATGCGTCACTTGGCCTGCTGGACGGCGCAAACTATAGCCTTGCTGGTAATTTACGGATTGTTTGCTTTCCAGATATTTATACCGTACCTGGGGTACTATTATATGGATCAGGAAACCAATAGCGTAGCCTATTCCATCATTACTTCCCTGGTTTTGTTTTCTCTTATGCCGCCGATATTTACCATTTTGTCTATAGGTACCAAGTGGCTGGTGATTGGCAAAATGAAAGCCGGCGACTACCCACTTTGGGGAACTTATTATTTCAGGTGGTGGTTTGTAAAAACTATGCAGCGATTGTTGCCCGCGCAATTTTTAAATGGCACGCCGTTATATCCAGCCTATCTGCGTTTGTTAGGCATGAAAATAGCTTCCGACGCGCAAATAAGTGATTTTAGTTTCGGTGCGGAAGATTTAATCACCATAGGACGTGACGTTAGTATCAGCTCACAAACTAATTTAAATAATGCGGTTGTGGAAGACGGTTTGCTTAAACTACGCCCTATTAGATTGGGCGACCACGCCTATATTGGAAGCAGCGCAATAATCTCTGGCGACAGCCACATCGAGGCATGGGGTGAATTGCAGGACCTGAGCTTTTTACAGGCAGAGAAAACAATTGCTTCGGGCGAAGTTTGGCAAGGTAGTCCGGCACAGCTCACGGAGAAGAAAAATATAGATGAGCTTCCGCAACCATTGCCTGTATCTGTTTCCACACGGAGAAAATACAAGGCGATTTTTCTTTTGTCGATCCTTGTTTTTCCATTTATCATATTGCTGCCGTTGCTTCCAACTATTATCACCATAAACAAACTGGACAACGCGGCCGGTGATTATGATTTTACTTATTTAATCGGGGCTCCGTTCCTGGCGCTCATTTATATCGTTCTTTTTGCGGGTGAAACCATTTTACTTACCCGTTGGCTGCAGCGTGGTATTAAGCCAGGCAAATATCCAATTTACAGCATGTTTTATGTGCGTAAGTGGTTTGCAGATCAACTGATGTCATTGAGTCTTATTGTGTTGCACCCTATTTATGCAACCGTATATGTAGCGGGCTTTTTCAGGGCCCTGGGAGCGAAGATTGGAAAAGATACAGAAATATCGACAGCGAGCAACGTAACCCATCCGTTGTTGGAAATTGGAGATGGGGCTTTTGTTGCAGATGCCGTTACACTTGGCGAGGCCGATATACGCGCCCAGCAATTAATTCTCAATAAAACTACTATCGATAGCAATAGTTTTGTAGGCAACAGTGCATTAATCCCGCAAGGATATCACCTTTCAGGCAATATGCTGATAGGCGTCTTATCAACCCCGCCAGACGAAAAGCAACTATCAGCAAATGATGCAAAAGATTGGTTTGGCTCACCAGCAATTCCACTGCCACACAGGCAGGAAAGCCACCCTTTCCCGCCCGAATTGACTATAAGGCCAAAAAAGCGCCGAAAGGTAGCTCGCGGTGTAATTGAGTTTATTCGTATTATTCTACCCGAAAGCGCAATTATTTGTTGTTCTATTCTGTTTATCGCCTATGGGCACGATCTGCTGGTAGAAGAACCACTGTGGAAGATAATTTTATATTTCCCATTCTATTACCTGTTTTTTATGGGTATCCCTGCGTTTTTGCTTACTGTTTTATTAAAATGGGGTTTTATTGGTAAGTATAAGCCGAAGCAACGGCCAATGTGGAGCTGGAATGTTTGGCGCAGCGAGGGCATCACCTCTACTTATGAAGCATTGTCGATCCCGTTTTTATTGGAATACCTGCAGGGAACACCCTGGTTACCCGTTTTAATGCGCGTATTGGGGGTTAAAACCGGTAAACGAGTGTTTATGAACACCACAGATATTACTGAATTTGACATGGTGGCCATTGGCGATGATGCGGCGTTAAATGCAGATTGCGGCCCTCAGACTCATCTTTTTGAAGACCGCGTAATGAAAGTTGGATCAGTGAAAATAGGGGCAAGGTGCAGTATTGGCGCCGGAACAATTATTTTATATGATAGTGAGCTTGGTGACGACACGCATATCGATGCACTTTCCCTTGTGATGAAGGGTGAAAGATTATCCCCCGGTACCGACTGGATCGGAAGCCCTGTGAAACCTGCCTAGATGGCGTTTCAGATGTGCAGATTTCAAATGTGCGGATGTGCAGATAGTAATACAGGGGAAATTGATATAAGCCATGACTAGTTAAAAACTATTATTTGCACATCTGCACATTTGCCAATTCTCATATTAATTTAAAATATTCTATTAATTCTATAGGAATTATAGTTTTAATTTGTACTTTTGCATTAACAATCGTTCTTTATAATAATTCACTTATCCAGAAAGACTGAGGGAAAAGGCCCTGTGAAGTCTTGGCAACCTGTTTTGAACTAAGTCAAAAGTGAAAAGTCAAAAATCAAAATTAAAGTTTTGAAGCAAGACACACTTTCGACTTAAGACTTTAATAAAAGGTGCCAATTCCTTCTCCGATGAGGGGAAAGATAGGTTTGTCCACCCTTCGATCTGATAAGTGATTAAATAGTTTTTTTAAAGTCGCGTGACCGAGAGGATAGGTGGGAGTCTGCAAAACCCCAAACGGCAGTTCGAATCTGCCCGCGACATCTTAGCGTTTTAACTGATCTTATTATTTTACCCTTGTTGTATAACCTTGAGTCCATCTTATAGGTATGACAGGCCTTGTAATTTGGAATTTTCGTAATAGAAGGGTTCGAAACCTACATCATTAAGCTCGCAACCCACATTCATAGAAGTAAATGATACGTTGCCAAAAATGTTTGCTATGGCTGTATCCGCCGCGTCTCTTCCTGAAGCTATTTTAACCAGTCCGTTAATAGGTACAAGTTTAGTAGCGTCAAATAAAATCCATTCATTACCTATATAAGCCTCAAAGCAGGCATGAAAATCAGCCGGTTTTAATTGCCAGGCATAGCCGGTAAAATATCTCGCCGGTATAGTTAAGGCTCGGCATAGTGCAATACCCAGATGAGCAAAATCACGACACACACCGGATTGTTCAGTAACCGTATCAAAAGCTGACGTTTGTGAATTTGTTGAGCCGCTGAGGTACTGAACATTTTTGTATATCCAATCAGTAAGCGTAATTACTTTTTCAAAGGGATTTATGATATGACCAAATAAATTATTTGCCAGCCTATAAAGCTTGTCGGACTGACAATATCTGCTTGGATAAAGATAAGGAAACACGGCAGTGTCCATTTGTGCTATAGGAATTTCTATCAGCTCCTCGTAATTTTTAATCTCGTACGAAGTATCTACAGTTGCCTTATATGAAACTTTTATTGAATGTCCCTGCTCAATTTCAAATCTTATGAGCCGGTTTTCACCTTGAGCGGATTGAAGTTCTTCAACTTTTATATAAGGGTCAATATTAAAAGTCTCGTCAATTACGGTTTGATGCTGTGTTCGTAACGAGTGGATATTTAATATCAGTGTACCAGCGGAATAAGCCGAGTATTCCATTTCGGAAAAGACATTAAATTTCATATATGTTTTTCGGTAAGTGCTGTTGCCGGTGGTTGATTAAAAGCATCGTCCATCCATTCCTCAGATATGTTTTCGAGAGCGGTCTTCAATTCTTCAGCCCATTGCGTCGAAATGTATTCCAGGTCTTTCTTTTCATACCTTTTTTCGATTATTTCAAAACTGTCCTTTTTGTATATCGCGACATCAATCGGAAAGTCGACATTGTTTGAACTTACCCGGGTTGAATCGAAGGATAGAAACCCTGTTTTAAGGGCGAGTTTAAGGCTGGAGTCTTCATCCAGAGTACGATTTAAGATAGCTTTCCCATGTCCCGAATTGCCAATTATAACATAAGGCGCACCATGTCCAAGTTCTACCCAGTTTCCCTCGGGGTATAGCAGAAAAAGTTTGTGTTCGTCGTCGTCTTTTAGCTGTCCGCCTATAATTGTATTCAGGTCAAATTTAAAACCAGCTTTTTCAAGCGCTACTTTATCTTCATCTGCGGCTTTT
>DASYEP010000126.1:0-107347 GCA_036498965.1 Mucilaginibacter sp.
CAGGCAGCTACTGTTTCCGCTCAAACCCTCAATTAACCTCTGTCAGCTTACCGGCATTAACGACAGCAGGCAGCTACTGTTTCAGCTCAAACCCTCAATTAACCGAAATCAAAATCGGTAATACCTCATACCAGGCAAAAGACATCGACGGATATTGTTTCATAGTAGAAACTCAAAAAACATCTAAGGGAATTAAAATATATTCCGGATATACATTCCTGGATATGAAAAAAGGCTTAATTAATAAGTCAATAGGCTTCGCAGCTGAAAAAGAAAAGTTTTTTGCACACGGCGAAACCATTAAACAGGCCGTTGGTGATCTGCAATTTAAGATTGTATCTGAAAAATTAAAATCAGAACCCATTAACGCTGATACAGAAATGACGGTTAAGCATTATCGTTTAATTACTGGTGCCTGCAATACCGGTTGCAGAATGTGGTTAGAGTCTAACAATATTCCTTATCATTACGAAAAAGATTCTTCAGGTAATGAGATCGTCGTTGAGGATATGCCAATAACGGCAGCTGACCTTAAAAAAATGTTTGAAAAATCAGGTGGAGCTTTCGGCTACGACAAATTCAAAACTCTGATTACGTTTTAAATTTATGTGAAACCACATATAGTACATACCATGGCAGAAATAATATACCGTAAAACAATTGACCTTGACACGCTTTACAACAATCCGCGCTTTATCAAGGATGGAGACTTCGCAATATTATGCAAAAGCATAAAAGATAACCCGGAGCATTTCGAAGCCCGGCCGCTCATACTTTCAGACCGGACAGGCCTGTTAGTTGTTATCGCCGGCAACATGAGACTGAGAGCTGCTATCCATCTAGGGATAAAATCAGTACCCACTATTTTGTTATCAGGCCTTACCGAAGAAAAGGAAAAAGAAATTATCATCCGCGACAACATTAACAACGGCGAGTGGAATTTTGACGATCTAGAAAAGGACTGGTCGGACCTGCCTTTATCTGAATGGGGACTAGACTTGCCCGAAAACACTTTTGGCGAGAAGATCGAACCTGAAATAAAGGAAGTGGAACTAACACCCTTCAAAAAAACTCATGTGCTGTTATCATTCAGCCCTGAAAAACTCCTTGAATTAACCGAATTACTAGAACAAATTAAAAACATACCAGGCGTAGAGTACGAACAGGCCTCAAACTAATCAAAAATGAAACCAGTAATTAAAACAAACAACGACCCGATATTTTTACAGGGCAAAGTATTACTCCGCATCCAATCATTACCCGATAAGAAAGAAATCAAAGTACTTGAAGCTTTCGGCGGAGAGGGTGTCTTATGGGGTATGGTTAAAGAACGTTGCCCCGATAGAACAATCAGGATACTTTCAATGGATAAGAACCTATACAAAAAGGTCCAGCTGCAGGGTGATAACCTTAAATTCTTAAAAGGAATGAACCTCAACGAATTTGATATCATTGATCTTGATGCATGGGGATGCCCGGCGCCTCAACTGGAAATAGTATTTAAAAAGCAATACCGCGGCGTCATACATTGTACGATGATTCAAACCATGTTGGGCGCTTTGCCTAATATCGTGCTTGAGGCTAACGGATATAGCAAAGCCATGTTCAGAAAGATCAAATCAATTTTCTATAAGGATGGCATCACTAAGTTTTTAAATTACCTGTCATTCAACGGGGTTAAGAAGGTAAACATTATTTCGCACGATCGCAAAAATTATCTTTGGTTTAATTTGGATAAGTAGTTGATAATGAGTAACTTGTGATGTGAAATCAAAACAGGAACTATCAAAAAGCGCAAAGAAAGCAGTATCAACCAGGTTAGACAATCAGTTAAACCGGTTAACTCCTGGTAAGTGCGAAGAGCTTAAATTACTGGTTGCAGAATATTATAGTTTGAAACATAGCATTGATTTTATGCTTGACATTTCGACTATAATATTCCACGAATGCAGGAAAACAACATTACGATCATTTAGCCGGCATGGTGACGCTAACTACTTAAGCAACGAAATCAAAAGAAACTATATCGGTGATGATGGCATACCATTGGACATTCAGGCTATGTTCGCCAGCAACGAATACGGGATACACATTACCGAATTGGACTTTATAGATTTTATGGTTAGTAACCCATTTGGCAAACACTCATTTTATAAAAATGAAGTGGTTGAAACTGTAAAAGCTCAGATCAAAGAATATACTGGCTTTTACGCAACTCACAAGGTTATTGAAGCGATCGACAACAAATTAAACAACAAACAAATAGCAAATTATGATGACTTACCCTTTTAATCTCAAAAACATGAAAAATTTAGAAAACACTAAACCTGGCAAAAGAATCAGCGATCCGCTGCTCTTCACCATTATCTTTGTATCGTTTTGGCTGACAATAGCAATATTGGGCTACTTTAAACTTCTTGACTTATCACATTTTAACGACAGATAATCATGGCAGCAATCTATCAACCCTCAGGCGCGGCCCGTGAGTATTCACCGCTTGCCCTCAATTACATCAAAGGCTGTGATCATGGCTGTGTTTACTGCTATGTTCCCCAAATGATGAAGCGTTTCGATGCCGGCTACGTGCATTCGAATGTTTACATGAAAGAAGAAAAGTCTTTATTGCGTGAAATCGAAAACAGTGCTAAGAAGTATGCCAATTCAGAACAACAGGTTTTCTTATCATTCCTTACTGACCCGTACAGCAGCTTCAACCGTGAAACAAAGTTAACCAGGCGCGTACTGGAAATTCTTTTGAAATATTCTATACCGGTATCAATCCTATCAAAAGGCGGTATGCAGGTCCTTGATGATATCGATGTTATCAAAGAGTTTGGCCCCAATATTCAAATTGGCGGCTCCCTGACATTCACAAATGTTACTGATAGTTTGAAATGGGAGAAAGGCGCTGCCATACCCGAAGAACGTTTTGGAGCGTTAGAATACTTACATAATCAGGGTATTAAGACCTGGGCCAGCATGGAACCAGTGATTTACCCGGAACAGTCTTTGGAAATTATGGAAATAACTCATAATTTTATAGACGCTTACAAAATAGGCAAGCTAAACCATTTTCAAAAGCACGAACAGAAATTTGACTGGACTAAGTTTTTAACTGATTCAGTTACCGTAATGCGCAAGCATAACAAACGTTTTTACATTAAGAAAGATCTGTTGGCTTATAAAGAGCCTGATTTGTTTCTTCACAGCTACGAAACAGATATGGATTACCTTGCTTTGAAAAACAATTTTAGACACCCTGTATTGATTTAAACATGGCCACTAAATATAACAAGAAGATCGCGGAAACGATACTCGAGCTAAAAGCTTCGGGCAATCATTCCGTTACTTCTATTTGCAACCATGTTAAAATAAATCGTGATACGCTTTACGAATGGATAAAAGCCCATCCTGAATTTTCAGAACGATGGGAATCGGCTAAAACCGCATACCTTGACAACCTGGGCGAGCTCGCTCAATCCGGATTAGCCGTACTGCTGACAAAGCATGAATATGAAGAGGTAACGACCGAATACGAAAACGACGGTACTAATCAACCTAAGATCAAGAGCGTTAAGAAAGCTAAAAAATTCGTTATGCCCAGTACTGCAGCCGTTATTTTCACCTTAACAAATAGATTACCTGAAAACTGGAAACAAAAACAAGCCGTCGAACACAGCGGTAAGAATGGGGAGCCAATCGAGATTAAGCAGATCACCGGTATAAGGGTTGAGTAATGGAAATTGTATTTAAAAGCCATGGCAACGAAAAGCAAAAGCTAGCTTACATCTATTGGGCTGACAATGTTACTAAAGATATTGCGTATGGTGGTTCCAAAGGTTCGGGTAAATCTTATTTGGGTTGCTCTCTTATCTTCGGTGATGCTTTAATGTATCCCGGTACCAACTATTTCATAGCCCGTAAAAAGCTTAACGATCTTCGTAAATTTACCGTTCCCACCATCTACGAAGTATTACAAAACTTCGGCATCACTGCTAACTACTATAATTTCAATGGCCAGGATAATGTTTTCACCTTAGCCAATGGTAGTAAAGTATTTTTGCTTGAAGCTAAGTGGATGCCATCGGACCCGCTCTATTTCCGTTTCGGCTCAATGCAGATGACGCGCGGCATGATCGAAGAGGCCGGGGAGTTTGAAGAAGCTGCAAAGAATAACCTTCATGCAAGTATTGGCCGCTGGCGAAATGAAGAATACGGACTTATAGGCAAGCTGATTCAAACCTGTAACCCTGCAAAGAATTACTTATACCGGGATTACTACAAGGCTAATAAAGAAAAAATATTACCACTTTGGCGCAAATTCATACAGGCCTTACCACAGGATAATAAAAAGTTGCCGCCTGGTTATCTTGAAACCCTTAACGATATCTTAGACGATGATCAGAAAGAGCGTCTGTTAAAGGGTAACTGGGAATATGACGACGACCCGGCTATTTTAATCCATTACGATAGCATCATTAATTCATTCAGTAATACCCACGTACAGGCCACCGGTAAACGGTTTATAACTTGCGACGTGGCCAGGTTCGGCAATGATAAAACAATTATCATTCCGTGGGATGGATGGAAAGCATTAACCATTAGAGTTTACCCGCGGACTAAGGTTACGGAAACGGCAGACCACATTAAAAAGCTAAAAAAAGAGTATGGCGTTTTGATGAGTAATGTTATAGTGGACGAGGACGGTATCGGCGGCGGGGTAGTTGACATTTTGGGTTGCCGCGGCTTTGTTGCTAATAGCCGGGCGGTTGTAAACAAGAATGCACAAAAAATTGATAGCCGGGATAACAACACAGCCGGCATAGATATAAAGGAAAACTTCGATAACCTTAAAAGTCAATGTTACTTCAAACTGGCTGATAAATTTAACAATGGCTTGATTGATCTATCTGAATTACGCAGCTATGCCGAACCTATCACCGAAGAGCTGGAACAGGTTAAACAAAAAGATGTTGACAGCGATCTAAAAAAGGGTGTCATACCAAAAGATAAAGTAAAAGAGCTGATCGGCAGGAGTCCGGATTATAGCGATACGCTTATGATGCGGATGTGGTTTGATCTATTCATAGAAACCGGCAAGATAAAAACTTCATTACCCTACGCTGGTGATGATCATTTCAAATCTGATTTTGATTTGGTACGCTAAAATATATGTGAAATCACATCAATTACATATTGCTATTATCAAAATTAGTTCCTAACTTTATGCCGTGATAACCAAAACATTAACCAATTTATTCACAGGCATTTTCAAGAAGAAGCGTAAACCTGAACCGCTAACATATAATTACGCTAAAATGGTAGCAATCAACAAATACGGCCATGTTGTAACCAGTAAGGAAGTTATAGCTATAGCAGACCAAAACGGTATATTTATTTCTATTCAACATGCTCCGGAAGTTACATGGTATAGAATTTATGGTGGGAAAACCGAAAATGTAGTAATAAAATGATAACCAAAACATTACGGACTACATCCGGCTCAATTAAGGTTACTATACCTAACAGCATAAACGAATACAAGATCAGCCAGTTAATAGAAATTCAGGAAGCGCAAGACCTGAACGATCTAAAAGTTATTTCTATCCTGTCAGGTATCAGCGAAGATGTTTTAAATAATATACTGGATTACCGGGACCTGTCACAATTTAATGATGCTGTTCAGTCATTAAGCTACCAGGTAGCCAATAATTATAAAGGAAGCGAGATACCTAAGTTCTTGGTATTCGGCACAAAGAAAATAAAGCTGTTCGGTGTTTTTCACATTGAACGTGATCATAAAATTGATGTTATTCATAATCTATCTATTGAGCCTGCAGGTGCATTTTTAGCAAGCAGGAATATTATAGTAGATGAAATTAACAAGCATCAAAAAATATACGGTGAGGAAAATTGGAAAGAAAATTTCATGCCGTCTATTGATTCAATGGCCCAGGTGTTAGGCCATTATTTTTATTGCCGTGTTACTGGATTGCCTTATGTTGAACAGAAAGCAGAATCTTTCAAAGAAGAGATTTTAAAACTGCCGATACAACAGGTATTACCCATAGCAAGGTATTTTTTTTTGAATTATCAAAATTTATTGAAACAGAAAACACCGCTTTGGCAGGCAGTACGTCAGATTTGGAAAGAAAAGCGGGCATTGCATCGTTTGAAAAGTTCTCGTTCATCAATACGGTAAATAGCATAGCCGGAGGCGACGCGCTGAAATGGAATGATGTTTTAAATCTGCCTTACGAAACATTCTTTTTAAAGCAATTATTAAACAAAACCGAAGCTGAGTATAATAAAAAACATACTGAGCTTTTGCACAAGCAGCAATTAAAATGAGTGGTCTATATTGGGCAATAGCTTTTTATGTAACTGTGATACTGGTAAGCTATTTAGTTTACGGCCGCAGAAATAAAAATTAAAATGAGAGTAATGTTAGCTTTCCTGATTTTGATTAATGTTATTGAAACGGATAATCCGATGGGGTGGTTTATATTTTTAGTAGGATGGAAATTAATTGACATACTGACGGAAGAATAAAATGCAAATAGTGAAAGATATATTTATTGGTATCGTTGGCGCAAACTTGTTTATCCTGATGCTGTTAGCCTGCATTCCATGTTATATTTTCATTTATATTTTAATACAGGATAGTAACAATCACTTATTAAAGTCAGCATCATTCGAAGAGTATACGATAGCGTTTTTTACCTGTTATTGGGATTTATACCTAGCATTTTTAAAACAATGATAGTAACGCAGATACAAGCAATAGTTAATCAGCTTACAGAGGCGCCGGGTTTCTTGTACGGCACAGCTGATGAACTTAATTTACAACTGGATAGCCAAAAGACTTTCCCGGTTGTTTGTATGTATGCTTTACCGCCAATTGAATCAAGCTTTACATTGAGCAACGCAATATCGAATAAATTCAACCTGCAAATCAAATTCCTTTATAAGTCTACATTTGATCAGAACACAGCCCAAAACGAAGCGATTGCAGACCAGGCGCTAACTATGGCTAATGAATTTATGGTTACGCTGGCAAATTACCGTGATCAGATAATAGGCGGCAGATATTTCAAGGTCCATCAAAAGGACAGAGCTCAGGTAAGTATCATGTATAATGATTTTGATATAAACCTTACCGGCGTAAAGCTGACTATGAATTTGAATACAATGTATAACGCAAACGTTCCAGTAATACCATGGCCATAAAAGACGATGACGGAATACATTTATGTCCTATTTGTCACGTCGTTGAAATGGAATTTCTTGAAAGAATACCATCTAAACGATTTTTTAGAATGAGACGGTTTAAGTGCCCTGTTTGTGAACATACAGAATTATATTTTATGGGCGGTCCAAACGACAAAAAAACCGCGCAGGAGAAACGGGATTCGATCAGAAAGGAAAAGTTCTATAACGACGAATCAATTGATTCATAATTGTAATGACTGAGACTGTAGACATATTAAATGAAATGATTGATGCCTGTAAAAATGCAGTCATTCAGTCATTACAGGAAAGCGGTCGGTATGCGACCGGACACACAGTACAGGAATTGCAGGAACTAACAACGGATTTACAGGCTTTTCTGCTGGCTCCATTTTGGATTGATGCTTTAGAGTATGGCCGCAAACCTACAGCACCAGGAACACCGGCAAGTGAACCGCCGATGATTGAAAATGTAAAGGCCTGGTGTCTTGTTCGTGGTATCCCTGAAAGTGCAGCATACGCCATAACAAGGCATATTCATAAATACGGGTATAAGGGAACGCCTGGAGTACTTACAAAGCCCTTGAGTGATGAAAGTATAAATAGTTTGATTGGCCCGGGCGTCGATCGTATTGCTGATAATGTTGCTAAAGAGTTTGTTGCATTGTTCGATGTTTTCGATAATAAATAAAAATGAAAAGAGATAAGTTAACGCCTGAATTTGTAACTACTATGCCTGACAAATTGAAAGAAGGCATATTATATATTTCTTTTAAATACCATACAGCTATTCATCTTTGCGCTTGCGGATGCGGCTATAAAACAATTACACCATTTGGGAGAAGTCCAAATTCATGGACATTGATTAATAAACCAATTTGGATAGACGGACAAGACGCAAATTTAATAACACTTACGCCGTCGATTGGAAACTTCAATTTTCCTTGCAAATCACATTATTTTTTAACTGAAAATAATATACAATGGATTGGAAAATGATAGAGGTTAAGTTAAAAAAACGCTCATTGTTTGGAAGAATAATATTGCTTCCTAAAATGATCGAAACTTTTTGGAAGTTTTCAGCTAACTGTAAATTTTTGGAAAGAGTTACTTTCTGCTTAGACAGTATAAAAATAATATTTAGATAATGTCACTATACGCGCAATTATCCTACGTAGGAACATTTTTCACCGGCACAACCTTAAACGGTCGTGTAATCGTTTCTATATTCGATGCCTCAACCGGTTTACCTACTAACGGTAATAATTGCGTTGTTGCCTATACCCAAAACATCAACGGCGCTGTAAGTAATTTAACAAGCGCAGTTCCCGGATTAGCTACGGAAATTTATTCCGGTGCTTTATCTGATTCGTCAACCGGATTTTTCACAAACTTTACTATTACTTCGGTAACGCCGGGAAGTGCACCCGGTCCGGACCCTGCAGCCGACGACCTTACAATCATTAATGTTATTACAACCCCTGAAAGTGCAATAGGCGCGGATGATGGCCAGGTTGTAATAAACGCAACGTCATCATTTCCGGCAATTCAGTATAGCTTAGATAATGTTACTTGGCAAGCCGGCAATACTTTTACCGGTTTACATTCAGGCGGTGGAACAGCTTATGTAAAAGATACTAACGGCGGTTTAAAGTCTGTAACCTATAACGTCGGGCTGATCGGTAATATTCTGCAAAGTGACCCTTCGGTTGATTTAGGTAACGGAAATTTAAGCCGTTGGAATGCCGCTTTTAATAATATTTGGTTTAAATATCAGCGCAAAGATTTTGAAATAACATCTATTATTCAAGGCGCCGCAAATACGATCATTATCGCTGTAAACGCGGATATGACCAATGTTACTGTTAGGACATTTATTACTGCCATAATCCCCGGTCAACCGGATATTACTTCACCTGGTGACTTTGTTTATATAAAAACCGCGCTCTATTCCGGCGTTTATGAAGTACTGGGGGTAACAGCAGGAACATTAAACCTTAATTGCCCATATACGGCAGATGATACCGTTGGATTTGTTAATATCAACAGCTTACGCCCATATTATAAAATCTTAACATTAATCAGCTATGTTGACCCGTTAACCGGAAAGTTAACCACCATCACCGGGACAAATCGCCCTGATAGTTCAGGATATTGTAAGGTTGACTTAAGTAGTTTACTGCAATCGTTAGTAATGCCGAAGGATAAAAGTAATTATACTTTGGTTAACTACCGTGACATGCAACTTTCTGCCAGCTATCAAATTCAATACGCTGAAACGTGGAACGGAAATACAATACAATGGACAGTAATAAGCCGCCCTTATTATGTTCTTTATGCAGCGCGTCAGATACAGCAATTAGGCGGCGGTAACATGCAGGAGTTTGTACCATATCTTTTAGGTTTCCAGCCTGCAAAATGGTTAACTGATTTTGTAAACCCTGTTTATAACCCAGGCTTTCCGTTCGACTTGGGTTTTATATTCAGCGAATACATGGTAGGATTAGCCAATTATTACGATATCGTTTTACTGGATATAAATAAAAACAAATTAGCCGGCCAATCTGACGGCATAGGCTTTTTACTGAATGAAGATACAGGATTTTTATTAAATCAGGACGGAAGTAAATTTATAATAGCTGATCAGGGACTAGTAAACATTCCAATTGTTGAGCATGTAGGTTTAAACCGCCTGCTTATTAATTTTAGCATACCTGCACAATGTTGGTATTTTTCAGTACAGCTTAAATATAAATCCGGCTTACCTTCAATAATTAATTATTCTTATACTGAAAACGCCCCGGGTGTTCATTTCGCTGATGGTGGTATTCAAATTTGGGATAACGGTAATTTGGCTTATTATGCTGAAATAAGCGCGAGCGGTTCTTTAAGCGTACCGGCATCACATCCAATTAAATTTATCGCTGTTTCAACCGGACCGTCAACCGCTGGAACTCCTTTGCTGACTATGACGGTTACCAAAAACGGTACGACGGTATTTGCTCAAACTGTGCCATGTGTTCAGGGAACTGTAATAGAATATGATGCAATCGCCGATATCAACGCTACCTATGTGCATACAGTAACAGCAACGGACGGTGGAAGCTCAGTAACGCCGGTAAATACAGCTGATACATCAACAGCCGGAACCGTTTACAACCTTACTAAGCCTTTAATTTGCCGTATCGATCAGAACACGCCCGACCGTTCAGTTTATTTACGTTGGATAGGGTTAACTGGCTCATGGAACTATTATCGTTTCGTCTATAATCAGCAAGTAGGCTTAGAAGTTAGCGACCCGGTTATTATAAAGAATTATATTACTGATTGGGCAAATACTGACACTATCGAAGATGTGATCATGAAAAGCGCCGGCCTTAAAATGAACGTTTACGCTGAAAATGTGAGCATAGATGACATTAAAGGTTTGCAATCTGTTAAATATAGCCCAAAAGTTCAGATGCTTACTTCACAAAGCCCGGTTAAGTGGCAGACGATAGTAGTAGCATCCGGAAGTTTCAATGAATACGAAACGTTCATCGATCAGTATTCATTTGGTTTGACATTCAATTTACCAAGCATCAATATACAAAGACAATAATGGAAAACTCATTTCATATAGAACAAGATTGGCAGTCGGGCAACATAAAAATATATTGGAAAGGTATAAAAGGTAATCTTTCCGAAGAGTGGTATCACTACGACGGGGAATATGTTGTTTCAACTCAGGTTGACGCTAAAAATGCGTTTAGACCGGAATCTATCAAACCATTTTTGACTTTACCCCGTGAATTTGGGAATCTGTTTTTGACACTTATTTCTGATAAGGTAAACGAATTGGGTATTAATCAAAAAAAGGTTGATATGGAAGCTGGTAAAACAGAATTACTAAATCAGCAGCTTAAATTCTCACAAGAACAACTCGTTAAATTCATAGATCATTTTACAAACAAAATAAAACATGGCAACAAAAATTTATAGCCCGGATTTTATCGCCGGCATCAACGAATCGCTAAAAGCTTTGCAGATCGAAGCCAGCAGCGGCAAAAACATTACGGTAAAAGATATAGAAGATCTGCGTAGTTATTGGAACGCTCAACCTGTGGAAGAGAAAAGCAAAAATGAACTTGAAAAATTCGAGGTAGCTTCTAAAACTGCCCAAATTCGTGAGTTCAACAAAGCTTCTAAAGATGCTATTCAAAATGCAACTGACTTAATGTCAACTTTGGATAACCTCACCATTACGCTTTCAACCTTAAAAAGATCAAATTAATAAATGAAGCAATGGGAACTAAAATCGTCGGAATAGTTGCAGATAATTATAAAGTGGAGAAGTTCAAAGCTGAACTTACAAAACATGAATTTACGAATTTTGTAGAGTTTCCATTTAAGGGCAAGACCACCGCTATTAAAGTAACTATCGATGAGAAGCTATTTCCAAAACTTTCCGCTTTGATCTTAAAGGTTGAGGCTCATTTTAAAAGATCAAATTAATTTTTCACTTAAATAATTAAAATAATGGCAACTGCCCATGCTACTGTTAAAAGAGTAGAGTTCATTATTGAAGATGAATTAACTCACTGTAATTTATTTTACACAAGCGACGAGCCCGGGACACCCTGGGGCGGAGGCTGGAAAACAAAGACATTTCCAAAAAGTAAAAGTGCTATCGATATTCTAAAAGATGATGTAAGCGATTTCATCATGTGGAACAACGGGCGCGAAGGTGCAACTAACTAAATTTTTAACTTAAAAATAATACAATGTCAAAAAACCATTTAACACTAGCAGACCTAAAAAGTAACGGTCTGAAATTGAATAAAAGTGATGCTATGGAGCTTCACAGCAATATTAACGATATCGCTATACGCGGCTCAGATGAACCAACAGTAATATTTGACCCGAAGGAAGATGACGAGCCGACCGGTGATCATTTCCCTGGTGATGATGACGACGACGATGACGAAACCGTTGAAGGTTTGAAAGCCCAAATAGTTGATCTGAAAAAAGCTTATGTAACGCTCTATCAATCGAGGCAGGAAAATAAAACTGCAGCAGCTGTAACCGGCGAAGAAAAAGCTAAACGAGGTCCTAAAAAAACAGCTGATGTAAAAGAAGATTCAAAAGTTGAAGCATCTAAGACTACCGACGCGGAAAACGAAAAATCAAATACACCGGCAGCTGACGGCACGGAAGCTAATAACGGTGAAAACTCCGGGCCAGGCGGCGAACAACAAGCCTAATTATCTAATATATATAACTAAATCAAAATCCCTGTTTCGGCAGGGATTTTTTAAGTAACATGGATAATCAAAATAGTAAACTGGAAGCCCTGACCGTAATAGACGCGTTCGAAGCAACCGACAAGATATTAGAGCAGATCGAGCAAACTGAAACTGACGCTCTTAAACGTGTTTTCCTTAGATTTTGCCTGATGAAAGGGTACCGCCCGGACTTTAGCCAAATACACGCTGAAAAGTTCAGTGAAAACGGAAACGAGTGCTCTTATTACTACGGATTTAACACACCTGATCATTTCCTTTTAATGACCAGGAACCTTACCGTAGGTGTAGAAGATGACGAGGTAAAATATAACCTTGACATAAGATTTAATAAATCAATCATAGACGAAGATTAATAAAATGAATATAATACCTGAAACCAATCAAAACACAGCTAAGAAAGCTAGTCGGCCAACCGCTAAAGAAATAGCTGAATGGCTCAAACAAAAAAGTCAATCAGAAATAAGCGAAATATTCAGAAGTACTAACATTTTCCCTCACAATTGGAATAGATGATAAAACCTCTACTCACTTAAAATAAAAAAGCGATTGTTAACTTTCCACGGCTAAACAATCGCTTAAATCTAATTAGGGTACGGATAAATATACTAAAAATCTGTGCCATGGCTGACGAAATTTCAAAAAAAGTTTTAATTGAAATCGACCTGTCGTTAGACGACGCAAGGGCGGCTATCAAATCTTATGCGGCTGACGTAAACGCTACAGCCACGGCAACCGATAATTTAAAAAAGGTTACCGAAAATTCAGAGGCGGCTATTGCTCAATACAATGAGAAGCTGACACAAAGTAAGTTAAACGCTCAGCTCAACCGGGAAGAAATTTCCAAATTGAACCTCGAGCGTAAAAAAGAAGTTGACGCCACTAGGAAAGCAAAAGAATCTATACAAGCAGCAAACGGCAGCTATGCGGAAGCATCTGCCAAATTAGCGGCGTTGGGTAAGGCAATTAAAAACGCTGAAAATGGTTTTGCATCTACCACGCCAATAATCAAAGCACAGATCGCCGAATATAATAACCTGAATAATCAGCTTAAAAAGTTTGATGAACAGATGGGCAACCATCAGCGCAAGGTCGGCCAGTATGAAAACGCGCTAAAGGGATTTGCTGGAAGTATTATACCTGGTTTTAATCAATTCTCTACAGTACTGCAAAGTGTTTCGCAGGGTTTTAACGCAATGAAAGGTAATGCTTCAAAAGCTTCCGAGTCAATTGCAGAGGTTGGAACGGCTGCACAGGCAGGAGAGGCAGGCTTAGAGGGAATGTCTGCTACTATGATAGGCATGGTAGCGGCAATTGCTTTGGTTGTTGCTGGCATCGGTGTTCTTATAAGCTGGTTTGCTAAACTTACACCACAGGCGGACGCTCTAAAAAGGCAAATATCAGGTATTGGTGGAGCTTACGAGGCTTTTATGTCTGACTTAGGTAAAGGTGTAGGCTTTTCAGAATTGTTCAATGATATGAAACAGGCGCACGACGAAGCTGTAAAGTTAACCGGCTCCATGCAAGATTTACGCCGGGCGCAAAGACAGGATGTCGTTGACGATGCGAAAGCAGATGCTCAAATAGCTGAAATCCAGTTAAAAATGAGAAACCGCCGAAATACTCCCGAACAGGAAAAGGCTTATTTCGATCAAATACAAAAAATAGCGGAAGATAAATATAAAGGCAATAAAGAACTTGCCGACAAAGAATATGAACTGGCCGTGAAACGTGCGGTAAATGGGCGTAAATTTTCGGAAGAGGAGAAACAACGATTGATGCAAGATGGCATCGATTACGCTATAATTTTGGACAAAGCCAAAGGCCTGGTTAACGGCGAAGATGATCTGAAAGCCATTACCGAAGCTCAGCAAAAACAAATTGCCACCTCGAGAGAGCGGGAAATGGTAGAAGAACGCGCACAAAATCGCCTCGATGCTATAAACGTAAAAGGTGAGGCAAATGCTGAAAAAGAACGTCAACAGATAGATGAATTAAAGCGAGCAACCGATCAGGCAAATTCAGAACGTATCGCTTCTTTGGCGCGTACCCTGGCCTTTGAGAAACAATCTTTTGATAAAGAGTTAAGCGATTCCGAAGAACACTACCGACAGCTGATATTCAAACAGCAGGAATTTGTCGAAAAACAGCAATCACTACTCCATAGTGCAAAAGCTACGCCTAGAGTAAAAAGTGCGGCCCGTACAGCCATCGGAGCGGCACAAGGCGATATCGATCAGCTGCAGAAAGAAAGATACGCCGCTTCTGAAAAACTGGTTGAAGATCATAATAAGAAAGTACTTGAAGAAACGCAAAAGGCGGCTGATGATTTAGCGTCATTGCAAATTCAATCAATAGATGGTGCCCAAGAAAGAGAGCGGCAGTCTGAAAATTTAGCCTACAGTGAACGTCGGGAAGCATTAGCAAAAGAGTTAGCCGACTTAAGGGAGAATCAATCAAAATTAAAGGCATCATTAAAAACCGCAACCGGTGATAAGGCTAAATTATTACAGTCTGAATTAGATCATGAAAACGAGCTGATAGCTATCGCCAATGACAAACAGACCGAATTACAAATACAGCATCAGCAAAAGGTTTTAGATGATCTTAAGAAATTCGAAGATGAACGGATCGCCTTATTAGACCGGGTTGCAGTATTAAAGGCAACCGGAGCGCGTGACCCTAAAGCATTACTGGCCGCTGAGCAACAGCAGGCGCTAGATCAATATAACACCGAAGTTTCGATAAAAGGATTAACTGACGAAAGGAAACTTGAGTTAGAACAGGAATATCTAAACAAACGGGACGAGCTTAACCGCAATTATCAGCTAAGAAATAAACAGCAGGAATTGCAGCTGGCACAGCAAATTGAAAGCTCAGCGTTCACGATTTTACAGCAATCACTACAACAGCAAAATCAGGCCGAGCAGGTGAACATGGAGCGTCAGAAAACCTTTGAATTACAAAACCAGGCGCTTACTGAAACCCAAAAATATGTTGTAAACGAGAAATATCGTGTCCTAGAAGGTAAACAAAAGCAAAAGCAGTTCAAGCAAGAACAGGAATTAAATATAGGAAAGGCCGTTATGGATGGTGCATTAGCTATAATGAAGGCTTATGCCGAGGAAGGTCCAATAATAGCAACCGCGGAATTGCCGTTTTTACTTGCGGCAACTGCTTTGCAGATCACAACTATAGGCGCACAAAAACCGCCTGCTTATGCATTAGGCGGTATTCACTATGATTCAGATGGACGCGGTGGAAGGTTGCCTGGTTATAGTAAAACTGATAATACTAATGCCAATTTACGTTCAGGCGAGGGAATATTAGTTTCGGAAGCCATGCAAAATCCTTATGCGCGTAGCTTAGCGAGTTCAATAAATCAAGCTTTCGGCGGTCGCGCTTTCGATAGTTCTGTGCCTGTTCGTCCATGGATAACGCCAGGGTTTGCGGCCGGTGGTGTATTTAGTAATTATTTACCGACAGGTGACAACGGTTTGCGCCCATCATTAAGCGGCGGTCCGGTTTCTTTGCATGGTAATTCTGTTAGTGATATCGTTAATGGTTTTGCCGGGGCAATTTCTAAAATGCCGGCGCCAGTTGTTGACGTTAAGGACGTGAACAGGCAGCAATCTTTATTATCATACGTACAGGATAGGAGCTCAAGGTAATGGAAAATAAACAGCTTATTATTAATGATGTTTCGGTTGACTTTCTTAGTGAAGAGGACGGCGGCACAAATATTTCGTTAACATTACAGGTTAACGATTTAGGCGATCCGCAAAGCCTTCAAAATAATTATACAAAGTCGTTTCAATTGCCATTAACACAAAAAAACCGCGCGGTATTGGGTTTTCCGGATGATATAGCCATAACCAACAATTTACCCTATACGCAACTATCAGCGACGTTTATAGAAGATGGAATCGAAGTTATTTCAAACGGAATAGCCGAAATTATAGATGTTCAAAACAACGTGGCTGATATTACGGTACTATCCGGAAACTGTGATTTCTTAGATAAATTGGGCGGGCAGATTTATGATATGGGCGACAGTACAAGCCAATGGAGCGGATTCGGTACTAAAAAGGTTTTTGATCAATATAGTATGCCATTTCCTAACGACCCTAATAACTTGGCAAATTGTATTTTCGATGTACCGCATGCAGCACTATCACAGAAAAAAACCGATGGCTGGATTTGGCCGATTGTTAATTATGGTGGCATTAGCACAATACCACCTTTTACCGGACATATCAACGTTAGAAATTTAAGGCCCGGGTTTTTCCTGCATACAGCAATAGGATTATTGGTACAATCAACAGGTTACAGTATCGATAAACAAAAAAGCTGTATTTACAATGACCCGCACTATGCCAACCTTTATCCAAAGCTAATAGTACAATTTGATAATAGCGATTTCGAACACGGTACCGACTTTCAGAATACACCCGACAACTTGAGTGCAACCTATACAAAAGGAAGTGATCAGGTTATAAGCCGTTCACGTGCCGATATCGGCGCTGCATGGGACACAACTAATATCTATCAGAATGACGCGCCTTTTAGTAATGTTATAGCGTTCGGCCCCAGTGATCACTTTATAGCAACGACAAACGTAGATTTTACGGCTACATTACAATTTGATCTATTTGTACGCGGACGTTTAGGCGGTAGTCAGGCAACGGAAGTAATTATTAAATTCACGTTACAGGACCCGGATAACACCGTTACCGATTTTGCGGCAATATCTTTTTTCTTAGATCAAAATTCAACGGTTACATCACATAACCCGCTTATTTCACAGGAAACATTTTTAAGTCAAAAGCTCTCACAAGATTTTTCACTAGTCACGGGCCAAAAGCTTTACGTACGTTGCCATATAAACAATATCGGGCAAAACCCTTCTACAGATACCTATGTGATATTTAAAAAGGGAGCTTCTTTTGATATCCTGACAAATGAAAAGTTAGTATTATGGGAACAGCCTATACAATGCGAAAGAATATTACCGGATGTTGCTCAAATTGATTTCTTAAAAGACACCCTGCAGCGGTTCGGTTTAATTTTAATCAGCGACCCGAACGCCGGCACAATTATTTTCACAAGCTTTAAAGCTATCGTAGCCAACTTGCCTAATAAAATTGATTGGTCTGAAAAATGTGTAGATATTGGAAAACAGGTTTCCTACCAATTAGGCAATTATAGCCAGGTTAACAAATTGAAATATCAGCAGGATACAGCCATACCACTAAACTACATGCCTAAATTCTTTGCTGATGATCAAATAAACATTAATGACAAAACGCTCAATCCGACACAACCAGAACAGGACTTATTTACAAGTATATTCGGGCCGACAATTAACCGGCCATATATCGGCGGCACGCTGGCGCAAATTAGTGACCCAACGGTAACAGATGAATTTTCAGTAGGAAGCCAGCCGCGTTTATTGATCGATGAAAAATTGAACATATCTAACATGGGCCCCAACGGTCAGCCAATAACGGTCATATTTTCTGACGCTGATCTTGGTTTTGAGACTGTAACAGTTCCTATAAACGATGTGATCAGCGTTCCTTTTTTCTATAAACCGGACGCGCCTGATTTAAGCCCGGCAGCAAGTCAATTAGCGTGGAAAGATCTTCCTGGTAATGGTATAACTTTTAGTGGCCATCAAAGAATATTACCAGGCCTTAAATCAAAATATTATTCTGAATTTGAAAATATATTAAACCAAACTAAGAAGGTTACCAGGTATTTTTATTTAACGCCTTTGGATATCGCCGAGTTTGACCCTACAATCCCGGTTTACATTCGTCAAGACGGCGCGGACTATTACGTTTCTAAAATTGATTCATGGGAAAAGGGTAAACCTTGCAAAGTTGACCTAGTAAGATTATAAAATGGATATTGTAAAAGCAAATCAACTTTTCGACGATGGAACATTAACGGAAATGTTCAAAGCCGGTTTTATATCTGATAAGATTTTTACTTATCGTGAAATTTACTTGTGGGTGGATGCGCAATGCCGGGCGCGGAATATTTCACAGGAAAAGGCAGTACTGGAAGCTTCTGTGTTTTTTGATAAATCCCGGACGACTATTTATAAAGCGATATATATTTTCAATTAAATTATGTGGTTTCACATACTTTACATATTTTTGATTTCACCGGGATAATCGCAGGCAAAAACAAGAATCAACCTGAGTCTGAAAGGATGCCCAACACTGTGAGATGGAGCAGATGGTTAGCTCGTCGGGCCCATAACCCGAAGGTCGCGGGTTCGAGCCCCGCTCTCGCTACAACTTCAAAGCGGATTAAGCTAACGATGATTGCGCCTCGCAGGGGATCGCTGTAAATTAATCCCCCGGTAAATATTCCGGGGGATTTGTAAAATGCTCTTCTCATAATTTAGGTTTATAATTGGTAAAAAGTCCCTGGTCGCCCATCGTCCGGGGCTTTTTGTTTTTAAAACCTTGTCGCAAATAGCTGTAAAGCTCACCTCATTTTTAAGTGCGATTTTTATACCAATCCAAATAAAACTACTGGTTTAACCCATGAACATTAATAAACTGGCATCTGCTATAAGTCGCGGTAAATGGTTGATTGAACCTCGTACCGCCCTGGTCGAAAGACAAAGAGCAATGCGGTTTTTAAGTCGTGATTTTACAGCCAGCGGAGACGAGGTAGAAACTGCCGAGATCGAGCAACCTTACGTAATCACCGCAAAAACTTATAGCAAAGTAGTTATTGATGATTGGTCAGGTGAGATAGTTGGTTTGGATACAACCGGAAATGTGTGCGTTATTCCTATTGCCGGCACGATCATGAAATATGATTATTGCGGCAGTCCCGGTACTGATACATTGGGAGCATGGGTAAAAGCAGCTAACCAAAGCACGCAAATTGAGGCAATAGTTCTTTTAATTAATAGCGGTGGTGGAAGTGTTGAGGGTACGGGAGAGTTTGCCGACCTGGTTAAATCTTCTGAAAAACCTATCATGGCTTTTTGTGATGGCATGATAGCATCTGCGGCATACTGGATAGGTAGTAGTGCGAAAGAAGTTTGGGTAAGTCATGCAACTGCTGAAATTGGCTCTATAGGTGTCGCAGCTAATTTTTATGACGATTCAAAGGCCATGGAAGAGTACGGATATGTTGAGCATTATGTAAATGCCGATAGTTCGCCACAAAAGAACATGGATTTTTTAAATGCAATGGAGGGTGATTATTCGGGCTTAAAAATAAATAGCCTCAATCCATTGGATACGATTTTTATGTCATCTGTTATTGCAAACAGGGACGGTAAACTAAAACTAACTGATATTACCATTGGTGAAAAAACATATCAGGAACCATTAGCCGGCCAGGTGTATTTAGCTCAGAACGCCATTGAAAACGGTCTTATCGACGGCATTTGCACATTAGAACAGGTTATTGATAAGGCAATTGAGCTTTCACAAAGTAAGTTAACCAACCAAAATACTGACAAATTAAATTCAAATCAAATGAGCACTAAAGCTGAAGATAAAAAAGAAGAGCAAACAAAGAAGAGCACTTCTTTACTTGAAAAATTACAAAATGCCCTTGCAAGCGTGTTCGGTGCTGAAAGCATGGATGACGATGACAAGAAATGCGATGATGATGACGCTGACGCCGCTAAAAAATCACCTGAGGACGACGACGCAGACGCTAAAAAGAAACAGGACGACCCGGAAGCTAAAAAGGCAGATGACGAGGATAATACTGATGATCAGGACGACGACGAAGATGACGAAATGGAGATCAACGGTAAAACGTTCAGCATGAAGGACCCTAAGCAGGCAAGAGCCGCAATTATGGAACTTGGCGGTATGTTGGTTGAGGCCAATAATACTATAAAGGCAAACGTCGAAGCCATGAAACAATCGAATGAGGAAATAAAGAATGAGATAAAATCATCCTTTATTCCTGAGGGTTCGAAAAGAAGTGGTAAAACCGTAAGGGAAAAGAGCCCGCTTGTTGGTGAAATGGGTTCGATAGCTAAAGCAGCTGTTCAAAGATCAGTTGCCAACCCTGAAAACAAACACCGGTTATAATCGGCAAAAAACCAATAATCAATTAACAGAATTTTCATTTTAAAAATCAAATAATAAAAAAATGGCACAATTCACTTTCACAAACAATACCTATGCCGGTGAAGCGCTGGCCGGGTTCATGGCCAGCACATTGCTTGAAGCGGATAGCGTAAAGCGTGGATTGCTGACAGTCATCAATGACGTAAAATCAAGAAAAATTATCCTTGACGTTGATGATAACGTAGTATTGCAAAATCCATCAGGTACTTTCGTTGATCAGGGTACAACAGCGCAACAAACTGAAAGCTACCTTGACCCGGTTACTTTCGAGTTCATGAAACAGGAGCAATGGGACAAGCTAATACAGTCTTGGGAATCTCAGGCTCTTAAACCTGGTTCTTTCATGGATTACGAGGGTATTGTTGATCTTTCTGATTTCATGGTGCAACGTTATTTGACCAAAATTCAGATTGCAAACGAGCGTTTATATTGGTTAGGTAAAAGCGCTACCAAAGAGGCTACTTTCACAGCTGCTTTTTTAGGTTTGTTACCCACAATTTCCGCAGCTTCGGGCGTATATAAAGTTAGTTTAAGTGCGAATGCAAATAACTTTATGGCTTCGACCGCTATAAGTTCATCTGGTATCGTAACTGTAACAAGTACAACCAATCTTGCAGATGGTGACGTTGTAACCATAAGCGGCATTACCGGTAACATTGCTGAAACAACTGCCGGCGGTACAAATAACCTGGCTCTTTTGAATAATAACCAGTCTTACTTTATCCAAATAGCCAGCGCGACCACATTTAAGCTGGTTCGTAATTACAACGATGTAAATACCCGCGTTCCTGCTACATTCTCAGGTACCGCAACCGCAGCAACTGTAAGCTTTATTAATGTAAGCAACGTCCTTGCGGTATTAGGTGCTGTTTATGCTCAGCTTGACCCTGCCGACCGTATCCAGGAAGATTTTAACCTGCAGGTTCCTTTGCACGTAGGTTATGCTTTTGCACAGGCACAGGCAAACAAAGCGTTAAACGTTATCAATGCATTTACTGATATTAAGAAAATGGATTACCTCGGTATCCCTTTACAGATCATGAACCATTGGCAAGCTAACACTATCCTTGGCGCCCGCACTTCAAACCTTTTCTTAGGTGTCGATCTGTTGGGTGATGCTTCGGAATTGTCAACCGTTTACCTGAAGCCTTATACCAATGATAACGTGGTAAGGATGAAAGCCAGGATGAAAGCGGCTGTAAACTTCAAGTTTGCAAACGAATTATTCTACCTATCTGCCTAAAAAATTAACAGGGGCAGCCTTCGGGTTGCCCTAATTAAATAACCTCAAAAAAATTTCGCAATGAGCGTTTTCAATAAAATTGCCGGTAGCTACAAATTAGGAAGCAATACGCCAATTACAGCAGGGGTAGAAGATCTGATATATATCTATAATTCCAGTGAATTCATTGAAGTTTACGATATAAACAACCCGCTCGTAATTACTGGCTTGTTTCCGATAAACGGGGCGAATTTGTATAAATTCACCGGCACCAACAACAGCTTTAACACCGTTTCAAAGCTAGCAAAATCATCCGTAGGACCTCGTTTCACCGAGGAAATTGATTTTAATATCGCTAACGTTTCTACTGACATTAAAACCCTGATCATGCAAATGGGTTACGGCCGTGTAAAAGCGATTGCCGTAAACAACTATAAATCCGGCGACAGTGCTATTGAATTGTTCGGGGCTATTAACGGCCTTATCGTTACAGATAGCGAACGCAATGCGGCTGATGAAACGGTTGAAGGTGGTTACAAAATCAAGCTTACCAACCCTGATAAAATACGTGAGCCATACCCGCCTCGCGCGATAGGCTTAACCACTTTACCGGTTACGGCAACCGTTCCACTCGCAGGAAGTGCGACAAGTGCAACCATGGCGCCTGTGTTTTCAAGCTTGACACCAAATGCCGGCAGCGGTTCTTTGGCGGCTGTTCCATATTTCGTTAAAATTGTTTCAGTCGATGCATTAGGTACGACCGTTGGAAGTAACGAGTTGACAGCTACTGCAACCCTTAACGGAACGTTAACAGCTGTTTGGCTGGCTGCAAATGGTGCTGTGTCATATCGTGTCTATATTGGAACAGTCACAAATACGCAAACATCGTATTTTACGACCTCGAGCCTGAGTTTTACAATAACTGCGCCTGCCGGTACTGGTGGTTCTGTGCCTGGTTCAAGTACTGCAACCCCGACAACAGCAATTCCGGGTACCGTTGCAGCCTCAGTCGTAGCAAGCGGAGCGTTAGCAAACGGCACTTATTACGCTAAAGTAACTGCTGTTGATCTTTTTGGTGAAACAATTGGTTCGACAGAAGTAAACGCCACAACCTCGGGAACAAACAACTCTGTACAGATCACTTGGGCATCAACCGTTGGAGCTGTGAAATTCAGGGTTTACATTGGGACCGCTGCAGGTGCTGAATCCTTCTATTACGAAACGACTGCGTTAAGTTTTACTTATACAGGCGTAACCATTCCGGCAAGTTATCAAAATACATTAGCCAGGCTAAACGCTATAGCTGCGTAAATTGAATATCAAATATTAAAATAAAAGGGAGCGGAAAATAATAAGTTCCGCTCTTTTTTTAAGAATTAAATCGCATAATGAAAAGCTATTTACCGCAGATCGAACGCAGGATTCTCGTTAGGCCGAATCAGACCTGGGGTATATTAAATTATGACCTTGATAACGCTTACCCTCAGAGAATGCTTGAACTGGTGGCCGCTTCTCCAACGGCTAAAGACTGCTGGAATAAACGTGCCAAATTTATTTGCGGTAACAGCTTTGAAGAGCCTGAACTAGGCAAAGTAATCATCAATGATAGAGGTTTAACGCTTGCCAAACTTTTAAAGTCGATCGCTACAGATAAAGCATTGTTCACTGGCTTTGGTATCCATATCAATTACAATGCAAATTATACGATAGCTTCGGTTAACTATGTGAAATTTGAGGATATACGCGAGTGTGATCCTGATAACTTGGAAACCCGAAATAAATACGCCGTTTATTTTGATTGGGGACGCAAGACAAATAAGACTTTAACCAGGTCGAGAATAGCTTTCCTTAATAAATACAATCCGGACCCGGTAATTATAAAAAAACAGGTTATAGAAGCGGGTGGATGGGATGACTATAAAGGCCAGTTATATTATTTTAATCCGGAAGTTGACGACTATCCGCTAATACATGCTGACAGTGTTTGGGAAGATTTCGAGACAGAGGCCGGCATCAAAGTTTTCAATAACCGTGAGGTAACAACAGGGTTTTTGCCGTCAACTATACTTTTCATGAAGCAACGCCGTGAAGAGGTAGACAATGAAAATCCGGAATCAGGCGAAAGCTATATTAATCAGCCGACACAGTTAGAAAAGAATCTTGGAAAGTTTCAGGGAGCGAAGAGCGCACAAAAGATAATTGTCATTGAGTATGACGATATCGATAGCAAGCCGGAGTTTGAACCCTATTCGATACAAAATAATGATAAACTTTTTGAGGTTACTGAAAAATCAGTTGAGTCCCGAATTATCAAAGGCTTTTCAATACCAAAGGAGCTGATCAATTCAGATAAGGCATCGGGCTTGAGTAATGGTGGCGAAAAGAAACAAGCCATTTTGGATTTTAACGATCAAACAGCGCCGGAGAGATTGGAACTTTCAGAAGTATTTGAAGAGATCTTCAGTCATTTTTATTTCGAAGTAAACCCGAAGGGAAACTGGAATATTTTGGAGGTTCCCAGTAATGTTGCTGATGACACAGTCGGTAAAGTTTCGGGCGCAAATATCAATCAGCTGCTTTTAATGCCGATACCCAAAGAACGTAAGGTGGCCATTTTGGTAAACGCTTACAATTTTAAGCAGACCGAAGCCGAAGAAATGGTACCGGAAGATAATGAGATTGACAGAACCGCAATAATTCCTATTAATCCACCAAAACCAATAGATGAATAGTCATGATGCAGTTTATTAACAATTATATGTACCTGATTGACATTAACTCTATAATGTTATTCGAGGATATTTCCACAAATATTGACCCTAAAAGGATTAATAGTTGCATCAAGCAAGCTCAGGACCTTGACCTAGCTTTATTTATGAATGACGCTTTTTACTATGATTTTATCAAATGGCTTTCAAATTCGGGGCTTTCAACCATAACCATTTCCACACCGGCAACGACTGCGGTGGACGGCACGTACACAGGGCAGGCAATCACGCCAACATCAGGAGCTGGAATAGGCGGCTCAGTTACTTTTACTGTCTTAAACGGCGTCGTTACCTCGGCTGTTCAAACCGTACCAGGTAGCGGCTTTGCTGTTGGTGATACTTTCACCTGTGCAGCCATTACCGGAGCTGTATTTACAATAGCCACCCTGCAGGTGGTATTTTTACCGGGCACGCCTCAGCTTTATTTAAATTTCTTTAATGGTTGCGTTTACAACGACATTAACGGAAACCCTGTTTCTTATCAGGGATTAGTACCGGCGTTAGCCTATCTGACATTTGCACGATTTATAGAGCTGGACCCGTTCAGGTTTACTTCAACCGGTGCCGTTCAAAAACATCACGACTTGAGCGAACCTTTAAGCGCTAAGCAAATATCATTACTGATATCCGGAAAAAGATCAATTGCCAATGCTCATTTAAATAAAGTTGAAAAATTCCTTTATGTAAATCGTGCAAGCTTCCCGCTTTGGCGATATAACGAAAAGGAAAAGAACAGCAGACAACCAGGCGCAAGAATACGTGGCGTAGACAAAACAGATTACAACCGCGCCGGGTATGGTTCGGATTATAACTATGGTTTTTTAAACGATTTAGGAGGCTTTTAAATAATGGCGTCAGATAAAAAAATATCGCAATTACCATTATTGTCAACGCCGATTATATCTAATGATATAATGGCCATGGTTGACGTAAACGGTAATATAACTTACCAGTTTACTTTTGCACAGCTACTTACTTTTTTATCATCGAATCTTTCTGTAGGAGCAACCATTTCATTTGGCAGCGGTTCAATACCTGCAAATACATCAGGCAACAATGGCGATCTTTTTATAAAAACAGATACCGGCCAGTTTGCTCAAAAGGTATCAGGCACATGGACAGTATTTTTAACTATTATTCAGGGGGTAGTTGGGAGTACCATTTATTACGGTGCCATTGCGCCGACCGGTTCAACGCCTGGTGTCGACGGCGATACTTACATCAATACAATTGCGGGTACATTTTATGAAATGGTTTCGGGAACATGGACGCTTAAATTTACAATGGCAAGCGGCCCGACCGGTCCTTCTGGCGCTAACGGTTCCAATGGTACAGACGGGATAGACGGCAACACTATTTTAAACGGCCCGGCAAACCCTTCAAATGTTTCCGATGGCGTAGACGGTGATTTTTTTATCAATACAACAACACAATTTATTTTCGGTCCAAAAGCAGCGGGGGTATGGCCTACAGGTGTTTCAATACAAGGACCCGCAGGCGCAGACGGTGTCGACGGTGCAATTATTGTAGCGGGTTCATCCACAAACTTATTATCAGGCGCGGTTGATCCAACTTCTGCCGATGGTATCGACGGCGACTTTTGGGAAAACACCGTAACCCGTATTTTATATGGCCCAAAAGCAAGCGGCGCATGGCCTACCGTTGGCGTTGTTTTAACCGGCCCCGCAGGTGCTGACGGCGCTGATGGTGCAACAGGAGCAACCGGCGCTACTGGCCCGGCTGGCCCCACTGGCCCGGCAGGTGCTGACGGCGCTGATGGCGCTACAGGTGCAACCGGCCCCACTGGCCCGACCGGCCCCGCAGGCGCTGACGGCGCTGATGGCGCGACAGGAGCAACCGGCGCAACCGGCCCGGCTGGCCCCACTGGCCCGGCAGGTGCTGACGGCGCTGATGGTGCAACCGGCCCTACAGGCCCGACCGGCCCAACTGGCGCAACCGGAGCAACCGGCCCTACTGGCGCAACCGGCGCAACTGGCGCTGCTGGAGCGGATGGCGCTAACGGTACAACTAAGGTTTCATTTAACTATTACCAAACGAGTTTATAAATGGATAGTTCATCAAATCAGTTAGGGTTTTGCACCCTTACACAAACCTACGACAACGTAGATATAGCCAGCGGTACAACGATCAATACTGATTCGCTGATAACAACAGGAGCCTCGCATGCTTCGGTTATTACTGATATAGTATTCAGGAATTTGGACGGCTCAAATGCCCGAAGCTTTGATATTATCATCTGCGCGACAGGATCAAACGCCACGGCTAAATATAACGTTGCTCAAATCGCTATTCCTGCAAATTCAGGCAATAACGGAACTACGGCATTAGCCTCTCTCGCTGCACTCGCGCCGCAATTGTTTGATATTGACTTAGCAGGTAACAGGGTTATAACGCTGGAAAGCGGCATAAGTATCTATGTAAGGAACAAGGCTGCTTTAACTGCCGATATGATTGTAATGGCAAAACGAAGGAATTTCTAAAAATGGACATAGCTATATCAACATCACCAGCAGCAACATTTATGCTACGCAGAAAAAATGTGTGGTATACTATGTGTGACGGCAATTGGAATGACCCGAACGTTTGGATTTCAAACGCATTGGACAGACGTTTAGTTACCGTTCCGCAACCTGGTGACGATGTATATATTAATCATACAATAGATTATCCCAACACGCTTACAACGGCGTATCTTTTCAATACAACAATTGGGAATTTATTTATATCAGGTACGCTAACTTGTAATTCTGTACTTCCTCTTAATCAGTGTAGGTTGACAGTTACAGGTAATGTAATTTGTTCAGGGACTATTGATTTTTCTGCGGCTGTTAATGTGATGACTTTGGAATTAAGAGGTACCGTAAACATGATAGCTAATTTCAGTGCTGGGGCGAATAGCACTGTTCAATACAATTCTCCTTTTTCGCAGGATGTTGCGCCAGTTACTTATAATAATTTAGAGATTACAAATACGAATACAAAATACATAGTAGGTGATTTAACTGTAAATGGTCAGTTGTCCTTAGATACAGGCGCAAGTTTAGAATTGGGGGCATATAATAGCACGATAGCTACAGCGCTCTTACAAGGCATAGTAAAAAAATCTTCCTCTACTGGCGTTGTTAACTTTAATGGTAATGTGACGGTAAGTAATAGTACGGGGGGTGTTAATTTTTCCGGTGTTAGTCCTACTGTTAATCTATCAGGCAACTTTGGCTATGGAACGGGCGATTTAAGAAGCGGTTCAAATTTTGGTAACGGTACGCTTAACGTACTCACAAATCAAACTTGGACTATGAATACTAGCGGGAATAGCCCTGTATCTATGGGTAATCCGTCAGTAATAATAGCATCGGGTAAAGCGCTTACAATAGCCTTTATCGGCACCAATATAGGCGGCTGGTTATTAAATGGAACTGGGAGCGTTAACGGCGCAAGCGGGACTTCTACATTAAATATAAACGGTCGTTTTGCTTATGGTAATTCCAGCACCATAATGGCAACAGGTGTATTTAACTATAATAACAGTGGCACTTCCGAAATAGCGGTGTGGACTGGTGTTACGATGACATTGCCTTTTACCTCTTTTTATGACTTGACAATTGTAGGAACCGCAACATTAAGCGGTAATACAACTGTTAGCCATACGATAATGATCCCTTCCGGTAGCCTGCAACTGTCAACCTATGATTTTTCTGTTACGGGCTTGACAACCTATGCGGGTGCTATCAATAAATCAGGCGGTGGAACGGTAAGTTTTGGAGCAATGACTTGTCAAAATAGCACAGGGGCAGTTTCTTTTTCAAGCAGTCCGACCGTTAATTTATCCGGCAATATATCAGGTGACGTGAGAGGCGGCTGGAATTTTGGTAGTGGCACAGTAAATATAACGGCGAATATGAGTTTTGGTGTTTGGACAAGCGGGAACGTAGGGCCTGTAATAAGTTGGAATATTGTTATAACATCAGGAAAGACTTTGACCAATACAGGTATAAATGTTTCGTCGGGCGGGTTAACCACTTCCGGCACAATTACCGGGGCCAGCTCTACAGCTATACTGGATAACAGGAGTGTATTTACTTACAATAACGCCACAGCGCCAATGGCTACAGGGAAACTGTATTGTAACCAGTTAGCGAACAATACTTTTATTTATGGCGCATCAAGCAACCAGGATATAACTACACCTTCTGACGCTACGCCGGGCTATCAAAATTTAACATTAAACGGATCGGGAGCAAAGCGGCTGCTGGGAAATGTGTCTGTAAAAGCAACATACACACTTACAGGCCCAGCTACTTTAAACTCAAATGGGTTTGCGTTAACGAATCCTTAGTTTTTTTATAGAAGATGTGCTTTGACAGGCGCAATGATGGCTTTTCAATTAACAGGTAAAAGATATATGCAAAAAGAATCGCAAGTGAAAGTTCAATAAAAAGCCAAAATAGCAGATAGCTATTAAGATCGAAATGCAATCTTTTTGCCGTCCCTGTAAAGACTATAAAAGTTAGGGGATGGGTAAGATAGAGCGAGTAAGATATATCGCCCAAAAATGAGAGCGGTTTAATAACCAGGTTAAAATAAAATATAGCTATGCAGCTAAAAAGAAGTAAGATAAAAATCGAAGCGCCAAACTTAAAAGCAATCATCGACAATAGAAATATTGGCAGCGCGGTATTGAGCCAGCTTCTTTTTTGATAGAGCGTAACAAGTGAAATTCCGAGCGCGAATATCGGAGCGTAGGTAAAAACAAGATAATAGGAGTTTGAAAAGGGGATTAAGCTGCTTAAGCTAAATAAGATCAGGAATACAGATTTAAAAGCCGGATTCTTAGATAGAAAGTAGATAAGGCCGATGAGTAAGTAAAATTGAAATTCAACGCAAAGCGTCCAAAACACATGATTGTAAAAAGGATATTTTGTAAAAGGCACGACATAAAACACATGGGCTAAAAGCTGACCCGGTACAAAGTCAATGACACTGCCTTTAAAGGTTGGAATGTAAGAAAGTAGCTTAAACAGGACTATGGTTAATAAAATGGTAGCATAGTAAGCCGGGTCGATTCGGATTGATCTTTTTAATAAAAATGTAAAAAACTTGGTTGGCGTATAACCTGCTTTAATTAATGAGTAAACAATTATAAAGCCGCTGATTAAAAAGAAAACATATACGCCTGTTTGACCAAAATTGAATATAGATGAAATATCAGAACCAAAATGACAAAACACAACTCCTAAAGCGGCTAAACCCCGCAGGTATTGTATGCTCACAATTTTTGTTTTATCCATTCGGCAAAGTAACAACAAAGTCTTAAACAATTAAAAATACAAATCATGTCATTACCAGTAAACGCATTAGTAAACATTCCTTTAACAACAGGCACCATATCAGTCTTTATTAAAGGTGAGGTTTTCGATTGGAGGAGCGGAGCCACTTCAATTCAATGGTACGAAATAACCGCCAACGCAAATCAAGTTTGGAATAAAAACCCAAACAACCCCGGCGATCAAACAGCCGTTTTTTTAAGCACACTTGCGGCCTCAAACGCTTATAGGGCATTGTCAAACACCGCGCAATTAGCCCAGGTGACAGCCGCCGTACAGGCGTATTATAATAATTTACAAGGAATAGCAGCGGGAACCATCCAGCCTGTTTTAAGTTAATAATATGAAAAAGCTAATTTTAATCGCCTCTATAACGTGCTGCTTATTATGCGCAAAAGCGCAGGTTATTCCCGGCCCATCCGATGTTACTACGCCTCCGCCGAACACAACAACAAACGTTACGGTTGGTAAAGTGTTTGTCGCTGGTCAGACTATTGGCATAAACGATGATACCACATCGGTTAATAATGCCACAAATTCAACAACAGCAGGTTGGAAGTTCACCTGGTATAAGCAAAAGGCCGATGGCTCACTTAGTACATCTACCATAACAGCTGGTACTTATACCGAAGTTTCTACAACGCCTGGGTGGTATTATTATGGGTTGGCGGCTACCAATGTTAGTTCTGGCTGTAGTTCGCCTATGTCAAGCTTGTTCACGGTATATGTTGCTCCGCAAATCACCGGCAGCGTAACGGCAACAACCGCAACCGTCTGCATAAATAACGGATTTACGCTTACCGCCAATGTTATTTCACCTTCTATTGGCGTGGGTTACCTGTATCAATGGAAAAAGAATGGTGTTAATATTGACCGTGCAACAAATCAAACTTATACCGATACGGAGCCAGCTGTAGCGGCTATAGTGTTCACCTGTTCAATTTCCTACAACTGGGGTTTAGCGCCTGACCCGCTGCCCTACAGTGTGCAGGTATCGAAAACTATTAGCATAGTGGCTGCTGTAGGTAAACCAGGCATCAAATAAATTAAAAATGACAAACGAAGAGATAGAGGACGCAATGTCGCCGGAAGAACTGGAATGGCTTAAAAAGTTTGACAGTCTCTTTTATATGGTTCCTGCTTTAGAAATCGACATAGCCCTACAAAAAGCTAGGGAAGCATTTATACAGTGCTTTAACACTTCGAAAAACACTAATAAAAATTCAAATAATTAATACTTAAAAACAAATCAAGATGAAAACATCATCATTATTTACATTAAACTGGAACGACTTAGGAAAAGGTCTTTTGGTGGCAGTTGGCGGCGCTGTAATTGGCGCAATTGAAACGAGCGTTAAAGCTGGCTCATTAACATTCGATTGGAAATCAATAGGCGGTATAGCCCTTGCATCTGGCTTGGCTTACTTGAGCAAAAATTTCTTTACCCCGGCTCAGACCGTTACGCCTGCTAAATAATTAACTTTTGATTGCCTGGTTACCCTAATGATCAGGCAATCAATAACTATTTGATTGCAAAACTTAAAACAATGAAACTATCTGATCACGGCTTAGCCGTAATTAAAAACTTTGAGGGTTTGCGCCTTGAAGCTTACCGGGACATTGCCGGTGTTTGGACGATTGGTTACGGTTCAACCCGGTACCATGATGGCAAAGCTGTTAAGCCAGGTGATAAACTTGCGAACGAAACACAGGCCGACTCATTGTTTAGAAACACACTTGGCCAGTACGAAGATGCGGTAAACAATAAGGTAAAGGTTCCTATTACCCAAAATCAATATGATGCTTTGGTGTCATTTACATACAATGAGGGAACAGGGGCGCTTGCTCAATCATCTCTATTAATCTTATTAAATGAAAAAGATTACGAGGGTGCAGCCGAACATTTTATGTTGTGGGACAAAATAACGGACCCTAAAACCGGTGATAAGATAGTAAGCCAAACATTAGTAAATCGTCGAAAAGAAGAAAGTAAACTGTTCTTAGCTGCATAACCAACAATGATAAATTTTTTAAATCAAAAGCCCGTAGTCGGCATGTTAGGCGGTATGGGTAGTGGAATTTTATATGTTATAAAAACTCTGCTTACAGATGATGACATTTTAAAATGGATAGCCGGTGCCGGTATTTGGTTCGGGTTGTTTGTTGCCATTTTAACTGTTTGCCTGAGGGTAATGGAAATATGGAGAAAATTTAAAGAACCCAAAAAACAATAAAAATGGAAAAGAAATATAAAGCCTGGAGTTATTTTGTTATATCTGTCTATCTTACTTTTGCGATTGTATTATTACTCTCGGGCTGTTCAACCTACATTCGAAATCATCAAATAACCAAACAGCATTTATTTAATTACAAATATCCTGATCAGCTGGCGGTTGATTGTGCAAAAACTTTCCCTGTTAAAGATAGTATTGGAAAAGCTACTGGCCCGGTTAATACCAATTACACCGGTAAGATTGATAGTCTACAGGGTTTGGCAAATAATTTAAATAATGTTATTGACGATTTATCATCACTTATTACAAGTACGCAGCCGGGTAAACCTTTGGATACATCAAAATATCTTGCGACAATAAAGTATTTACAGAATAAAATTAGCTTGTTGCAAAAATCTATTTCATCCCTGCAGGCGAGTTATAAGCCATGCAAAAATGATACGGTTCCGCATTATATCATAGATAATGCAAAGCTTACCGTTTTTAGGAATAAAAATAAAGCGGTGCATGATAGCCTTACCACTTCAAAAACAGATTTAAAATCAGTCACCCACGGCAGAAATATTTGGATGTATATCGCCATTGGATGTATAACGGTATTGTTCGGCGGTATAGTGATATCTGCTTATAAGTTTTTTTCAGGGGGTGCAATTACCGGGACAATTAAAAAAATACTGTAATGTGGATGCCGCCTGAAATTCCTGCCGAATGGATATTAATTGCCACGATCGCAGGAATAATTCTTATTTGGGTACCTGTTTGGTTTCCTTATTTAAAAAGCAACAAGCGTTTTTTTCCATGATCGAATTGTCAAAATCGTACATTAACGAGCAAGGCATTTTATTCCTATGGCTGAGCTATGGACATTACAAAGCTATTATCTAACGGCCATGTTTTACAATCAAAAAAACTCAATTAGTTAAATGAAAAACCACTTATTATTTGCTTTTAAGACATTCAAAGAAAGCCTTTACCCAATGACGTTATTAAATCGTAAACAAACATTATCTTTCATAAAAATGCACAAGATATTTTATCAAAGAATAGGAATTTCAATAGTTGTGATTACCCTTTTTGCAGGTGTCTCAAATGCGCAAACTTACAATGCTGCATACGTCAAAGCCTTATACGCAAAGTACCCGACAGAAAAGAGCGACTTTTGCGACGGTTGCAGAATTTGGGTTAATCCCTATTATACATCAATTGCGGATACCGTTAAAGGTTTCCCCGTCTGTGAAAAGGCAGTTGTTACAGCTGCTGACGTTGCAGATCAGGAAGCCGCTAATATTGATCGATCGGGAGTTTTTGCAAAATGGAACATCACACAAGGAGAACCCAGGTTTGATCAATTATATACCTATATTAATAAACAGATCAATAAACCATTGACTATTTATGAAATTGTGTACGGGCATTGTGCTTTGGCGTGGGTATTGTCAGCCAGGAATAGAAACGGAGCGATATTCAGCAATACGCAAGTTTACGGGGAGTTTGGCGAATATCAGGGACAGAACATAGGTACTATGATAGCCACAGAAGATACAACCCGTTTATTACTCGGGGCAACCTTGAATAAGGTTAAACATATCCCTGTTACCGATTCCGTGAAAATATGGGCCGGTTGCATAAGCTCAGACACTTCAAAAGTCTATTCATTTAAAGGGCGTTCAATTACGATACCGGACGTGGTTTGGAAGATTATAAAATTTAATGATCAAACTGTTTGTTACTGGATGCCAAACGAAGTTTCCGAAAGCCAGGCTATGTTAATTCACCGGCATATTAGTTATGGTTGTTTAATAGTTAAATTGGGTTTTGACCCCGAAAAGGTTATTCCTTAAAGATAGTTTTTGTTTTGCTGTTCTAGTTTTGTTTAATGTTTGGCGCCTCGCAGCGATTGCGGGGCGTTTTTTATTTAATTGATAATCTACTAATTAAATAATTAGTAGAATTTTTAATAACTATTTTAAAACATCACGATTTAAATTTTCGTAAAAAGTAACAACCTAAGCATCTACCCAACTAATGAAGATGAGTTAAAAGATACACATATGAGACCAACCGGATAATCAATTTTTGTTACCTTTGATAGGTAAATACTTCTTGTCGTTGCAGGTCTAAAATTCCGAAAATTAAAACAGCAACACAATGCAGGATGCGTCGAATATGGCGTGTGGCTGGCTATTTGTGTTGCATAGGGCCTCGGAACCCTTGACCTGGCAGATAGTTCAGTCCACGTCATATTTTTTTTATATCGTTGAAGCATTCGCGGTTAAGGGTAAGTTATAAACTTAATATTCTGTCTGATCATATAATATGTTCAAAAGACAGCCATTTGTTTTTTTCTGACATTTATGATAAATCATTACTTGAGCTTCAAGAACTTGTTTATATAATTTATCTCAACAATAATAACAAAGTAATCAGCTGGATTCAGCTTAATAAGGGAACCTGTTCTGAAACTTTGTTTGATATAAAATTCGCTTTGGCTTGCGCTCTCGGCTGCATGGCATCTAAAATAATTATTGCACATAACCACCCATCAGGAAAGCTTACCCCATCCCCGGCAGATATCGAAATTACAAAGCGATTTATCAATATTTCACGATTTTTAGATATCGTCGTCGAAGATCATTTAATCATTGGCCGTGATGGCTATTTCTCTTTTGCAGACCATGATTTGATATAAAAAAAGAAAAATTAATTTACATAAGTACTTGTAAATGAGATATTTATTCGTATATTTATATCAATAAACATAAGCAGTCTGGCGCAGGACTTTAAAATCTGCAAATTTAAAATGTTAGCATTCAAAACCATTGAACTTGACGAGATCGAAACAGAGGTAGCAATTGACTTTAGCTACAATCATGGCGAAGTGCAGATCACAAACATGACCGACGTTGTTACCGGTGACGCTATTTGCCCGGACTTATTAGATGCCGATTTGGAAAATAGTCTGATTGTCGAGCTTACCGAATATACATCAGATCTTTTCGCTGAAAAATCATACACCAAATACAACTATCAATATTAATTAATCATCCAGCCCGGCTAATAACCGGGCTTTAAAAAATAAAGTCATGCAAGTTGCACAAACAATATTAAATCAAATGGGCGGCAAAAAATTCATAGCCATGGTGGGAGCTAAAAACCTTACTGGCTCACAAGATGCCTTATGTATGCAGTTGCCAAAAAATAATGCTGGCGCCAAGTATCTGAGAATCGAACTAAATGCTGATGACACCTATACGATGATATTCAGAAAGGGAATAACAAAAGATTGTACTTTCCCCGAAGTATCAAGGACAGAAGGCGTTTACGCTGATATGTTACAGGAACTATTTACAGCAATCACAGGATTAGACACTAAATTATAATTAACCGGCCAGGTATCAAAGCCGGGCTTTAAAACTTTATAAAAGATGGATTTTTCTCATAGAACAACCGCTTATTTAGAATCTCTTCAAAGCAAATTAATTAAATCAGGTTATGAAATTGAACACATTGATTTCAATAAAGAGATTTTCTGTATTAATAAGGTGGAACATTGGAAAAAGCGTAACGGCAAAATAGCGAAGGTTTATCACCATTTCCGAAAATATTACCAGTTACCTAAGGAAATGATTAAATATCGTCAAATCACAAAAACTGGCTACAGCAACAGTTGGGTATGGGCTGATGATCCTGAATATAAATATCAAGTCAACCAAAAATACATAACCAAGGAAGACAGAGAAGAACTACTTACAATTTACAAATCACTCACACCTATTCATTAATTAACCTTTTAACCAACAACCAGCTCAACGCTCACAAGGCTTGAGCTTTTGCCAGTAAAAGACAAAAACAATTAAATCATGAAAAAGACAACAGCAAAAGTAATCCTGTTTAGATTATCCGAATTAAAAGCCGGCCAGTCAACTTTTATTAATTTATGTGAAGTAAAAAGAATATCATGACGCCTGAAAGAAATAATGATCAAATCATTGTAAATGATGTTTACCAGGATATAGCTAACAGAATACTTGAGGAAGGATGCCCGATAGAAAATGAATTTGAAGATGATTTGGACGATGAATTAAATTTTTAATTTTACGTTATGAGATCACCAAATATAAGCGAGGACTTTATTATCAATCAGCGTAAAGAAATAGGAGCCAGGCTAAAAGCTATCCGGGAAACAATCGGTTACACACTTGAGCAAATTCAGGACCTTACAGGCTACGATACCTATACTTTAAGTAAGGTCGAAGCCGGTAAATGGAATTATCCTATAGAATACCTGATTGTTATTACCTCAGCTTTGGAGGTTGATATCAAACTAATATTAAAATAAAAGCTCTCTTTACACCACTATTCACCCCGGAAATCCGGGGTTTTATACGCTTTAATTGCTTGTATAAGCGCGTCTACCAGTTCAGACGGCAATTCGGGTTTTCCCTCACTCGTCCAGGTGTCACCATCTTGTTTAATATATTGAGGCGGTCTTTTTTTAAATCTTAGCCAGTAATATCGTGGACCGTTGACGGTGAAAACTTCCGTTATTTCGGAAGTGCGATTTTGTCCATTATAAAAATAGGTGATTAAATATCGCTCCTGACTGCTGGCGCCATGCATATTTTAAAAATCAAATAGCTTTCATTTCCATCCTGTTCCACGCCTCCCGCATTATTTGTGCCTTTTCCTTTGAAGTGACCTTAATGTAATTAAAGAAGGCTTTCTCTGTCGTATGGCCGGTGATGCCCATGATAACCAATGTAGGTATTCCCATACGCCACATGTTAGATGCGAACGCCCGGCGCGCGGTATGAGTAGATATTAAATCGCTTAATGGTAACGTTAAAATGATTCGTTCACCTGCAATAGCTTTCTCTAGGCTAACAAGCTCATTAAAGCCGGTTTTTTCGGCGACATCCTTTATATATGCGTTAAGTTTAACATTTGATATCGCCGGTGGTAATGAGTTTGCAGTAATCCCGTTGTACCTGGTCATAATTTCTTTAACAGTTTTATGAATCGGAATAGCCACTAATTCCCCGGTCTTTTGAGTTTTTATTTCTATAAAATCCCCCTGAATATTTTGAGGCTTGATATTGGTAAAATCAGAAAAACGTAAACCGGTCCAGCAGCCTACTAAAAATAAATCCCGGACACGCTCAAGCTTCTTATTTTTTGATAAATCAAGTCCAGCCAATTTAATTAACTGGCTTTCGTCTAAATAAACGTTTTCAACTTCGGCCTGCACTTTAATAAACCGTCGATTATTGTGATCTTCGTTAAGGTGTAATTTTTCCTCCTTGCTTTCGTTCATGCAGGTTTTAAGGAATTTTATAGTTGCTCCAAAGTAGTTGTCTGATAGGCCCTCAACTTTGTAAGCATAATCTTTCAGATCATTATAAAAATCGATGGTAACATCCGAAAACTGGAAAGTGGTTTTATTCTTGTGTTTAGCAAATCGTTTCAATACACCATAGGCACTATTATATGGCTTAATTGAATCTTTCGCATATTTCGAACCATCTTTTTTTGTCCTGGCACCCGTTTTAGTATCCTCAATTAACTTTTCAATAAATTCAAATAAGGTATAACGCGGCTTTTTTTTTAATTCTGTAGGCAGCTGGCCACCGTTTTTAATTGCATCTTTGCAGAGCTGTTTTAATTCGGCTTCTTCCGGATAAGATTTATGTTTATCAATTAAATAGTCAAAGGTATCAGTTACCCAACCTTTGATGTTTTCGAGATCAGTTTTTAACTTATCAGCGTTTAGAAGAGAGGCCTTTTGCCGCGGCTCATTTTTATCAGAATTCCAATCAACCGGTTTAATGCTGACACCGGTACCGACAATTACTAAACGGCTGTCATACCTGATGTAACACCGTAGTTGTGTTGGCTCATTTTTGGGTTCCGACTTTTGTAAAAAAAATTTAACTGAATATCTGTAACCGGCCATATATTAATTATTACATGGTAAATATAATAAGCCGTGAACTATTATTGAACTAAAAACGAAATTTTCTTTACTTTTTAAAAATTGTTAAAATAACAAAATGTCCATTTTACCTATCATTTGACACGTTATTGTGAGTTATAAAGTCTTGTAAATGGCAGGGTAACAATCCCAGCGGGATCACTGGAAAGATCAAAAGGCGCAAGAGATTGCGCCTTTTCTGTTCAAAACATTTTTAGTCTATTGGCTATGAATATTTGATCAGACGGAATTCTCGACGATGCGCGCTGTCTGAAGTTATTCGGATAAAATACGATAGAGCTCCAAATTAAGATAGTAATAATTCCCCTGTATCACTCTTTTTTCCAGTATCCCCATTTCAGTTAATTGTTCAAGGTAATTCCTTGCTGTATTTTCTGCATACAATCCTTTTTCGGTCAAATGCTTTACTTTGGTAAAAGGTTGGGTAAATAGCGCATTGGCCAGCGACTCGGGACGCGCAATACGGGTTTCTGTTGTAATCACGCCTGCAATAGCGTCTTTTGTTGCAATGATGTCGTTGATCTTGCTATAGGTAAGATTGGCTGTAGATTCAACCGTTTTGAGCATGAATAGTAGCCAGTCTTTCCATTGCCCACGCTGCGTAATACCAGCCAGACTTGCGTAGTAATCCTCTTTGTGTTCCATAATATACCTGCTCATGAACAAAATCGGATAATCTAAAAGACCTTTCCTGGTTAAATAATGAATATTAAATATCCTTCCTGTTCTGCCGTTGCCATCCCGGAAAGGGTGGATAGCCTCAAACTGAAAATGCCCGATGGCCATTTTCAGCAATGGATCGATCGGATAAGCAGCATCATCATTTAAAAAATTAATTAAGTTGGCTAGTTTAGCCTCTACAATACCCTTTCCCCTCGGCGGCGTATAAAATGCCTTTCCTGCATTCGGTCCGGCACCTCCTTCCTTAATATAGATCTGCGCTACGGGGGTGCGGATACCATCGTTGAACTGGCTGACTACATGGTAAATGCTGATGAAGTAATTCTCGTCAAAAAGCTGATCGCCGCTTAAGTAATCGTAGCCTGTCCACAATGCTTGCCTGTAATTTAAAATTTCCTTTGCTGGCCCTGGCATGGGTGCGGTCTGTTGTTCGCTGTATGCCTTGTATAACTCGTCGTCGGTTGTGAAAATGTTTTCTATGGCACTGGAAGCCTTTGCTTCCTGCAAACTGATGGAATTTATTAGCAAACCCTGGTTGGGAATAACTATACTTCGTCCCTGCAATCGTCCCAGGGCCGCTTTTGCATTGCCAAGCTGTAACAATATCTCTACGTCTTCATAATATTCCCTGTCCGGCGGCACGTCAGGTAACTGATTCCAGGGTTGGGTACGATCAGGATTTACACGATAAGGCATAAACAAATATACACAATTAATTAAAAACATTAAAATTTGCGATTTTTAATGTTAGATTAGTTTTTAGACATCAATGAAAGCATATTTTTAATAGCTAACATTAAAATTATAAATTTTTAATGTTAGTATTGACTTTTGACCTTAAAGCAGCCGATATTAGAAACGCTAACATCAAGTTATCTTGTTTTTGAAGTTAGGTACCTTTCGTTTTAAAATATCTTCGGGTTCGTTTTCTGTTAACTTTTACCTTTAAAGCTTTGCGAAAATTTAAAAATTGAGCCGATATGAACCAATATGAGCTGATAATGAACCAGTAATGGCACAATTCAATAACTTCCAGTCTGCAAATGAAAGTAATATTTACCCTTGAATACAAAACGAGAGTAAATTTTCGACATAATTACTCTCGTTTTATGAATCAGTGTCAAATCTTATTCTTAATCTGCCATCACTTCACAGTAACAATCACCCTTTGATAACGTGTTAGTTTAGGTGTTCCTGAATCGCTTACTTCTAAGATGATATGAATGGTTTCTCCCGATTTAGCATCTTTTGGAATAATAAATGACGAGGCAGGAGTAGTTGCGCTCTGTATTTCCACATCACCGTGATACGATCCTGCTTCTTTGTATTGCCACCAGCTATAGCTGAGCTCATTTTTGTCAGGATCAGTTGCCTTTCCTTTGAGCTCAATTTTAGCTCCCGGTGCTCCCGTCAGGTTATTGGAATGTGCGAGTTTAACAACAGGTGGATGATTAGCGTCTTTATAATCCTTCACGCACCAGTCAGCTCTAGCTGCAAAGTCATTTTGCAAAACAGGTATCCAGCGTGTTTGTGGATAAGCATCATCCTCTTTTTTTGTGTAAGGATTATAATCCGTCACATCTTTTCCATCTTCCCAGCGATGCGGATTTGTTTTAGATTGCACCATGCGGCCTCCCCAACCGCCGTACGATGCATCTTCCAGGCTGCGCAATCCTACATCAACCAGGTAAAGGAATGCGGGCGAATCACCTTCTGATATAAAATCGTATTTACCAAGGTGATATTTTTTTGCCTCCAATGTATCACCCTGCGTGTCTTCCGGGTCGCCTTCTATCTTTTGGCCGTCTCCCCATAGAAAATAAGAAGACATTAATGGTCCGTGATCAAATTTGATGTTTTCGGCGAACCATTTGCCTTGCAGATATACACGTAGTTCTGCCGGTACAACCCTGAGCCATGCATAAGCAAAACTCCAGAATTGTGCAGAATTATACATTACCCTGATGTCGGGCCAGTTTACTGCAACATATTTTTTATAAGTTGCATCCTGATCCAGCACCGCATAAAGAATAGCTTTTGAAGAGACCTTTTTGTAAATATTCTCCCATTGGGGAGTACTTTTAAATTGATCTTCTATGGATTTTAATGCCTTGGCAACAGTATTGGTACCTCCCCAAATCTGCAGGTAAACCGGACCTGGTTTGTTATCAAGTAAGATATTTTTTATCATGTCAGAGCCTTCGCTATTTATGCTCATCTCACCTTCAAAATCAATATTTCCGATTTTTACGATGCTTTTCAAATAATCAGGCGCAGGATAGGCCTTGTCGTGCTTAATCAAATTTTTATAAACCAATGCATATTTGTCTATCGATTGTTGCATCCAATCAGTGCCTGGCCAGCGTAAATCGGTACGTTCGCCATAGCGTTTGGAAGTCATTGCCATTTCCGAAGTCATCTTCGTACCTTTTCCATCCCCTTTATAATGCCATTGCGAACTGCTATAGATTAAACCCTCAATATGAAATTTATTGGAATACATTAGCAGTCGGATAAAGGAATCCTGGTCATCTACCTCGCCATCGGTGGTAACGATCGTGCGGATTTGCGGGTTTATCTTTTGGGCGATGACTTGTTGCCAAATGCCAATTAAACAAATCGCAATAATACCTATGGTTAGGGCTTTTTTCATGATAATGAAACAAATGATTGATCTAATTTTTAAATAACTCAAGCTTTGCAAAAAAATCACCGAATAGTAAAGGGGTATCGATATGTTGATATACCCTGATTTTCCTTCCTGATGGATTCCAAGCGTAACCGCCTTTGTTATCGATCAGCGGGCAGGGCTTTAACACGTAATCGCTTGATGACGGATCGGCTTCAAAAGACGATTGCAGAGCTGTTAGCAAAACCAGTGGACTGTCGCCCAGAACATAGGTTTCGCCTATGTTAAGTTTAAACTTTTGCACCATTACCATCAGCTTCGAAAGCGTATCAAACAAATACTTGCCAACCTCGCCATTTGGTTTTATCCTCGTTTCCAATTCGGAGTACGGCAACAATACCTGCCGGTACACGTTGCGGGGGATCTGCCATAAGTTAACCTGGGTGCGGTTAAACAAGGCCCTGCCAGCATTGACATCAATATTCAGGTTGTATTCAATTCCGGAGGCATTAGGCGGCGGTAAAGCCAGATCGGAGTATTCCGGACCGCCTATCCATATCAATGTGAGCTTTCCTGCTATTTGTGGGTTTGTTAATGCTGCGGAGGCAATTTCAGTAAGCCCAGCGCCGCATAATACGTATAAAGGGAGATTCGTGTCGGTACGCAAAGCCTCTTTGATTATAAAATCAACCGCGGCGCTTTTTACCGGCGTGCTATCGTTTACCATCCCCGTATTCGATCCTGCGATCACCGGAATTTTTCCATTCATTTTCATTAGGGTCAACAACTCACCTGCCTTTTTTGCGGCATTGTCCGCCTGGGTTTTTGAACGGTCGAAGCCATCGTTAACATTGAGGTGCGAGCCGATGATCGCCCTTATGTCTACCGACGGGGACAAAAGCAGTTGCGTCAACGCGAAAAGACCATCAGGGTCACCGCTAAAATCATTATCAATAATAACACGCATACGCGGCGTTATATTGGCAGGAGTTTGGGAAAAAGTAAGTAAAGGCAATACAAAGAATAATGAACAAAAGACAAAGCGAAATAATCTCATGGCAACTATTTGATTTAATGATGTTTAATGTACTTATATAAAATACTACTTAAATAATAACGGCGTAAATTCACCAAAATAAAGTCTCCAGCTATTCCAGTCGTGTCTGCCTGCACTTTCCCTATAGCTGTACTTTAATCCAACCTCGTCATACAAGGCCCGTAATTTAACCACGGTTGGATAAAGAAAGTCTTCTTTTCCTATTCCTATCCAATAAACTTTAGGATTGCTTTTTTTCAAAGCCTCCAGTTGCTTAGCATGCTCATCCTTATTATACTTAATGTTAAAGCCGCTGAATAAACCCATGCTCATTACGCCAATATAGTCAAACTTGCTGGGATTAGCATTGGTGATCATTTCGGTATGATATCCGCCCATCGAAAAGCCGGTGATAGCGCGGTGCGCCGGATCAGCGATCACCCGGTAGTTTTTTTCCACATAGGGTATAATATCTTTGATTAGGCTTTCTTCAAATTTTCCGGAAGTCAGAGCGCCCGGACCGGTTGGCGTTTTAAGTTGTTTCGATTCTATTGAACGTTCTAATGGTGCTCCAACTGTTGAAGGGTTGCCATTGGTAATAACGACGATCATCGGAACAGCTTTGCCTGCGGCCATTAGGTTGTCTAAAATATAATTCGCACGGCCGCGGCTTATCCAACATTCTTCGTCCCCACCAGCGCCGTGCAACAGGTAAAGCACGGGATAGTTTTTTTTACTTTGGTCGTATCCGGGTGGAGTATAAATCTGCATTCTGCGCTCAGAACCTATTACCGGCGATGGATACCATACGGCTGTTACCCTGCCATGCGGCACAGGTTTTACATCATATAAATCGGCCGTTTTTCCAGGTACCATCAATTGGTTCATAATGTATGAGCCATCGCGGGTAACTGCAATATTCCCCGGGTCCAGGAAACTAACGCTGTCTACACTGAACTCATATTCATACATATCCGACGGTAAGGGGCCAACTTTAGCTTCGAAAATACCGGAGTCTTTTTTTGTCATTTCGATCCTGTTATGGAATTCCGTGGGCCAAGACCCAAAAACAGCAACGGCGGTCGCGCCAGGAACTTTAACCCGGAAGATTACGGAATTGTCCGGTTGAACTAGGGGAGAAATAACCCCTTTTGGGTTCCTTTGCGCATAAAGACTAGAGCTGATGAAAATTAAGGCTACAAGCCAAATAATTTTCCTGTTCATAAAGAATGTTCTCATATTGTTATTGAGTATTGGCTGGTTTCGAATATTGGTTGGTTTTGATTTATAAACGAAGGTAAAAGAAAATAAATAATAAATAAACACAAATAATTTATTATTTATTTTTGTTTATATTTTCGATTGCTTAACTTTGGCATGCAAAACCAATTGTAAACCTAATGCTTCCAAACCAACGGCGGGATAAAATACTTGAACTATTAAAGGAAGATGGCTCTGCCAAGGTGATAGACCTTGCCCGTATTTTTAAGGTAACTGAAGTAACCATTCGCCAGGATTTGGAAAAACTGGAAAAAGATGGATTGGTACTTCGTGAGCATGGCGGCGCTTACTTAAAAAATATTGAAGACCAGGTGCGCACGTTCTCGCTCTCTCACCAGGACAACATGGATAAGAAAGAGCTGATTGCCATAAAATGCCTGGAATACATCGAAAGCGGTGATAGCATTATTTTAGATTCGGGTTCAACAACGACCGAAATAGCCAAAAAGCTGAAGGGCTTTAAAAATCTTACAGTAATAACTAACGCTATCAACATAGCCATGATGTTGGGGACGGAGCCAGGTATTGAACTTATTGTTACCGGCGGAGAGTTTAAACCCCCCACCTTATCACTTACCGGTCAAAAGGCCGCTGATTTTTTCAAAGGAATTAACGTGCAAAAGCTGTTCCTGGCAACGGCAGGGCTATCGCTAAAAGCGGGACTGACTTATCCCAGTATAAGTGATCTTGTCGTTAAAAAAGCAATGATTGACGCTGCAGAAACTACGTACCTGGTGGCCGACTCGACCAAGATTGGAAAAAGCTCATTTGCTAGCCTGGGCGCTTTATCGCTCATTGATTATATTATAACTGATGCAGGCATTGAGCCCAAATACATGGAAGTTTTAAAGGAAAATGATATAGAGCTAATTATCGCAAAATAAAAGTTCGGATGCCCCAAAATAAAAACATATTAAAATTTGGTTTAACCATCATCACCTTGTGTGTGGTCGTAGCCACTTATGCACAACCAAAAAATAAACTAAGGGTGCTGGTACTAACTGACATTGAAGCTGATCCCGACGACTCGCAGTCGATGATCAGGTTTTTAACTTATAGCAATCAATGGGATGTGGAAGGATTGATAGCAACAACTTCCATTCATCAAAAAACGAGGGTTGCACCCGAAAGTATTCATGCGATTTTAGATGCTTATAAGAAAGTTTTGCCAAACCTGCTAAAGCACGAAGAAGGTTATCCGCCTTATGCAGAACTGGACTTAAAAGTAAAAAAAGGTTTACCTGTTTATGGTATGGAAGGCGTTGGCAAGGGGCACGATTCGGAGGGCTCTGAGTGGATAATTAAGGTACTTGAAAAACCAGATAGCAGACCTGTTTGGGTATGTGTTTGGGGCGGCACTAACTGTTTATCCCAGGCGTTGTGGAAAATTAAAGAAACCAAAACTGCCCGGCAAGCACAAGTCATGTTAAAAAAGATTAGAATATATACTATTTCAGATCAGGATGATACAGGGCCGTGGATACGCAATACTTTTCCCGATCTGTTTTACGTGTGCAGCCCTGGTTACACCTATAGCCAGGCTACCTGGTTAGGTATGTCGTTTGGGATGCCGGGATCAAATAAGGAAGTGGTAAGCAACGAATGGCTGGCGAAAAACATACAGCAGGGACATGGGCCGTTAGGAGCAATGTATCCCGATATTGCTTATGGGATGGAAGGTGATACGCCGTCTTTCCTTTCTTTAATTTCCAATGGACTGAATGATCCGGAACATCCCAGCTACGGTGGCTGGGGAGGAAGGTACGAGTTTTACACGCCTGCGCTATCAACTAAACCCGATCAATTTGCACGACCCAACTGGCCCGTTACTTTGCAGGAAACCCGCCCGCTTTGGGCAAACGCTGAAGATTCTGTTTACGTTGCGACAGATAAAAAGGGTTATAAAAGTATCCAGGCTACCATTTGGCGCTGGCGCGAGGAATATCAGAACGATTTCGCTGCGCGTATAGGCTGGACCACCAAAAGCTATAAAGAATGTAATCATCCGCCGGTACCCATGCTGGCGCATCCTGATCATTTTACCGTAAAATCCGGGGAGCTATTTCATTTAAGCGCAAAAGGAACCTATGACCCCGACGGCGATTCGATGAGTTATCGCTGGATGCAATATCCCGAAGCCGGCACTTACAAAGGCCTGGTAAGTTTTGCACCTTATGCGAGCAATTTGTACGATTTACCTGTTACCGCCCCGGTTGTAACATCATCACAAACCATTCACTTCATTTTAAAAGTAACAGATAAAGGTACGCCCGCTTTAACAAGGTATAAGCGGGTTATCGTAACCGTATTACCTTGATGATGAAATAATAATGCGATTAATATAAATTACATGACAAAAGAAAAAGCAAGTTTAGGTGTGATTATCGGTAACCGGGATTTCTTTCCGGATAGGCTGGTAACCGAGGCGCGGGTTGATATTTTGAAGGTTTTCGAAACGTTGAATTTAAAACCTATAATGCTCGACGAGCAGACTTCTAAATTGGGTGGGGTGGAAACCTTTAGGGATGCGCAACAGTGTGCAGCTTTATTTAAACAACATGAACAAGAAATTATCGGCGTGCTAGTAATATTGCCAAATTTTGGCGATGAGCGGGGAGTTGCTGAAACATTAAAACTCGCGGGTTTAAATGTGCCTGTGTTGGTGCAGGCCTACCCCGATGATCTGAATAAATTGGATGTTGCCCGTCGCCGTGATGCATGGTGTGGCAAAATATCTGCTTGTAATAATTTATACCAGTACGGTATAAAATATAGCATCACCAACCAGCATGTCATCCATCCTTCAAAGCCGGCTTTTGCTAAAGAATTGCTTGATTTTGTAGCTGTATGTCGTGTTGTAAAAGGTTTGCGTAAAGTGCGTATCGGTGCTGTTGGTGCAAGGCCGGGTGGTTTCAATACTGTCCGCTACAGCGAAAAGCTATTGCAGCGCAGCGGTATTTCGGTAGTCACGGTCGATCTTTCGGAGATTTTGGGAAATGCCAATAAACTAACAAAAAACGACCAGGTTGTTAAAGACAGGCTGGATAAAATATTAGCTTATGCATCGAAAGGTCGCACCCCCGATGAAGCATTAATTCAGATAGCCAAACTGGATGTGGTGCTGAATAATTTTATGCAGGAAAATTCACTGGATGCCACCGCTATACAGTGCTGGACTTCTTTACAGCAAAACTACGGATGCAATGTATGTACCAGCATGAGTATCATGAGCGAAAACATGCTGCCCAGCGCCTGCGAGGTAGATGTTACCGGTACTTTGAGCATGTATGCCATGCAACTGGCGTCAGGTTCACCGAGTGCGCTGGTCGACTGGAATAACAATTATGCTGACGACGAAAACAAATGTGTGCTGTTCCATTGCGGCAACTGGGCCAAATCATTCCTGCCGGATATAGAAATCAGTACAGCACCCATAATCGGTACCACTGTAGGTGAAGAGAATACTTTTGGTGCCCTGGCCGGCCGTACACCTGCTTCGCCGCTTACATTTGGCAGGATAAGCACAGATGATTGTAAGGGCATCATTAAAGCCTACATCGGTGAAGGGGATTTAACCGACGATCCGATTAATACTTTCGGAAACCGCGCGGTAGCAAAGATTAATAATATGCAGGGGCTAATGCAATATGTTTGCCGCAATGGCTTTGAACACCACGTGGTAATGAATGCCTCTAAAACTGCCGGCATATTAAAAGAAGCATTAGGAAATTACATGGGATGGGAAGTCCATCATCATATTTGATAACAACAGGGCATGAGTGAAAAGGAATTAACAAAAAAGGCAATCGAGTATCGCAAAAAGATACTTAAGTATATCGTGGGCGCTAACGCAGGGCATACTGGTGGAAGCTTATCATGCGTGGATATATTAAATGTGCTTTATAATAATGTGTTAAACGTTAGCCCGGAAACATTCACATCGCCAAATAGGGACAGGTACATTCAAAGCAAAGGGCATTGCGTTGAAGCGTTGTTCGTAGTATTGGCGGATAAGGGTTTTTTCGCCGAGTCTGATTTGGAAACACTTTGTAAATACAAGTCGCATTATATCGGTCATCCTACACGCAAAGTGAAGGGAATTGAACAAAATACTGGCGCCCTCGGTCATGGGTTACCGATTGCGGTCGGTACGGCGCTGGCAGCTAAAATGGACAAGAAAGATTACCGGGTATTTACGCTTTTGGGCGATGGCGAACTGCCTGAAGGTTCGAACTGGGAAGCGGCCCTTACCGCCTCGCACTATAAATTGGATAATTTGTGTGCAATCATTGACAAAAACTCGTTACAAATTACCGGATCTACAGCCGATGTGTGTAATACTGATCCTCTGGATAAAAAATTTGAAAGTTTTGGTTGGGCGGTAACCCAGATTGATGGTCACGATTTTAAACAGCTGAATGAAACTTTTGCCAAAATGCCCTTTGAAGCAGGCAAACCAAATTTGGTAATTGCTCATACCATAAAGGGTAAGGGTGTTAGCTATATGGAAAACCAGGTGAAATGGCATCATGGTGTACCAGGTAAAGAGCAATATAACGAGGCCATTAATGAATTGAACGGTGCATTAGCATTAATATAAAAACAGAAAGGATAACCGTGAGCGCAATTATTGAAAGCGAAGTAGCAACAACGAAACCTAACCAGGAAATATTTTCGAGCGCATTGATGGAGCTGGCGGCCGATGACAGAAACATTGTTGTGGTTACGAGTGATTCAAGAGGTTCAGGTAAGTTGGTAGCGTTTGGTCAGAAATTCCCTGAACAGATTGTGGAAATAGGCATAGCTGAACAAAATTTGGTAGGGGTTGCAGCCGGATTGGCATCCGCAGGAAAAAAAGCTTTCGCGGTATCACCCGCTTGCTTTTTGACAGCTAGGGCTTTGGAGCAAATAAAAAATGACGTGGCGTATTCTGACAATTCGGTACGCTTGGTAGGAATAAGCGCTGGTGTAAGCTACGGTCCGCTAGGAACCACACATCACAGCTTGCATGATTTTGCGGCACTAAGGGCAATTAACAATATGATCATCGTAGCGCCTGCTGATAATTTTGAAACCGAGCAAGCGGTAAGGTTAAGCGCTCAAATAAATAAACCTGTCTACTTACGATTCGGCAAAAAACCGATGCCGTTGCTTAACCCCGACGAAACCAGTTTTGAGTTTGGCAAAGGCCGTGTTATAAAGGGGGGAGAAGATGTTGCTATTATAGCCAATGGCGAAACTGTTTATCCCGCTTGGCAGGCTGCCGAAAAACTACACAAGGAGCATAATATAAGAGCAACTGTGGTTAGTATGCATACTGTTAAACCCTTAGATGTTAATTTGTTAGACGAATTGGCTAAAACGGTGAAAGCAATTTTAACCGTAGAAGAACACAGCATTTATGGCGGACTTGGCGAAGCTTGCGCATCCTACCTGCTGCAAAATGGATACAAGAAACCATTTAAAATTATGGGTATACCGGATGAATATACCGTTACAGGTTCGCAGGTTGAAATTTTAAATCACTATCACATATCTGAGCAGGGCATTGCTGATGCAGCTATGCAACTTTTAGAAACGATTTGATCAACAAAATATGAGAAGGTTTCAAGTATTGATTTTGCTGTTTTTGGTGTTGGTGGGTTGCAGGAATCAATCTGCCAATAATCAGTCTAAAAAGATTGCGGTAATTGTTTCCACACTGAACAATCCATGGTTCGTTTTCCTGGCGCAAACTGCGGCAGCAAAAGCCCACAGCCTGGGTTACGAGACCCGGATATTTGACTCCCAAAACAATACCGCGCTAGAAACAGATCATTTTGAAAATGCCATTGCATCCGGATATAAAGCCATCCTCTTAAATCCTACTGATGCTAACGGTTCTGTAGTTAATGTAAACAGGGCCAAAGCTGCTGGGATACCGGTTTTTTGTATGGACAGGGAGGTAAATTCGGCTAACGCGGCTACCTCTCAAATACTATCCGACAGTTATTCGGGCAGTGTTGATGTGGGTAAGTATTTCGTGCAAGCGATGCACAAAAAGGGAAAATATGCAGAGTTGCTTGGGCTAGTGTCTGATAACAATACCTGGAACCGCTCAAAAGGTTTTCACAGCGTAGTTGATTATTATCCCGGCTTAAAAATGGTTGCCCAGCAAGGCGCGGAATTCGACGAGAACAAGGCCATGGAAGTAATGGAGTCAATCCTGCAGGCGCATCCGGATATTGAAGCGGTTTTCTGTGGCAATGATGCTATGGCCTTAGGCGCTTACCAGGCACTTATTTCGGCAGGAAAAGCTGGCAAGGTCAAAGTGTTTGGTTTTGATGGCGCGGCCGATGTGGTACAATCAATTAAAGATGGGAAGATTGCGGCAACCGGTATGCAGTTCCCACAGGTGATGGCGCAAACAGCTGCCATTTATGCGGACGAATATTTCAAAGGGAAACGCGACTTCCCACGAAAAATACCCGTGAGCGTTGAGCTGGTAACGCAAAAGAATGTGACCAATTATATAGCTTTTGGAAAGAAGAATTAGCCATGAACAAAAAACTGAAATACGGCATTTGGTTGGTCCTGCTGGTAATTGTGGCATACAATTCAGTCTATTTTAAAAAGCTGGACAGTATGAAAGCATTAAAAGCGGGCAATTTCGATGCCGTTGCATACGCCAATAATTATCTGCGTAAAATGTTGCCTGCGATATCCAACAATGCTATTAATATTGATCAGCTTTTAAATGGGTTAAAATTAGCTCCTCAAAAGACCTTTGACACTTACTCAAAGGCGTTGGATATTGGAAGCATCCGTTTCTTTTTAGTCCGGGGAAAAGCTAAGATCATTAATATTGATGATAGCGACGTTTACTTATTAACCGACGGTAGTCATTCATCTATTAAAATTGCTACAGAATACATTTTTGGCAATGCTGTTAGAGATGCTTCTGGATTAATTCACATCAATGATTTTAGCAACACGTCTGATTTAAACAATATCTCGGCGGAGACAAACAAAATTATCCGTCAGCAAATCCTACCTTCTTTTAAAGCTCAGGCAAAAAAAGGCGACGACATTGAATTTTTTGGAGCAGTTGAGATGAAGAGCTCGCATCCCGATATTGATGACGTTGAAATAATACCGGTTTCCTTAAATATTATACATTAACAGATGTTAGTCGCGCAAAATATCACCAAAAAATTTTCGGGAGTAACGGCACTCGATAATGTTTGCCTGGAGTTGTATGCCGGCAAGGTAAATGCAATTTTAGGTGAAAATGGTGCTGGGAAATCTACTCTAATGAAAATATTATCAGGGGTATATCCTGATTATGAAGGGAAGGTTTTGTTGAACGGCAAACAGGTAAACTTCTCCAATCCGCGCGAAGCACAACACGCCGGTATAGCCATCATCCACCAGGAACTAAACCTGGTGTCGCATTTGAGCATTACAGAAAATGTTTTTCTTGGGCGTGAGATTGTCAATAGCTGGGGTATGCTCAACAAACAGGCAATGCATAATAAAACCCGTGAATTACTGAACAGGTTGAAACTGTCAGTTGGTGCAGATACCCTGGTGGTCGATTTGAAAGTAGGGCAACAGCAAGTGGTGGAAATAGCCAAGGCGCTCCTTACTGATTGTGATGTGATTATAATGGATGAGCCGACATCGGCCATCAGCGAAAGTGAAGTGGACGTTTTATTTGAAATTATAGAAGACCTGCGAAGAGAAAATAAAGCCATCGTTTACATTTCGCATAAGCTGGATGAGTTGTTTAAAATAGCTGATCGTTACATTGTGCTGCGCGATGGCTGCACAATCGAATCGGGTGACATGAAGGGTATGACCCACGATGCACTGATCCACAAAATGGTTGGCCGGGAGTTAAATGTTATTCAGAAAGGTGATAATCGGTCGGCAGATGCACCTTTGCTTTCGGTGCAACATATCAACCTGCAACATCCGGAAAATTCAAAGCGCCTGTTGCTTAAAGATTTGTCGTTCAACTTATTTAAAGGCGAAGTGCTTGGGATATTCGGTTTGATGGGCGCCGGACGTACGGAACTGCTGGAGACTATTTTTGGCCTAAATCACCAATCAGCAAATGGAGAATTACAAGTTGAGCAAAAGGCGGTGAATTTCAAATCGCCAGCGGAAGCAATGAAGGCCGGAATAACATTGGTACCGGAGGATCGCAAGAAACATGGTTTAATATTAGGCTTGGATGTAAAAACCAATATCGGTTTAACAACGCTCGAAACGATGCAAAGCTTTGGCTGGCTAAATGAGGCAAAGGAAGAGAGGCTGGCAAAAAAATACATTGAAGTTTTAAAAATCAAAACGCCGTCGACAACACAGACTGTCAAAAATTTGAGCGGTGGTAATCAGCAAAAGGTTGTGCTGGCAAAATGCCTCGCAACTGGTCCTAAGGTTTTGATGCTTGATGAACCAACCCGCGGGATAGATATTAACGCCAAAAATGAAATTTACAAACTGATAAGGGAACTGGCCGCTGATGGCTTGGGCGTTATCGTAGTTTCATCGGAATTGCCGGAGATACTGGCTATATCAGACCGCATACTGGTAATGGCTGAAGGAAACCTTACAGCAGAATTTACCGCCGCCGAAGCAACTGAAGATAAAATATTGAAAGCCGCAATCCCTAATTCAATTTAAAACAGAGCGAAATGAGTTCAAATAAATACCGGGCATACCTCATAAAATTTCAACCGCTTATAGCGCTGATCGTGCTCTGCGTGGTATTGAGCATCCTGTCGGATAAATTTCTGACAGCTGACAACGGATGGAATGTAATGCGGCAAATATCTGTCAATATTTGCATTGCCGTGGGGATGACTTTGGTTGTACTTACTTCGGGCATTGATTTATCGGTAGGATCAGTTTTAGCGCTTTGCGGGGCAATTACAGCAGGATTATTAAAAAATGGAATAGAAATACCATCCAATAATTTATTTATCGGTTTTACAGTTTTGGGCGCAATTGTAATGGGCTTGCTTGTGGGTTCAATAATTGGTGCTGCTAACGGTTATACGATAACCAGATTTAAAGTACCGCCTTTTGTTGCCACGCTTGCCATGCTTACCATAGCGCGTGGTCTTACCATGCTTTACACAAAAGGGTTTCCTATCTCAGTTTTAGGCGACAATTTTGCACAAATAGGTACTGGGTGGTTTATTGGAATACCTGTGCCGGTGTGGATATCGGTAATTGTTGTACTTGCAGCTGTTGCAGTCACCAGCAAAACGCCATTGGGACGATATATCTACGCGATAGGCGGTAATGAAAATGCTGCCCGGTTATCGGGTATTAATATCAACCGCGTTAAAATTATAGTTTATAGTATGGCCGGCGCGCTTGCGGCAGTTGGTGGAATGATTGTAACTTCAAGACTAGATTCGGCGCAGCCGAATGCGGGGATCAGTTATGAGCTGGATGCAATCGCTGCTGTGGTAATTGGCGGTACTTCTTTATCGGGCGGAAGGGGAAGCATTTGGGGTACGGTATTAGGTGCGGTGATAATCGGTGTGCTTAACAATGGTTTGGTATTATTGAATGTTTCGCCTTTTTGGCAACAGGTGGTTAAAGGTTTGGTGATATTACTAGCGGTAATAATTGATAAAGCAAACTCAAAGAACGACTAATGGAAAATTCATACATCTTAGCCGTCGACCAGGGTACCAGCAGTACAAAATGCATCATTTTTGACAGCTTGGGTAAGGAGATCTCTAAAGCAACTGAACCGCTTAAAACCCATTACCTTGAAGGTGGTTATGTAGAACAGGAACCGGAAGCTATCTATCAAAACGTGCTGGATGCAGTAAAAAAGTGCACCGATGTCTTTACAGCTAACGGCGGCAATATTGCCGAAATAAGGTTTTGTGGTATATCTAATCAACGCGAGACTTTTCTTGTTTGGGATAAAAATGGAACTCCGTTGTACAACGCCGTGGTTTGGCAATGTAAACGCTCCATCGATATTTGCCAACAGCTGAAGGGGGAAGGGTTGGAACCAATGATCAGGGAACGTACCGGCCTGATTATCGATCCTTATTTTTCAGGTACGAAGATGATGTGGTTGTTTCAGAATAATGAAATAGTAAGAGATGCAGTAAATAAAGGTGAAGCCTATTTCGGAACAGTGGATACCTGGCTGTTGTATAAACTGACTAATGGTAAACAATATTATACCGATCATACCAATGCCTCAAGGACCTTATTTTTTAACCTGGAAACGCTCGATTGGGATAAGGATATTTTGTCGGTGTTTGGTTTGTCACGATTGAAGCTGCCACAAATCAAGTCTTCCTCATCGTTATATGGACAATCGGATTTCGGCGGGATATTTAAACAGCCTGTAAGTATCACTGCCATGATTGGCGACTCGCATGCCGCTGCTTTTGGCGAAGGTTGCTTTGCCAAAGGAACCGCCAAAGCTACTTTGGGTACTGGCTGTTCCATCATTATGAATATTGGCAATGCACCAAAAAAGTCTGCCAATGGAATGGTAACCACTATTTGCTGGAGCACCGAAAGCCGGGTTGACTATGCGTTAGAGGGCGTAATCGTTTCGTGCGGGGCTACGGTCGAGTGGATTAAAACCGAATTGGGCCTTTTTAAAGATAACGCGAAAACTGAAGCAATGGCAAATTCCGTGAGCAACAACAACGGGGTTTATTTAATACCGGCATTTAGCGGTCTTGGCGCTCCTTACTGGCAAATGAACCGGAAGGCGGAAATTAAAGGACTTACTTTTGACTGCAATAAAAATCACATCGTCCGTGCTGCCCTGGAATCTATTGCATACCAGATCAAAGATGTAATTATCGCCATGCAAAAGGATTCCAATATCAACCTTGATGAATTAATGGTGCATGGAGGGATCACTGCAAATAAGTTTGTTCTTCATTTCCTCGCTGACTTATTGAATTGCCGTTTAATATGCAGTGACATACCAGATATTTCCGCAAAAGGTGCCGCCATGCTGGCTGGTTTGCAAGCAGGTGTTTTTAGTGACCTGGCCGAAATTAAAAAATTGTATAGGCAAAACTCGCCTGTTCAACGCGGACGTTTTACAACGATTGTGGAAAAATGTTATTCAGAGTGGACGAGTAAGGTGACTAATATTTAGCAGCTACCCCACTTAAACTGTTCTTGGCTATCCAAATCAGGAGACCGATTTTTGTAATTTTCACGTGACATACGCAGTTTTTTCTCAGCGACTACCTAAATTCATCAGTTAGAATGTACATTTCCCCTCATTCCTGTAAAAAGGGATGCTTTAGTACCTGATTTTATTAATCAATTATTAACCATTTATTATCCGGCCTGAGTTTATTTTGGATGAATATCCGGCACGTTTCGCCGGCTAGCCATTTGTAAAAGCCAGTTTACGACCTATAAAAAACTATAATGTACAAACCAGAATGGTTCATCGACTTCCAAAGATATATCGCTATTTGCTTATTGTTATTTGCATTGCTTTTGGGGATGAATAGTGCGCAGGCTGGTATAGTTAAAATAGAAATAACGAGTGTTGAACCGGCTTATGGGGGTAAGATATTTGGCGACATTGGTGCATACGAGAAATTAAGGGGTAAAGCCTATGGGGAGGTTGATCCATCCTCACCGCAAAATTTGGTAATTACTGATATTTTATTGGCTCCCCGTAATGCACGTGGCATGGTAGAGTATGCAATGGATATTTATATTCTGAAACCGGTGGATTTAAACAAAGGCAATCACAAGCTTTTTGCAGAAATACCAAATCGCGGCGGAAAGGTGTTTGGCAGCTTCAACAAAAGCGGTGGTGGTAATGATCCTACTATGGCTGCGCAGGCTGGCGATGCGTTCCTGTTGAATCAAGGGTACACGGTTGTTTGGTGCGGATGGGATATTTCGGCTGGTGTAGGAAATAATAATTTAACCATCACTGTTCCGGTAGCTAAAAATAAAGATGGCTCAAGTATTACAGGTCCGTCGTACGAATATATCTCATTCGACAATCAAACTTCTGTTAACTATAAATTGACTTATCCAACGGCATCTGCCGAAAAACACGAAGCTACATTTACAGTTCGCAACTTTTTGAATGACACCCCGCAAGTTTTGCCGGATTCTGCCTGGGAATATGTGAATGACCGCACTATTCGCCTTTTGCCTGTCGGTACCGGGTTTAAACAAAGCGCCATCTATGAATTTTTTTACAAAGCAAAAGATCCGGTCGTGGCCGGGTTGGGGCTGGCATCAACACGAGATTTCATTTCGTTTTTAAGATATGCCAAAGCTGACAATTCAGGTAAACCAAATCCGCTTGCCGGTTATATTAAATATACTTACAGCTTTGCAATTTCGCAGCCTGCAAGATATATGAATGACTTCCAGACATTGGGCTTTAATCTTGATGAAAAGGGTCGGCGTGTATTTGATGGTATCGAAAACTGGCTTGGCGGGGGCAGCGGTGTGGGGATTAATTATCGTTTTGCCCAACCTGGAAGAACAGAACGCAACCGTGTAAATCATTTATATCCAGAAGGCATTTTCCCTTTTGCATATCCTATTTTAACCGATAAATTGAGCGGAAGAACCGGTGGCCGGTCGGCCGGATATCCCGCTCGAGAATTACAACCAAGGGTGTTCGAGATTAATTCGGCGAACGAATACTGGGTTAAGGCAGCTTCATTGCTGCATACTGATCTACAGAGCAATGACCTACCTGACCCTGAGAATGTACGATTTTATTTATTATCGGGCATGCAGCATGGCAGCGGCAACGGCCGGGGAATATTTCAGCAATTACAAAATCCTACCCAGGCCGAACCTGTTTTAAGGGCATTGTTTATTGCGCTTGATGAGTGGGTAACCAAAGGCACCAAACCACCCGAAAGTAACGTGCCGCGCCGCAAAAATGGAACAGCTGCGCTGGCTTCAGTTGTTCCAGGTTCATGGACCGGCGAAGTACCAAAGCGTGTTCTTGGCTGGCCGGATATTCCTTCGGTTACTTATACGGGCTTGATAACAACGCGATATTATTTTAACTACGGTACTCTTTTTAATAAGGGTATTATTGCACAATACCCGGTTAGCGCTGTAAATTGCCCTGCGTATCCCGCATTCGTTTCAAAGGTTGATGGAGATGGTAATGAAATAGCAGGAATACATTTACCCGGCGTTGCTGTTCCTGTGGCGACATACACGGGATGGGCGCTGCGACGTAAGGATTATGGCGAAAATGATGGCGGAGAGTCAGCTGGGCAGAAGATCCCATTTGCAAGTACCAAAGCAGAGCGAATGGCTGCGGGTGATCTGCGATTATCATTGGAGGAGCGTTACAAAACGCATGAAGGGTATGTAAAAGCAGTAACCAATGCCGTTAATGTAATGGTAGCCAATCGATTGTTACTAAAAGATGATGCAGAAAAATTTATCAAAGAAGCGCAGGAAAGCACTGTGCTGGTATTACCTAAGACAACTAATTAGACCTTGAAATATGGAAAAACGTCGGGATTTTATTAAGAAGATGGCGATCACCACAGCGAGTATTGCTGTAGGCAATAAGGTATTTGCCACAAGTGCCAAAAGTTACCGAAACATCATCGGTGCCAACGAGAGACTGAATGTGGCAATAATCGGCATAAACGGCCGTGGCGGCAGTATGGCCAGTACTTTTGCCAAACAAAAAAATACGCGAGTAGATTATTTGTGCGACGTAGATAGCCGCACGTTCGCCAAAGTGCTGAAATCAGTTGCCGACGCTGGACAGGTGGATGCCCCTCATACAGAAGGCGACTGTCGTAAAATAATGGGTAACAAACATATCGATGCAATTTACATCGCTACTCCTGATCATTGGCATGCGCCGCTTGCAATTATGGGTTGTCAATCAGGTAAACACGTATACGTAGAAAAACCGGTGAGCCATAACCCACACGAGGGCGAATTGGCCATAGCCGCAGCGCGTAAGTACAATAAAGTGGTGCAAATGGGCGCACAACGCCGCTCTGATCCAGTACTTATTCAGTGCATTGAGCAATTACACAAGGGGCTTATCGGTCGGGTTTATTTTGCCAAGGCCTGGTACACCAATAAACGCAAGGCCAATTACCTTAAACCTGGCACCCCATGGGCCGAACTTAACTATGATCTGTGGCAAGGGCCCGCGCCAAGGATGCCTTACCAGGACGGCTTGATACATTACAACTGGCATTGGTTTTGGCATTGGGGAACAGGTGAAGCGCTAAATAACGGAACACATGAGGTTGACGTGGCCCGCTGGGGTCTTGGTGTTGATTTCCCGGCAAGGGTAACTTCAGTAGGGGGGAGATATCAATTTAAAGATGACTGGCAAACACCCGATACGCAGATAATCAGTATGGATTTCCCTGATCGTAAGTCGATGATGTGGGAAAACAGGAGCTCGAACGGGAGAAAAATTGAAGGAGCTGATAGGGGTGTGATATTTTATGGCGACAACGGCAGCCTCGATACCGATGGCGGGAGCTATAAGGTGTATGATTTGGATGGCAAACTTGTTAACGAAGTAAAATCATTAATGAAAGAAGACGCGGTGCAAGGCAGGAATACAGCCAGCCCGAGCCTTGAATGGGACAGTCTTCACGTGGCCGACTTTTTGGATGCGGTTCGTAATAATCGTCGTCCTAACTGTGATGTTGAAATTGGCTATAAGAGCGTGCTAAGCATGCAATTGGGTAACATAGCCTGGCGGGTTGGTCGCGATTTAAAAATTGACCCAACTACAGGTCATATTATGAATGATCCTGATGCAGAGAAATTATGGACCCGTACTTATGAGCCGGGATGGGAACCCAAAGTATAATATTAACTAACAAAAACTAATCAACTACTTAATTGTATAAAAAACAAATGATACCGACCAAACTTTATGGATGTTTGCTTATAATCCTAATTGCCACATCAAACATTGTTAATGCGCAGAATAAAAAGCTGCTTTTCCCGGAAAGCCCGGGGATTGTATCCTATACTTATAGAACAAGTTTTCAAAAAGATGTACCCGGTACGCTGGATATTGTGAAGAGCAACGGAATAACCGATATTGAGTTCTCTAATCTTTTCGGAAAATCAGCGGAGGAAATGCGTAAGCTCATTGATGAGAGAGGAATACATTGCTCATCATTCGGCGTTGGTTACGACGATCTGGTAAATAAAACTGATGAAGTTGCAAAGAATGCAAAAACATTGGGAGCATCGTATATAAGAGTTGCCGGGATTCCACATAAAGGAACCTTTACCCTTGAGAATGCAAAAAAAGCCGTTGATGACTTTAACAAGTATGGTAAAATATTGAGAGAGCAATATGGCCTTGGGTTTATATACCATAATCACGGGTTTGAATTTGAGCCCTATGAAGACGGTACATTGTATGATTATATTGTTAAAAATACAGATCCAAAATATGTTAGTTTTGAGCTTGACATCCTATGGGCCTTTTTTCCTGGACAGGATCCCGCAAAGCTGCTAGATACTTATGGTAACAGATACAAAGCTTTGCATTTGAAAGATTTGAAAAATGGAGTTGCAGGTAATATGTCGGGTGGGACTTCAGGGGAGAACGACGTGATATTGGGAACCGGGCAGATTAATCTTCCGGAAGTATTAAAAGCTGCACGTAAGGCCGGTGTTGAACATTATTATATCGAGGATGAAAGCAGCAATTCAATTGCACAGGTACCACAAAGTATAAAATACTTGAATAATTTAAAGAAATAATACATTAGACTAAAAATACCTAAAAAACCAAAACAAATAACTTATGAAAATGATGATGCTCAAAATAGCTGCTTTACTACTTATAAATTCTGGTGTGTTTTATGCATTGAATAACATGAAGCAGGCTCCGGACAATACACTAACAGCTAAAGAAAAACAAAACGGATGGCATTTATTATTTGATGGGAAAACATCCAATGGGTGGATTGGCGCAAATATGACCACCTTCCCCACTAAACCCGGCGGCTGGATAGTAAAGGATGGTATGATAACCATACAGGGAGCAGGTGGCGAGGAAGCCCAGAACGTAGGCGATATCATTACCAAAGATGAATACAGCGCTTTTGACATGAAATTCGATTTCAGGCTATCAAAGGGCGCAAATAGCGGTGTTAAATACTTTGTAACACTAAATGAAGATACAAAAGGCTCGGCCATTGGATTGGAATACCAGTTACTGGATGATGCTGTACACCCCGATGCTAAACTTGGACGTGATGGCGACCGAACATTAGCATCATTATATGATCTTATTCCGTCAAAAAAACCTTCCGACGCTATACGCCCGATAGGAGAATGGAATTCAGGAGAAATAATTGTTCACCCTGATAATCATGTTGAACATTATCTGAATGGCGTTAAGGTATTAGAATATGTTCGTAAATCAGAGGAATATCGCGAATTAGTAAAAATAAGCAAGTACAAGATATGGAAAAACTTTGGCGAAGCCGATAAAGGTCACATTCTGTTGCAGGATCACGGCTTTACCGTAAACTTTAAAAACGTAAAAATTAAAACGCTTTAGAAATAGCCAGGGGCGACGCCTATGGCACACCTGTTTAAAAATAAAAAAACTTGTCGTTTCAAATATTAAACCGGAAGCACCTGGGAAAAAAATTGAATGGTTGTTTTTGTTGTTGATAATGAACAATTTACGATTTGTCATTGCGAGGTACGAAGCAATCTCGTCGAACTGCACTAGAGCTGATGCATAGCCAGGAGATTGCTTCGTACCTCAGCGATGACAAGATTATATAGTTTGTAAATTCAATTTATAATCCCATTGGTATCATAAATATTACCTGCCGTCACGCAATCGAATATTACTTTTAATAACTTATTAATTCTTTATTAAGGGAAAAATCGTCTTTTTGCAAACAAAAGATTGATTAACTATATCAGGAAAAATCGTATAGTTTAATATTAATCTAAAACCTATTTTTAACAATTTGCCGGCGGCCTTGTCTAATTAACTTCGGCTCGCTTAGCGGATATGTTTAAAATATTAAAAACCAATTAAATAGAAATATATTTAAGAATGAAAATAAATTTTACTTGCACTTTAATCGTTTCCGTAATGATTACTTCCTGTTGTTTATGGGTTAATAGTACATTTGCCCAAACGCATAAAAAAACAACCCCAACTACCAAAAAAGCACCAACTGCCGTTCCTAAAGCAGCTGCAGTTCCAAAACCCTCTGCAGCCGACTTGCAGCAGGGACAGACGCTAATATCCAAGTCGGATTGTTTAGCTTGCCATAAGGTTGATGTTAAATTAGTTGGACCAGCATATAAAGACGTTTCTGCCAAGTATCCGGCAACAGAAGCGAGTTATACAGCGCTTACCCAAAAAGTTATCAGTGGTGGAAGTGGTGTGTGGGGCGCGGTACCTATGGCACCACATCCGGCCCTAGCTGCTGCAGATGTGAAAAAAATGATTGAATATATTTTATCAATAAATAAATAGACCACTTAATCCTAATATGACAAAAATTATAATCCCGTTTTGGGTGTTACTTCTAGTACAAATTTCTGCAAGCGCACAATCTTTATCAGGCACAGTTCGAGATTCAGGAGGAAGTGCTATTGCTGGCGCAACTGTTTATCTGTTAAATACTAATTTCATTACGTCAACAAATGGAAAAGGGGAATTTAGAATCAACAAAATTCCTGCTGGTGACTACAATGCAAGGATAAGTGCAGTAGGATTTGCTACCATAATTAACCAGGTTAAAATAACTACTTCTACCAAACCGATAAACATAAAACTGACCGAATCAGACAGGCAACTGGATGAGGTGGTTGTTGTCGCCCAAAAACGTGATGACCAGGCTCAAAAACTACCCGTAAGTTTATCGGTATTTTCCGCTAAGCAAATTGAGGATGGTAAAATATGGAACATTAAAGATATAACCGGCCTCGTGCCAGGTTTATATTCAGCCAGTCCCGGTGATAATCGTAACGTGACGTCGATCAGGGGTATTACTACAACATCGTACGATCCGGCGGTAGCCACCTATATCGACGGGGTTAACCAGTTTGGTTTGGATACCTATATTGCTCAACTGTTGGATGTAGACCACATTGAGGTTTTGAGCGGACCGCAAGGAACGCTATACGGAAGAAATGCAACTGGCGGCGTTATCAACGTTATAACCAAACAACCTACCAATCAAATAAGTGGGTTCGTCGGTCTTGACTTCGGCAATTACGATCTGCAGCGTTACAGCCTCGGGTTTAAGGCGCCTTTAATAAAAGATAAGTTATTTTTAGGCGTAGCGGGTATTTACTCCAATTTTGGCGGTTATTATACCAACGCGTTTAATAATACCAAATTTGATAAGCAGCATTACTTTTTAGGAAATTATTATCTTAAATACCTCGCAAGCTCAAAACTATCAGTCACCCTAAATGTAAAGAACGACGAAAATAGAAATAATGGCCCTTTTCCATTAGCATCAGATCCGGTATCGGCGTTGACAAGCCCTTTTATTGTTAACCAGAACGCTACCACTAAAATGATTGATAATTTGTTCAACGCATCATTATCAATTAACTATACCGGGAATGATTTTATCTTTAATTCTCAAAGCTCCTATCAAAAAAATAAAAGGTATTATGTTGATCCGATAGACGGTGATTTTTCACCAATTGATGGGGTTTCGTTGATAAACAATTATGGATCAAACTGGAATACGACCCAAACCGGCATACAAGAGTTTCGTTTTAGCTCACCGGCGCAATCAAAATCGCCAATAAAATGGACAGGCGGAGCATATGGCTTTTATAACTACGCTCCAACGAAACAGGGAACACATTTTGGGGCAGACGCTCAGCTTGTTGGTGCGCCGATGACCGACTTTACAAGCATAAATATTAATACCGCTACAAATTACGGCATAGCTTTTTACGGCCAGGCAACTTATACCATAACACCTCAACTTGACGTAACTGCCGGTTTAAGATATGACTATGAGCATAAAAAACAATTTATCCAGGGCTCTTTTCAACCGGACAATCAGCCTGCAGTAATTACAAGATCTGATACATCTTCTACCGCAGCTTTTAAGGCTTTATCACCAAAAGTCAGCGTAGCATGGCACATGACGGATGACAATAATCTTTATGCAGCTTACAATCGTGGTTTTAGGGCGGGAGGTATAAGTCAGCTTGGTTCCGATCCCATCGGCCAACCTCCTTTATATGATTATAAGCCAGAATATAGCAATAACTTTGAAGTTGGCACAAAAAATACCTTCTGGGATAAACGCATACGATTAAATGTCGCGGTGTTTTACATCCTTGTTAATGACGCGCAAGTGCCGACCCTTGTGCTACCCGATGCTATTACAATAACCCAAAATGCAGGAAAATTGAAAAGCGAGGGTGCAGAGCTGCAGTTTGCCTCAACCCCTTTGAAAGGCCTTGAGTTTGATTACAACTTTGGATACACACACGCTCGCTATACCAGCTTGAATATTCCGGTGAATGGTAACGTTATGGATCTCAATGGCAACCACCAGATATTTACTCCCGATGTAACCTCGGCTACTGCATTGCAATACTCATATCACCTGGGCGGTCAGCAAAAAACTAAGTTAGTTGTCCGTGGTGAATGGCGCTACTTGGGCGATCAGTACTTTGACCTTGCGAATACAATTGAACAAAAAGGATACAGCATATTTAACGGACGTGTTGGTGTTTCAACAAAAAGATTTGATGTGTTTTTATGGGGAAGTAATATTTTCAATAAACACTACATTGATTATGCCTATGATTTCGGCGCAAGTCATTTGGGCAATCCACAAACCTATGGAGTAAGTTTAAGAACTAATTTTTAATCCAATTATAAACCAAAAAGTAATGAAAGCACTACACAAATCCACCTTTAAGCAAGCCGCCGGCTTAGTTGGCGCTTTGGCTTTTTTTATTCTCTTAAGCGGCATGTCTCCCGTCTTAAATAATAAATCCAAACCAAAAATTTTGGTGTTCAGCAAAACTGCAGGGTATCACCACGCATCAATTGCGGTAGGGAATATCGCCATCCAAAAACTTGGCGCTGAGAATAATTTTGATGTTGATACAACTGCCGATGCCTCGAAACTAAATACATCAAACCTAAAGCAATATGCGGCCATTGTTTTTTTGAGCACTACGGGTATGGCCTCAAAGCTATTCACAGAGGATGAAAAAGACGCGCTGGTAAAATATATTCAGCATGGAGGCGGCTACATGGGTATACATGCGGCTACAGATTGCTGCTACGATTGGCAATGGTATGGCAATCTTTCGGGAGCATATTTCAAAGGACATCCTAAACAACAGGAAGCCGTTTTAGATGTAGTGGATTCAACCAATGCTGCGACCAGCTTTTTACCAAGACACTGGAAAAGGAAAGATGAATGGTACTCCTACAAATGGATGGCGCCAGACCTGCACGTGCTGATAAAAATCGACGAAAAGAGTTATGACCAGGGTAGTGATGCCTTAAAAATGGGCGATCACCCTATGGCCTGGTATCATGAATACGATGGTGGCAGGGCCTTTTATACTGAATTGGGCCATACCGATGAGTCGTTTTCTGATCCGCTTTATCTGAAGCATATACTTGCAGGAATAGAATACGCAATGGGCAAAAAATATAAGAAGTAAGCCCGGATAACCTGAAATAAAAAAGAATAATGAAAAGTAATCACAAGTGGTTGTTGGGGATTTTCTGTGTCTCAACAGTGCTATTTTATACATGTAAGGCAAGGTATCCGGAGCAATTTTCGGTGCAGAGGGATTCGTCGGGCAAGATATTGGTTAATCCACATCCCGATCCTACCCCAAAATCGGCGGCCGATGAGTTGAAATCAATATATGTCCCGAAAGGATATCATTTGCAGTTAGTAGCAAGCGAGCCTATGGTCAGCCAGCCCGTTGCAATTGCCTGGGATGGTGATGGCAGGATGTATGTTGCGGAAATGACAACCTACATGAAAAATGTTAACGGCACCGGTCAGCGCGAAAATACCTGCCGGATTAAACTGCTTGAAGATACTAATGGCGATGGCTTTATGGATAAGATCACCATTTTTGCCGATAGCCTGATATTGCCGAGGATGATACTTCCGCTTGATCATGGCCGCCTATTGGTGGATGAAACATTTTCAAATCATATCTACTGTTTTCAGGATACCAACGGAGATGGAAAAGCAGATACAAAGACGATTTATTATTCAAACCCGGCGCCTAACAACAGCAACCTTGAACATCAGAAAAGCGGTTTGATCTGGAACCTTGACAACCGTTTATATGTAACCTATGATCCGGTTCGCTATACCGTCAAAGGGGATAGGTTGATCGCCGATTCACTTGTTCAGGGTGCACCTCCGCAATGGGGTTTAACCAGCGACAACTATGGCAGGCTTTTCTTTTCATCAGCGGGAAGCGAAGTGCCTGCGTTGGATTTTCAGCAAAACTTGCACTACGGCACGCTTGACTTTAAGGATCAATATACAAATGAGTTCAACGCTGTATGGCCTATCATCGCTACCCCCGACGTACAGGGCGGATTACGCAGGTTGAGGCCCGACAGTACATTAAACCATTTCACAGCCGGCAGCGGGCAATCTATTTTCAGAGGCGATAAACTGCCGGCAGACATGAATGGTGATCTCTTTATTTGCGAGCCGGTTGGAAGGCTTATACGCCGGGCGAAAGTGAGGGATAGCCTCGGAAAAATAATGTTGGCTAACGCTTACGACAAGCGAGAGTTCCTGGCGTCAAGCGACATGAATTTCAGGCCGGTAAATACCGTTACAGGTCCAGACGGTTGCATGTATATTGTAGATATGTACCACGGAATTATACAGGAAAGTGAGTGGACCAAAGCAAATAGCTATTTACGCCCGCAGATATTACGACTGGGCCTGGATAAAAATGTTGGCCGCGGCCGGATTTTCCGCCTGGTTCATGACGGATTAAAGCCGACTAAAGAGCGCCCGCACATGCTGGAAGAAACGAGCGCGCAACTGGTAGCTCATTTAAATAATCCAAATGGCTGGTGGCGTGATAACGCGCAAAAGCTGTTGGTCTTGAGAGGCGATAAATCTGTTGTTTCTGCTTTAAAAGCTATGGCAGCAACTTCAAAGAATCAGCTTGCCAAAATACATGCTTTGTGGACCCTGAACGGATTGGATGCGATGGATGAGGCAACCCTTACCACTGCGTTAAAAGACAATGACTTTCAGGTACGTAAAACCGCTGTTTGGATAGGCGAAGATTATATGAAAAAGGATAGCCACGGAATCGACGTTTTGGCCAATCTTAAGGATGATCCGAGTGCCGATGTTCGTTTGCAATTGTTATTAACCATGCGTTTCGTTAATACCGACAAATCAAAAGTGCTTATCGCTTACCTGATTGATCATTATCCGGGCGACCCTGTGCTTGCTTATTCACAAACCTCGTATATAAATGGATTGAAAGCTAAAGCAGAACAACTAAAGAGGGAGGCTCTATTGCGCGAATCGGACAGAATTTTGGTTGAGCAGGGCTCCCTGATATTTAAGCAGCTTTGTGCTACCTGCCATGGACCCGATGCCAAAGGGATAGCTATCGGCGGAAAAGATATGCCAGCCCCACCGCTCGCAGTAAATGCAGATGTAAATGCTGACCGTACCAAACTGATAAAGATTTTGTTATACGGCTTACATGGTCCCGTTGGGGGTAAAGCTTACGCCGATGTAATGCCCGCATTGGGTTTTAATGATGATACTTATATCGCATCGGTATTAAGCTACATAAGGAGTGACTTCGGTAATAAAGCATCGGTAATAAGGCCGGATGATATAAAGCGGGTAAGGCAGCAAACTACTGGCCGAACCGATAGTTATACCATGGATGAGCTTGAAGGCGTTGCGGCCAAATAATACGGATTAGTCCATAAAAGTTTTAACACCTATGTTTAAAAAACGGAAGCGGGATCTTCAAATGAAGATCCGGCTTTCCGGTTTTTGTACGGTCTTGAATAAAATTTATCTGGCCTCACCTAAATCCTCTCCAAAGGAGAGGACTTAAAGCCCCGCTCCCTGGAAAGGGATTGGGGTGAGGCGAAAATGACAGCAATTATACAATCAATTATTTTCGATTATCTGCCAGCGAAAATCGTCTGAATTAGGATTAGTATCCTGCATAACAGGAGTGTTGGGAGTTGCTGTGTTATTGCTTATCGCTTTATTTGTTGCCTTGCTTACTATTTTGCTATATCCTGTTCCATCCCATTCCAGGTGCCATTTTAAATTGTCGGCTTTCGTATCTTTTGCCAATGTTAAAGAAGCATCCCGGCCAGGATTAAGCATTTTACCTGCCTGCCTGCTTTTTAGCTTAAAGTCCCCATTTCCATCATAGGTTATTTGCCACTCCAGGTTTTTGTCGCCGTGTGCTTCCGCGATTTGTGCTATTGTTTTATCCTTTATGCCTAATACTAATCCGCTTGCTTTATTTTTAATTGTGTACCATTTATTGGGATCAAAGGGCGAGATTGGGATAACATCCGGTACCGGTGTGCCTTCCTTCAGCATCTTCCCGCCAAGGGCTGTTAGGCGCAGGTACCAATCGTTGGTCGATCCTTCGTAGGTAAGGAAAGGCGCCTGGGTAGGAGGGGTGCTGGTGATTTTCATAATTTGCGTCCCCTCGTTTATCTCATCAAACATTGCCACGAATATGCTATTTATCTGTTTTGTTTTTGAAGCTGCAACGAATTGCTCCCAAAGGTAATTTCCATTTCTGCGGGGAACTGAAGGAAGCTTTGGTGATATTGGCGGAGGCCCGGCTACGTTGGTACCCGCATTAAATACAGGGATAAATATCACATTATTGGCCTTGCATTTTTCCATATCGCCAGCCCAAAGCTTAGTGTTCTGTATTTTGTAGCCGGTGGTCGAATCCCTAACCGCACGACCAACACTCCAGGGTTGCAGGGCTGTCATGCTCATCAGCATCGCCTGGAACTCGGCGGTGCCTCTTGCTCTCCAGGTTGGATCAACGCCACCAACCAAAGCCGCCTGGTATTTCCCGGGAGCTTCAAGAAAATCGACCAATGATTTGCAGAATTCCGGTTGTGATCCCGGACGATCAGGGAAAAATCCCCATATCAATAATACTGGTTTGCCATTTTGGTGCATATATCGCGGATCGGTGGTAACGCCCTGGTCAACCATTTTTTTCCATTGGTTTAAAATGACATTATGGGCGCTGGCACCAGGTAAGCCGCTCATATCCCACATAAATGCCCACGTGCGGCCGGTTGCCGTGGCAGCGCTGCGCACGTTCCGCATAATGGTAAGCATTGCTGTTGTATCGCTTTCCTGTCTGCCGCCGGGGAAATGACCGCAAAACTCGGAGAGCCATACGCCGTCAATTCCATATTGTTTCATCCATTGAAAATGGCGTAGTACTGTTTTTGGATTCTGAGCGCTGTACAGATAAGCCTGGCTGCCATCGGGATTGGTGAAGCCTGGTGCCGCATACTTTTCGTCCGCGCTAAGCTCACTCATATCCGGCCAGGTGTCAAAAGCAAGTTTAGCCGGAATAGGAGTGGCCGAATTAAATAAATGTGCCCAGCCCTTGTTTTCGGGCCTGTCACCAGGCGTGCGGAACCAGCCCTGGTAGCCGGCCATTATTTTGTTGTTGAGGGTTGTAGCATCAACAACTGCCTGGGCTTTCAGCTGATGTGAAAAGGCCGCGATAATTATCAGTATCGCAAACAGCAGTTTAAGAAATTTGATTTTTGAAAATTGGGGTAACATAATGATAAATGATTTATATTGGTAATTGGTAAATATTTAACCGGAAAACAAACCGGTTAATAGCCAATACAAATCAACTTTTTGTTGTTAATTACTGATTAATAAATTGCTAACGGGAATTCATTAAAACAACCTAACAGAAAAGTTACTATTACCTAAAAGTTGTTGTTAACCTCAATGGGGGGCTTTGAGAGGTGTTTTTTAATGCCGGCTAATAGCTGATGCGGCTGGAAAGGTTTTGTAATACAATCAGAAAAGCCACTTTCAAGCAGATCGGACAGCATTTTCTGATCAACCAGCGAAGCGGTGAACGCAATAACGGGGATATGGGGGTATGATTTTTTGATCTCAAAGATGGCGGTATAGCCATTCATAACAGGCATTTCAAGGTCGAGCAGAATAATATCGAAGGCGGAGTCCTTTTGCAGTGCTTCAAGTGCCTCTTTGCCGTTGTATACGCAAATAGCGGTTGCTTTAAAACCCGACAGGATTTTCTTGGCAACCATCATATTAACCAGGTTATCCTCGGCCAATAAAATCCTGATACCCGCTAAATCGTCTTCAGCCTTTTCGAGGACGCTCGAAGACTGCTTCTTAGCGTCAGCATATTCAAATTTAAGATCGAAGCTAAATTTACTTCCTTTACCTTTTTCGCTAACCAGGTTAAGTTTGCTGTTCATTAACTTTAAAAGTCGCACGCATATAGTAAGCCCCAACCCCGTTCCCGTAAATTTCCTGGTATTCTCGTCATAAACCTGCCAAAAACTCTCGAAGATCTTTTTCTGATCGTTTTCGTCAATGCCAATACCCGTATCGGTTACGCTAAATGCGGCTTCAACAAAGTTTTTGTCTTTGACTTTGCACTTCACTTCTAATTGTACAAACCCCCTATCGGTAAACTTTAAGGCATTTGATAACAGATTGTTAAATATCTGAATCAATCTCAAATCATCCGCCAATACCAAAGTGTCTAGGGCGGGATCTATCTCAATTTTCAAGTCTACCCCTTTTTCTTTAAACAGCGAAAAAAAAGGGATGCCCGCATTTAACAGAAGTTGCTTCAGGTTTAACTCAACGGGATGTATCTCGAGTTTTTCGGCCTCTAATTTATTAAAATCGAGTATGTTATTTACTTGCTGCAACATGTGGTCGGAGCAGTATTTAAGCGTTTGCAAGTATTCGCCGTGCTGCGATGGAGTGTGATCCTGCTTTAATAAATTAATAACGCCAATTATGCCATTTAGAGGTGTACGCAATTCGTGGCTCATGGTGGCGAGGAACTGGCTTCTTGAATCGATCATGCGTTTGCTTTGCTCCATCAATTCATTGATATATTTCTTCTCCAGAATAATATAAGCCATGGCGAATACAATAGTAGAAGAAATGGCTATTACCCGGTTAAAAAAGGCCAGTTTGGTTATTTGAGTAACGGTAAAAATCTCCACAGGGGTTACGTGCCTGCCAATAAAAATAGAAACGGTAAAGGCGAGGAGAATGATGAAAATGTAAAGAAACGATTCGCGGTATTGCGTTTGCTTGAGATTAACTATTATCGGTACAGCAACCAGCATAGGGAAAAAATACAAATATTCTTCAGACTGGGGGCCTTCCAAATACATTGATACAATCAGTAGGCAGCAAACCATCCCAATAATCGATAAGCTAAGACTTTTAATAGCCTCCTGATATTTTAAAAGGATAAACATTAAAATAGCGAAGCAAAAGCACAACACTAAAAAGGAGGATACGTAAAGGCCCAGGAAGGAATCGTAAATGGCGATGACTATGCCGGTAAACAGCGCAGCAATACCGAGTTGATAAACTCTTTTTGATACTTCCTTTATATCAAAAAGCGGATTCAGGTGCTTGTAGTCGTCCTTAATTAGTTTATGGTATTTGTCTGTAGCTTTACTCATTAATGGTTTCCCGGTACGATAACTAAACGCGAAAGTGTCGCAATGTAATATAAAAGTCCGTTTAATAAAATGGGTTTTAGTTTCTGAGCACTAAAATTCGGACAGTCCGTTGTCGGCGAAATTAGCTTAAAAAACCCTATAAGTGCCAATGATTCTAGCAATATGATGATGCGCTTATAATAATTAATTTATTAATATACGTTTTTTAATTGGGGTATACAAATAATACGTATATGATTTCAATATGTTTCATAAGAAGATTGCTATCTTTCTGTCCGCCTTCGGGTTAAGGAATTCATTATCTATTTTCCGACAATTTAAAGAGCCCTTACATGCTGATTTTTACGAAAGCCTTTTATTCGCATTATCCTCTGCTAAAGATGAATGAGCGATGTTTGAACCAAGGTTGGATAAAAAGAATGTTTAATAAGCTTCTTTGCATACTTAAATCAGGCAGATTAGGGTCAAAACAAAAATAATACCGCTGATTTATAAGTAATTAATTGAAAAGATAATTTTGGTGCTAACAAGTTAATTCGATTTAACGTACTAACATTATAAATCAACTAAATCTCAATCCGTAGCCTTTGTCATTAATTTGGCAAGGGCTATTTGTTTAGGTATTTGATAATCTGCTGGTGCCACATGGGATTTTTTTAAAGAATTCCCTGTTCCATTAACGTCTCTCTCAGCAATCCCGCTGATGTAAAATGTATTGATGGTATTCCCAATTTTTCGGCGGCCAGGATATTTCGATAATTGTCATCAATAAACAGGGCTTCTTCGGGTTTAACCAGGTATCGGTCCAACAATACCTGATAAAATTCAGGTGTGGGTTTACGTATTTTTTCCGCACCGGATACAACGATGCCATCAAACCATTTTAAAAAATCGTAACGCTCCAAGGCAATGGGGAATGTTTCGGCCGACCAATTAGTGAGGGCATATATTTTATACTTATTGGTTTCCTTAAGTTCTCTAAATATTTCAACGGTATCCCAAAATGCATCCCCAAGCATTTCTTCCCAGCGGGTATAAAACGCTCTTATATTTTCCTCATGTTCCGGGAATTGTTGAACTAAAATTTCAGTTCCTTCCTGCAAAGAACGGCCTGCATCCTGCTCTTCATTCCAGTCGGATGTAGCAATGTCGGCCAGGAAGTTTTTCATTTCCTGCTCATCGTTAAATATAGTACGATACATGTAATGCGGGTTCCAGTCAATTAAAACCGCACCAAGATCGAATATGATGGTGTTAATCATAGATTAATGTTTATGCCACTCTTTTATTTCGGCATGAGTGATTATAGAATCTTTGTTGAATGTTATAATAAGGTCTTTTCCAGATATCGGGTCAATCATGTCGTATTCAACTTTAAGTTGGTATGGTTTTTTTACTGAATCGGAATAATAGTTCGACCAGGGCCGACCCAACAACTGATACATTTGTTTATTTGTCAATCCAATTAGTCTGTGATTTTTAAGTAAATCTTCAGCCATTAGATCCCTATCGGCGCCATCAACTTCGCTATATTGTTTCCATTTTTCCTGATCAAATTTTTCACTTCTGGTAATGCTATTACAACTGTGATTATTAACGTGATAATTAATAAAACTTTATTTAGCATTTGGGCTGCTTATGAAATTGTGAATTCAGGATTTATATTTTCCGATTTTTTTTGGATCCTGGCGGTTATCGATAAATAAGAGTAGTTCTATTTCTTTCGTGTGGGATTTCACTCTGTAGATCAAAGAAACGGGTTTTATTATGAGTCCTATATAAACATTTTTGAGTCTACCTGGCTTTTTGCCAATAAAAGGTTCATCTTTTAATACGTCAAGGTATTGCTTTACCCGACTTTCAAAATTTGTGATTTCTTTCTGTGTCCAATGTATTTTTAGATATCTAATTCTGTCTCCAAACGTTGAAATCGCCTCTGGCATCCAAACTATGGAATAACTCATAATCCAAGTCTCGCCAATGCTTCCTCATGTGGAATTCCTTCTCCTCTGTCCGCCTCATCCAGTGCCTTCATTAATGCCTGCTGCTGTTCATCGCTTAAATCATCAAACCAATCATGACTGCGGCTTTGAAGCAGGCTCTTGATTTCTTCAATCAGATTGATATCTTCAATAACTAAAATTTCTTTTATTATTTCTATTTTTTCTGCCTGCAAATCCATATAACAATTTTTTGTGATACTAAGTTACTAATTTTTAATCTAAACCCTGTGTTTACGAATATATCCCGGATTTTGGCGGTTATCAATAAAAGATATTAACTGAATTTCTTTTGCTGCGGTATTTACCCGGTAGATAAGCGACACTTGTTTTATAATCAGGCAGATGTGCACATTTTTAAATTTGCCGGTATTTTTTCCGACGGGCGGTTTCTCTTTAAATATTTCTAAATATTCATTTACCCTTTTCTTGAAATTTGTTTTCTTTTTTTGCCCGATATATTTAAGATACTCAATTCTTTCTTCATAAGTCGATAATGCTTCCGATGTCCAGGTTATGACATATTTCATAATCCGAGTTTTTCGATAGCTTCTTTATGATTAATAATTTCACCCCTGTCGGCCTGCTCAAGGCCTCTTAGTACAGATTGCTGCTGACTTTCACTGATTGCATCAAACCAATCAGGTCCTTCAATTTTTAACAGCGATTCAATATCCTTTATTACGTTAATATCTTCAATATTTAATATTGCCTGTATCAACCTTAATTTTTCGGCTTGTAAATCCATTTAACATTATTGTTACCACTAAGATAATGAAGAATTTACGATTTAAAATTTTTGAATTTAAATGTTTTCACCTAATGTTAAGAATCTGTAATGATCAATTATTCTCAAGTAAATACTTTTTAAAACCTTGAAAATCTTTACCTAAAGCGGTAACATTTTTTTGTTTTTTCTTTAATCCCTGAACCTGTTCAGGAATATGAATTTTGTGGGCAATATTCTCCGGGAAAACATCCGGGAACTTACACGGATGTGCGGTGGATAAAAACACGCCTGCCGTATCTCGCTTGTAATTATCCTGCTGCCAGTCGCGCAATGCCTGCCAGGCAATGGCAGTATGGGGACAGGCCACATAATTATAATTGTAGTTGATGAACTTTATCGCTTCGAGGGTTTCTTCATCATCAAAGCGATAAGCGCTTACCAGGCTTTTTAACTTATTAACGTCATCCTTAAACAGGTCGGCAATACGCACCCAGTTGCTTGGGTCGCCAACGTCCATGGCATTTGAGAGGGTAGCTACGGAGGGTTTTGGCAGATAGACTCCTGTTTTGAAAAATTCGGGGACGGTGTCGTTCACGTTGGTTGCTGCAATAAAATGTTCAACAGGCAAACCCATTTTCCAGGCTAATAAACCAGCGCCGATATTGCCAAAATTTCCGCTCGGAACACAATAGACAACTTTATTAATACCCTGTTTCAATAGCTGAGCATATCCGTTAAAATAGTAAAAGGTTTGCGGGATTAAACGTGCAATGTTGATTGAATTGGCCGAGGTAAGTCTGAATTTTTCGTTTAATTCATTATCTGTAAAGGCTTGCTTAACCAATACCTGGCAATCATCAAATGTACCGTCAACTTCAACAGCTCTGATGTTTTGACCGTTGGTAGTGAGCTGAAGCTCCTGGATGTCGCTAACTTTTCCTTTTGGATATAATATGGTTACCCGGGTATTGGGCACGCCAAGGAAGCCAAGTGCTACGGCACCGCCGGTGTCTCCGGAGGTTGCAACCAATACATCCAGTTGTTTTTCACCTTCCTCCAAAAAGTAGCTCATCACACGACTCATGAACCGTGCGCCAAAATCTTTAAATGCCAGCGACGGTCCGTGGAACAGCTCCAGCACAAAAATATTTTCTTCCAGTTTCTCAACGGGAGCAAAAAAGTTTATCGCATCATTAATAATAGTTTTTAAGTCTTCATCGGGTATATCGTCGCTCAATAAGTTTTTAGCCACATGAAAAGCTATTTCCGGCAGGGTATATTGATCAAGATTATTGATGAACTTATCATCCAGTTTTGGAATATTCACCGGCATGTAAAGCCCTTTATCCTGCGGCATACTGTTAAATACCGCTTCTTTAAATGATACTCGGGTTGACGGGTTTTTAGTACTATATAGTTGCATTTTAGCCCCCTCTAAATCTCCCCCTGTAGGGGAGACTTTTGATTATATTAATTAAAAAAACATTCTAAAAGCCCTCCCTTCCGGGGAGGATTGGGTGGGGCTAAAGAACCCTCGGCCCTTTATCATTGATTGTCGATACGTAAGTATTCGATCCAATATCTATGCTCGCCAGGTGTTGCTGCAACTTTTGCGTAATGAGCCTTGCCGTTTCTTCATCCCTGGTAAAGGCAAAAACAGAAGGTCCGGAACCCGATATGCCGAAACTTACAGCGCCCATACTCATCGCTATATCTCTCATTAAATAAAAATCAGGAATCAGCATGGAACGGACAGGCTCTACCAAAATATCTTTCATACTGCGACCTATCAGGTCAATATCCTGCATAAACAAGCCGCTTACAAGACCGGCGATATTTCCCCATTGGGTAACGGCATCCTTCATTAAAATTTTATTTCGGATAATCTGTCTTGCTTCGCGCGTTGGCACGTCAACATCCGGGAAAACGATGGCGCACCATAAGCCCGCGGGGTGAGGCAGGCGAACAACATCGAGCGGTTCGTAACTGCGTATCAATACAAAGCCACCAAGCAAGGCTGGCGCAACGTTATCGGCATGCCCATGACCGCAGGCCATTTCTTCGCCTTTCATCGCAAACGGCAAAAGCGTAGCCGGATCTGACTCATCACCCAATAACGTTTTAATTGCATATAAACCCGCAACCGTGCTCGCCGAGCTGGAACCCAACCCACTGCCAATTGGCATTTTTTTATGCAGTTCAATGTCGAGACCAATGTCTGTTCGATCGATACTTTGCAAATAGTGTTGAACGCTCACGCTTACAGTATTTTTGGCCGGATCGAGCGGTAACCGGCCGTCATCGCCGGTGATTTTGCTGATGGTAATGCCGGATTTATTCGTGATTCGCATCACCACTTCATCACCAGGTTCATTTACTGCGAAACCCAGTACGTCGAAACCACAAACCACGTTGGCAACGGTGGCTGGAGCGAAAACGGAAATGCCCCCCCCGCCCCCTAAAGGGGGAGTCTTTTTAACGGAAGGTTGTTTTAAATCTTGTATATTGTTTTTCATTTATTATTCAAAAACTCCCCCTTTAGGGGGTTGGGGGGCTTACGCCCCAACATTAATCAAATCAGCAAATACACCTGCTGCGGTTACTTCTGCTCCTGCGCCGGGACCTTTTACCACCAGCGGACGCTCTTTATACCTGTCGGTAGTGAAGGATATAATATTGTCACTACCTGATAAAGTATAAAACGGATGGTCCTCTCCAACCATTTGCAGGGTAATGGCAGCCTTGCCATTTTCAAGTTTGCCTATATACCGTAAAACTTTGTTTTCGGTTTCGGCCTGCAATTTTAATTTGCTGAAAAACGCATCTTCCAATTTTAAAGCCGCATAAAAATCATCCACAGTTTGAGCTTCCAGGCATGATTTTGGCAGCATACTTTCAATCTCAACATCAGCAGCTTCCATAGCATACCCTGCATCGCGGGCAAGGATTAGTATTTTACGCATAAAATCCGTTCCCCGCAAATCATCGCGTGGATCGGGTTCAGTATAGCCTTTTTCCTGTGCCATTTTCACCACATCATGAAAATTAGCATTGCCTTTAAAATTATTAAAAATAAAGGAAATCGTCCCCGAAAGGATTGCTTCTATCTTCATAATCCTGTCACCACTGTTCATCAGGTCCTTCAGGGTACGGATAATAGGCAAACCTGCGCCCACGTTTGTCTCATAGAAAAAGTCGACACCATGCTGATGTGCAGCGTCATGAAAGGTTTTATATTGTTTGTATGATGCTGAATTACCGATCTTATTGCAGGTAATGACCGATATGTTCGATTTAAAAACCCTTTCATAAACTTCAACCGGCTTTGGGCTGGCGGTATTATCAATAAATACACAGTTTGGCAGGTTCATGCTGATCATCTTCTCCACAAATTCATTGAGATCGGCCTCGCCCCCCGATACCTGTAATTCATTTTTCCAGCCATCCAAAGATATCCCATCGGCATTAAATACCATTTTGCTGGTATTGCTTATGCCTATTATTTTAACCTGTATTCCATTATGTTCTTGCAAATGCGCACTGTGGGCGTCCAGTTGTTTAAATAAGGTTTGACCGATATTTCCAGTACCCAAACAAAATGCATGAAGCGTTTTAGTAAGCTGAACAAAAAAGCCATCGTGTACGGCGTTTAATGCCTTTGCCAGGTCGTGACTGGAAATGATTACCGAGATATTATATTCGGACGAGCCTTGTGCGATGGCCCTCACATTTACCCCATTACGGCCCAGCGCATAGAATAGCCTGCCTGATACGCCGGGAGTTTGCTTCATGTTTTCGCCTACCACAGCAATGATTGCCAGGTTTTTTTCTATGACAAGGGGCTCCAATTTTTTGGCAATAAGTTCCAGTTCAAATTCCTGCTCAATTACCGCACGCGCCCTTTCAGTGTCACCTGGCTGAACCGCAAAAGTGATGCTATGTTCCGACGAGGATTGAGTAATAAGAATAATGTTTATCTGCTCGCGCGCCAGTAACGAAAATAAACGCCCGCTAAAGCCCGATTTACCCACCATGCCGCTGCCCTCAAGATTGAGTATGCTAATATTATTGATGGACGAAATGCCCTTTATCGGCAGATTTGACGGCTTGCAATCATGCCGGATAACAGTGCCCTCAAAATCAGGTTCGAAAGTGTTTTTTATTACGATAGGTATTTTCTTTAAAAAAGCAGGAATCATAGTAGGGGGGTAGATCACCTTCGCACCAAAATAAGAAAGCTCCATCGCTTCGGTGTAAGTAAGCTCCTTTAATGAGAATGCTTTTTTAACCATACGCGGATCGGCGGTCATCATGCCGTTAACGTCTGTCCATATTTGTATTTCTTCGGCGTTGAGCGCCGAACCCAAAATGGCAGCGGTATAATCACTGCCGCCGCGACCAAGGGTTGTAATCTGGCCGGCCTCATTGGACGAGATAAAACCGGTTACGAGAAGCATTTTATCCTTATGCTCCTCATGAAAGCCGCGTATTAAAAGCTCGGTCAGTTCCATGTTCACTTTGGCCTGACCAAATGAACTATCAGTTTTTATTAGCTCAGAAGCATCAACAGAAAGCGTCTCCGGGAAATGCTGCGCAGCTATTTTACTGATCATTACTGTTGAACAGCGTTCGCCAAAGCTCAATACATGATCGCGGGTTTTTGGGGTAAGTTCCCTTAATGTGAGGATACCCTGCAATAGCTCCTCCAATTGATTAAAATAAAGCTTTAATCGTGTGTAGGCAGGGTTTTGATGCTGGGCAGTAAGCAGACTTTTTACAACATCATAATGACGTTTTTCAAGGTGAGCCAATTCTGCTGTAAAATCACGTCCTGCAGCGGCTCCCTCTGCCATAGAGATCAACAGGTTAGTTACCCCGCTCATGGCAGATAAAACAACAACCGGCTTGTCGTTTTTAACTTCGCCTTTTAAAATGGTCAATAAGGTTTGGATGCTTTGAACTGATCCTACGGATGTACCGCCAAATTTTAAAATCTTCATGTCTGCTATTAAACAAAACGCCTTCCTCTTTGGGGAGGAAGGCGTTCATTTGGTTTTTATGTTTTTACACCATACGACTATCTTCCTCCGAGGCTTATCCCGGTGGTAGTTACTGTTGTGTGTGTGGTGTTGTAAATAGTCATTATATTATGTCTGTAAAGTAAGTAGATATTTTTTTAATAAACAAATGGTATTTTTTATTTTTTGTCGAAATTATTCGTTCGTATAAAATATGCCTTAGCGGTATTGTTTGCCCTCACTTAAGGTACTATTGCTATATCGGTGAGTGCGCTGTTTTTCGAAAAATTTATAAATGTGCCATTTTTCCAATATCCGGGATATCCCGCAGCCAGGTACACATTAGCACCATCAATCGTAATAGAAGCTGTAGCAATACCAGTAAGGTTAGTGATGTTTGATGTATCAAGTTTTGTAATCATGCCATTCTTCCAGTAGGCAACGTTATAGACCCCTCCAGAAATAATATAGCCGGCCGTATACACATCTGTTCCATTAACAGCAATAGCATAAGCCACTGAAAGCGAGTTGATGTCACCCAGCGTAGTTGCTACCCCATTTTTCCAATATAGGGCCACTGATTTGTCAACCGCAGAACCGGCGGGTTGTGATGCCCCTGCCAAATACACATCAGAGCCATTAATAGCCATGGCGTTTACAATTGCTAGGGACGAACTGTCGGTCAGCTTGGTTGCCGCTCCGTTCTTCCAATAAGTAGCCACTGCTGGGTAATTCGGAATAGTAGTTACACCCCCAACATAAACATCAATACCATTAATCGCAATAGCATTTGCCGCACAAGGAGAAGCTACATTTGTGAGTGTTACAGGTGTCCCATTTTTCCAGTAAGCAGCGGCTAGATAATTATTTGAGCCAATTTGGCCAGCTACATAAACGTCTGTTCCATTTACAGCAAGTGCTGAATGGTACATTCCCGGCAAGCCACCTGTTAGCTTTGTTGGCACCCCATTTTTCCAATATGTGGCTATTCCACCGGCGGAACCCAGGATATATACATCGGTACCGCTTACACAAATTGAATAAGCTTGTGAATTTGAGGAACTATCTGCGAGCTTGGTGGCCACGCCATTTTTCCAATACGTTGCTACGAATTTGTTATTAGCCGAAAGCGTGAATCCGACGGCGTATACATCTGGTCCCGTGTGATTAACCGGAGTAACCGGTACAACGGGCGTAATAGGATCTTGATTTGGAGCGTCGCTTTTTTTACAAGCTGACAATACAAAAAGGATAATAATGATGACGAGAAAATGGCCCTTAAATCTCATGGATATTAATTATTGTGATATAGATTCGGTTCAAGTTCTTTTATTTAAACGGGGTAAATTTAGTGGTTTTTTTGAATTTATGAGCAATTTGGGTTTGATCTATTCACTTTGCTAAATTTAATACCTTTACCGCCAATATGCAGGGACTCATCACAAAATCGACAGGCAGCTGGTACCAGGTACAAACACTAAATGGGCAACGAATTGATTGCCGTATAAAGGGTAAGTTTCGTATAAAGGGTATCACTACCACTAACCCGTTGGCAGTGGGAGATATTGTTGATTTTGAAATGGAACCTGAGCAGGGCACCGGAGTTATAACCAACCTGCACCAGCGAAAAAATTATATCATCCGTAAATCGATAAACCTTTCCAAACAGGGGCAGATCATCGCCGCTAACCTCGATCAGGCTTTATTGGTGGTTACCTTAGCTTCGCCGCGTACTTCTTTAGGCTTTATCGATCGTTTTTTGGTAACTGCCGAAGCTTATGATATCCCGGCAAGCCTTATTTTTAATAAGCTCGATTTGTTTAGCGATGGTGGCCTGGAGATTTTAGCCGATTATAAAGCTATTTACGAAAAAGTCGGGTATCCCTGTTATGAAGTTTCGGCACTAGACGGTACCAATATTGTGCAAGTGAAGGCACTTTTAAAAGACAAGGTGACTTTGTTTTCAGGCCATTCGGGGGTTGGAAAATCAAGTTTGATTAATGCTCTGCTGCCAGATCTGGATCTGCGCACCAACCAGATTTCGGACTGGAGCGATAAAGGCATGCATACCACCACCTTTGCCGAAATGTTTGAATTGCCCCACGGTGGATTTATTATCGATACCCCCGGGATTCGTGAGCTTGGTGTAATAGATATTGACAAACAGGAACTCAGCCACTTTTTCCCAGAAATGCGCGACCGCATGCACGACTGCCGTTTCCATAACTGCCGGCATATTAACGAACCCGGCTGTGCTGTTTTAGATGCACTTGAAAATGGCGAAATAGAACTATCCCGGTATGAAAGTTATCTAAGTATTTATAATGGGAATGATACGAGGGCTTAGGTTGTTAAACCCTTTGCTATATTTACAATTTTACAACAGCAATACCGTGGCCACTTGACACAGTATTACTTAGTTTTACTGCAACCCCATTTTTCCAGTAAGTCGCATGTCCGCCTAAATTATCGCCTGTAATGTAAACGTCATTACCATCCAGGATAACGCCATATGCATCAGAATAAGAAGCCCCACTTGTGAGGAAATTTTCCACTCCATTGTTCCAGTATACAGCTGCGGATGCACCGTTAGGTGCTGTTATGTTACCTGATACATAGACTTCACTTCCATTAACGACGATACCAGTTGCGTTCGAGTACGATTTTTTATCTCCCAGCGTTTTCGAACCGCCGTTGCTCCAGTAAGTTGCCGAAAGAACATTATTAACACCATTAGCAACCATTCCGTCGGAACCACCTGCTATATTAATAGCATTATTATTATCCAACGCAATAGCATTTGCTGTAGATCCCGCCACGTCGGTCGGAGGTAATACTGATACCTGATCATTTTCCCAAAATGCAGCAAAAACCAGCCCAAATGCATTTGTTAAGTTGCCAACTAAAAATATATTGTTATCCTGTACAATGATGGAATTTGCAACAGACTCCAACACATAGTCTGGTAATTGTGTAACTGTTCCATTTTTCCAATAACTAGCTATGCCGTTTAAAGAGCCAGCAACATAGACGTCGCTGCCGGATATGAAGATCGAGTTTGCCGAGCAATCAGCAGTACTATCCGAAAGTTTGGTGATTTGGTTGTTTTTCCAATAAGCAGCTACTTTTTTGCCATTGGCCGCTGTATAGGTCCCCGCCACAAACACATCAGTATTTTGGATAACAATACTGTTCAACATTGAATTTGCTTTGGTGTTGCCAAGAGTATTGGCTATACCATTTTTCCAATAAGTAGCCACCGTGATATTATTGCCTGCGGTTGTGAATCCCGCTACGTACACATCGGCAGTTCTTTTTGAAGCGGGCGCCGTATTGTCTTCCTTACAAGAGGTAAGCGCAATTAATAAAATCGCAATCGAAATGAAACGACTTTTTATTTTCATAGGTGCTAATTTATAGATTATCAGGTCAATTGGTCCAGCAATCTACAAATTAATGAACATCCACGAAAATAAATTAATGGACTTTTCTATCCCAAAGCAACCTTAAAATCATGCAGCAAATCATCCAAATCTTCGATACCGATGGATAGCCTGATCATTGATTCAGAAATTCCCATTTCCGCTCTTTTTTTGGCGCCCAATTCGTTGAATATGGTATGTGCAACCGGAATAGCCAATGTGCGTGTATCGCCCAGGTTGCTTGATTTTACAACCAGTTTTAGTTTATTCAGGAATGCGAAGCAATCGATAGATTCGTCAAGTTCTATACTCATCAAGCCACCGTATTTTAAAAACAAGCGACCCGCAATTTCATGCTGCGGGTGTGATTTTAAACCCGGATAATAAACCTTTTTTATGTGGGGATGCCCCTCAAAGAATGTAGCAAGTGAAAAGGCATTTGTACAAGCTCTCTCCATCCGCAAGGCAAGTGTTTCAGATCCTACCGAAATGGAATGTGCTGCTTCAGGAGCAAGCGTGCCGCCCGAGTCCCTTAATCCCTTTTTTCGTATCTGAGTTGCACCTAAAACTTCGGGTTTTACTTGCTTTTTGAATCCTTCAAAAATATTGGGAAAATTTGTCCAATTAAACAAGCCTGTATCTGTAACACTACCACCCAGTGCGTTACCGTGACCGCCGACATATTTAGTTAAAGAGTTAATTACCAGGCTTGCTTTTACGCTGATAGGTTGAAATATGTAGGGCGAAGTCATGGTATTATCAACCATGTAAATTATCCTTTTTTGTTCGCAAAGCTCACCGATACCTTCAAGGTCAACTATTTGAGTAGCGGGGTTTGCTATGGTTTCCACAAAAACCATTTTAGTGGTTTCCCTTATTTCGTTTTTCACATTGTCTAATGAGGTAGCATCTACAAAAGTGATATCCAGGCCCATATCAGTAAAAGTTTGGAAAACGCTCCTGGTGTTTCCAAACAGGTATGAACTGGCAATAATATGATCACCTTTTTTTATCAAGGCCATTATCGTAGCCGATATAGCCGCCATTCCTGTGGCAAATGCGATGCTTGCCATACCTTTTTCCATTAAGGTAACTTTGTTCTCCAGGGCCGAAACCGTTGGGTTGCCTTGCCTGGAGTAAGCGTATCCTTTTTTCTTGTTCTGAAAAATATCAACCAGGTCCTCTACCTCGTCGTAACCGAAGGTTACCGAAGTATGGATTGGTTTATGTAAAGCGCCATGTTCTGGTTTTGTTAAGCGGTCGGCGTGGAGTATAGTAGTGGTGAAGCCTTTTTTAATATTCATGACGCGAATTACACGAATTTAAGCGAATTGCACAAATTGAATAGAATTCATTTAGAAGATAACACGCTGCGATTCCAGGGAAGGTTTCCCAAAACTTATAACGATACCCAGGCGTAAACCAGATGCTTTGAGATAGTTTAGTGTTTGCTTCATAAAAGGATCACCGATATAATTGCCAATTTTTATTTCGAGAATGATCGAATCAAATACTACGAAATCAGCGATATAAGAATGTTTAAGTTTTTGTTCTTTATAAATTATTCTAAACGGTTTTTCTCTGACGAAGGGGATTTTGAGTTTAATCAGCTCAAGTTCTAAAGCGTCTTTATAAACAGCTTCTTTAAAACCATGGCCCAATATATTATGTATTTCAAAACAGGCACCAATAATTTTATAGGACTCTTCCTTAAATAATATATCAGCCATAGTTGAGCACTAATTGAGTTGACACCAATGTGCACTAATTTTTTCGAATTTCACTAATCCAGTTATTTATTATTCGTGCCATTTGAATTAATTTGAGCTTATTAGTGTATGTAACATTCGTGAAATTCGAATTAATTCATGATAATTGGTGCAAATAATATGAGAGCTGTAATACAACGTGTTTCAGAAGCAAGCTGTACTGTTGACGGTCAAGACACAGGGTCAATTGGTTTAGGCTTTCTGATTTTACTTGGCATTGAAGATGTTGACACAGACGATGACGTGCAATGGCTCGCTCAAAAAATATCGGCTTTGCGTGTTTTTGGCGATGAAAACGGACTGATGAATAAGGCGCTCGCTGATGTTAACGGCAGTATTTTGTTAATCTCACAGTTTACGCTTTTCGCCCAGACAAAAAAAGGAAACCGGCCTTCATTCTTAAGGGCCGCCAAACCAGAAAAAGCTATTCCGCTGTACGAAAAAATGATTGGTACATTAGAAACAATAACAAATAAAAACATCTCAGTCGGAATTTTTGGCGCCGATATGAAAATCAATCTTGTAAATGATGGCCCAGTTACGATAATAATAGACACGAAAGTGCGCGAATAAGATCGAATTTAACGAATTTAGGGGAGCCGAACCTTTAATTCATTTTCAGTCAATTCGTGTAATTCGTTAAAATTCGTGACATTAGTGTTTATCATGACTATTAAAGCCGCACAAGAACTGGTTGATAACTGGATAAAAACAACAGGCATTCGTTATTTTAATGAATTAACAAACACCGCCATTTTAATGGAGGAGGTCGGCGAAGTTGCCCGTATCATGGCCCGTCAATATGGAGAGCAATCGTTTAAAAAATCGGATACGGAAATTAATCTTGCCGATGAAATGGCGGATGTACTTTTTGTGCTGATTTGCCTTGCAAACCAAACTGGTATTGACCTTACTGATGCTTTAGAGAAGAATTTGGAGAAGAAGAGTATAAGGGATGTAGAGAGGCACAGGAATAATGAGAAACTTTTATAGGCGAATAGTAGTACCAAGTAGCAGTAGCGGTAGCAGTAGCAGTTTTCGGTGTGCGCCAAAGTGCAACTGCTATTAAAAACTGCAACTATCTACATTTTTACCAGCCTATCGCCCTCCAAAACAGGTATGGTTGTTGTTAAGTCAGTTTGCAGGCAAAACTCAATATCTTTTTCAATACCTAAGTTTTTGAGGCGTTCGCTGTGTGATGTTTTTTTGAGATATAGGCTTATATCTTCTTTACCTAACTGAAACAGGTCGTTTGCGGCAATAGCGGGATCGTCGGGCTTAAAATCGTGTCCTTTTAATTGTTCAACCACAGCTCCTGCAAAAAGGGTATCTTCCAGGCAGAAATTGTTTTTCCAGCCGGCGCAAACCAGCAAAATATTTTCGTGCTGCGTTTTAAGCCAGTTGCATAAGGACGTAATATTTAAAAATGAACCGATCACAATTTTCTTTGCCTGGCGCGAGAGGTGCAGGGCATGTGTTCCGTTAGTGGTTGTCAATACCACCGTTTTGCCGGAAACTTTTTCAGCGGTATAGCAAAATGGAGAATTGCCAAAATCAAAGCCTTCCACAACTTTGCCATCACGTTCGGCTGCCAGTAAATAGTCCAGTCCTTTTTCGCGGTAAGCGGCGCATTCTTCAACAAGCGATACCGGAATTATAGCAGAGGCCCCGTTTTCAATACCGTAACATATAGAGGACGTAGCCCTGAAAATATCAATAATAACTACTATATAATCCTCAACCTTATAGAGCGGGATGAGGGCTGGGGAAAGGCAAACGTTTAGTTGGTTCATTAGTTCAGTGGTTCATTAGTTCATTGGTTTTCGCTTGCCGATTAGTCGGTTTGGTATGCAGAAATGAACTGCTTATTAGTTGGTCAATTGAATTCAACTTATTAATATTCAGCTTTACAGATACAAATGAACTAATGAACAAGTGAACCGATGAACTACTTATTAAAAGGTGGTTTAACAACTTTGGCTTTTATTTTGTTATCGCGTATGCTGATAAATATTTCTGTGCCTTCTTTGGCGAATTCAGTTTTAACGTACCCCATGCCGATCGCTTTTTGTAAAGACGGGGATTGTGTACCTGAGGTTACTTTTCCGATATTATTTCCTGCTTCGTCAACTATTTCATAATCATGACGTGGAATCCCCCTGTCTATCATTTCAAAGCCAACAAGCTTGCGTTTTATACCATCCTGCTTTTGCTGTTGCAAAGCTGCGGAATTTGTAAATTCTTTACTGAATTTGGTTACCCATCCCAAACCTGCTTCAAGCGGGGAGGTAGTATCGTCAATGTCGTTTCCGTAAAGACAAAAGCCCATTTCCAAACGCAAAGTATCACGTGCACCGAGTCCAACGGGCTTAATTCCAAATGGTTCGCCTGCCTTAAAAATGGCATTCCAAATAGGTTCAGCGTGCTGATTTTCAAAATATATTTCAAAACCACCTGCACCAGTATAGCCTGTAGCAGATATTAATACATTATCAACGCCGGCGAATTTTCCCTTTTTGAAGGTATAATATTCCATTGAGGCTAAGTCAACTTCTGTTAAACTTTGCAGGGCCTCTGCGGCTTTAGGGCCTTGTATGGCCAGAAGGGAAGTGCGGTCTGAAATGTTTTTCATTTCGACTCCGTATTTATTATATTTTGATATCCAGTCCCAATCCTTGTCGATGTTTGAAGCGTTGACCACCAGCATATAGCTTTTCTCATCGATACGATAAACCAAAAGATCGTCAACAATACCGCCTTTTTCATTTGGAAGGCAGGAATATTGCACTTTTCCATCGTATAATTTAGCAGCATCATTACTGGTAACCTGCTGGATAAGGTTCAATGCATTATCTCCTTTTAAGATAAATTCACCCATGTGGCTCACATCAAAAACGCCAACACCATTACGTACCGTTTCGTGTTCAGCGTTGATGCCTGTGTATTGCACTGGCATATTGTAGCCTGCAAAGGGTACCATTTTGGCGCCTGCTTTTATGTGTATATCGGTTAGAGCGGTATTCTTCATATTGCCGCAAAAGTAATAAATGATTTCTTGAATTCAGTTGTAATGGTTGAAAGGAGTTGTAAGAGTTGAAGTAGTTAAGAAAAGCTGAAAGAGTTGAACTGGTTGCGATGTCTTTATAGCCTTTTTAACTATTACAACCCTTTACAACCACTACAACACAAATCAAACCACTTTCTCGTAAAAGTTAACCAGCGCTTTGGTAACCTTATTTACATCATGCTGGTCTTCAATTAACTTTCGGGCGTTTAGACCGATGTTTTTACAATATTCTTCGTCAGCAATGCAGTTTCTTATGGCCTCGTAAAACTCGTCCTGATCATTTGCTATCAATACATTAACACCATTTTCAAAATTAATGCCTTCGGCGCCTAATGAGGTAGAAATGATACATTTCTGCATAGCCATACCCTCTACGATTTTTACCCGCATGCCACCGCCCGAAAGCAGTGGGACTATCATTATCGATTTGCTGTTTACAAACTCAAGTGCATCATCTACTTCACCTTGTATAAATATCTTACCCATTACTTCGTAATCGTCAAAACGTTCGGGTATATCAGTGCCTGCAACGTAAAAGCGTACCGGCAACTCACCATCGGTAAGTTCTTTATGAAAATTCTCTAGGAACCATTCAATGCCTTCGCGATTGGGCAGCCAGTCCAACGATCCCAAAAAAAACAGGCTTGGAAATTCAGTTTTGCTTAAGTCGGGTCTATAATGGTCCAGGTTTATCCCCACCGGCAGTATCTCTATCGGTATTTTTGTGCCGTATTCCAGCAATGTGCTTTTGTCCTGTTCTGTAAATACAGCAATTCCGTGGAAATTATTTAATTGTTGTAATTCGTAATTTTTAATCCGTTTTGCATGCATCTTTAAGTATGATTTTTTAAACGGATCAGATTTTTGTAAAGACAGCCTTTGCCATATTTGATTTTCAATATTATGCGCACGGTAGATCAGCTTTGCGGTTGAAAATTTGCGCACGGTTGACAGATACAATGAAACCATCAGTCCCTCAAACTGAATAATGTCGTAAGTTGTATTTCTTAGCTCGCGCATCAACAGCTTTTCAAAGTCAGCGCTGTAATATTTATCGATATTAAAAGAAGTTTTACTAAATAAATTGATGGCAACGTCAATCATCGATACTTTGGTGTCGATATTATAAACCCTGTAATTTATTTTTGATAACAAATCCTTATCATCCTCAGTATGTTGGTAATGATTATGTTTTTTTGGATTGAGCGCCACCAATGAAACATCATGACCTAAAGCCACCAGTCCCCTTACCGTGTTGCAAACTACAATTGGGTATCCGCCATTTTGCGGAAATGGAACACGATGGGTTAAAAAAAGGATCTTCAAAGACTAATTGGTTTTCAACAAAAATAATGATTTGAGGGAATTGCGAAACTTTTGAGTCGCCGAATGTGCTGTTTGCATGAAATTATTACAGAAAAGTTGCAGTGAGAGGAGTCGTAAGGGTTGTAAGGAGTTGTAATAGTTAAAAGGACTGTGATGTATTCAATGGAAATGTACTTCTTAAAAAAGTTCCAATTGTGGGTCCGTTACTCTGAAAGTAAGCCGGTGATAAGGAGTATAACCTATTTTCATGATAGTTTTGCGATGTTTTATGGTGGGATAGCCTTTGTTAGTGTGCCAATCGTATTCGGGATGCTGAATTGCTAATTGTTTCATATAATCATCCCGGTAAGTTTTTGCCAATATGGAAGCGGCAGCTATGCTGAAATATTTTGCATCACCCTCAATAATACATTGATGGGGGGTGTTTTTGTATTTGTTAAATCGGTTACCGTCGATGATGAGAAATTGAGGCGTTAAGGTTAATTTATCAAGCGCACGGTGCATGGCCAGAAAAGAGGCATTGAGGATGTTGATTGAATCAATTTCAACATTATCAACCGAGGCAACAGCATGGGCAATAGCCTTTTGTTCAATTTCAATCCTCAATTCATACCTTACTTCTTCCGAAAGCTGCTTGGAATCATTCAACAAACTATGGTCAAAATTATCCGGGAGTATTACAGCAGCCGCAAACACGGGCCCCGCAAGACAACCACGTCCGGCTTCGTCGCAACCGGCTTCGAGAAGTTCATATTGGAATCGCGATAGCAGCATTTTTTTGAAACGTTGAAATTGTTGGAGTTGTTGTAAGTGTTGAAAAGTTGTTGCAGATGTTGTAATTGTTTAAATGGTTGTAGTTGTTGTAAAAGTTGTAGTTGTTGGGTTTTAATCTTTGTAACTCGTTACAACCCTTATAACTCTTATAACCTTCCTACAACATCAAAAAATCTTCAACGTAAGCAAAGTAATATCATCAATCGGCTTTCCTTTTATCTTGAAATTTATATGATCCATCAGCATTTGATTAAAGCTTTCGGGATCTAGATCTCCGTGAGTCTTCACGAATTCGATAAGGCTTTCTTCATCCCATTTCTTTTTCACATGGTGTTCGTGATCCATCAGCCCATCGGTATAATTAACTATCAAACTGCCAGGTTCAACGTCTATTTCACCCTGGTTAAGAAAAGGTAATTCATCAAAAACACCGATCATGGTAGTTCCCAATTTAAGGGTTGTGATTTCACCTTGTGAGTATAAAATAGTGGCGTTGTGACCAGCATTTATAAAGTTAAGTTTGCGCGTTTTCTCGTTGTATTTTGCCAGAAAAAGCGTAATAAACCGTTCACCCTTTGTATTGTTGATCACTATTTTATTCAGGCGGTCTACGATGTTGGTCAAATCGCTTTCAACAGCCGACCAGGCATTTAAACTGGCCTGGAAATTTGCCATTAATAAAGCCGCAGAAATACCTTTACCCGATACATCAGCAATACACCACAAAAACTCATGATCGTTGAGACGGATAAAATCGAAATAATCGCCACCGATGTTTTGATGCGGAATATATCTTGCGCCAACTTCAACATTTTTATCCTTATATACTTTTATCGGTATCAGCATATTTTGCACCTCGGCAGCCAGTTCCATTTCGCGCTGAAACCTTTCAGATTGAAGTCTTTCCCGGAAAAGTTTTTTGTTTTCGAGGGCAACCACAATTACATTAATAACCGTTTGAATAAAGTTCAGGTCGTTATTTAATAATTCGGCAGAGGTATTAAAATCGCCTATTAGAGCAAAAGCCAAAGCTTTCTTCTTATGATAGATAGGAATAAAATAGTCGTATTTTTTAAGCAAACCATCTTCGTGCGTAGCAATATGTACCGGCGATTTATTTCTTTTTAATTTGAGACATGCTTTGTGCAGTATATTAACAGCCTCTATGTCACCTCCATATTTAGATATTAAGATATAGTCGCCATCCTTTTCAATCAAAAAGCGGAGTTTACCAACCTGCAAATAGCTTTTTAAAATTACCTGCAGCATTTGAATCAATATCGGAGTGCCGGTATCTTTATTAATAGCCTGAGTGACTTCAAGTAACGCGTTAAGCTCTGTCTGCCTTTTGAGCAACAATCGTATTAATTCGTCTTCGGCTGAGCTCTCGTCAATGTTTTGCATCATCAGTTTAGAAAGGCCGCCCAAAATAAAGATTTTTTTTTAAAAGCGGGTACTTTGTGATTTTATATCAAACGCGTCACGTAAACCAACGGTTACCAGGTTAAAAGCATAAACTAAAAACATTATAGCCAAACCAGGCATAATTGCAAGATATGCCGAATCCATCACAATATAACCATAATGCTCTTTAATCATACTACCCCATGTTGGCATTGGAGGTTGTGCTCCAAAACCCAGGAAGCTAAGTCCGGCTTCCAGCAAAATTGCCGATGCAAAATTTGAGGAAGCCAGCACCAATATTGGCCCTATGATATTCGGCAAAATATGCCTGGTTATAATGCGGGAATTATTAAACCCCAGCGAACGGGCTGCCTCAATGTACTCGACTTGTTTTAAGCTCAGTACCTGCCCCCTTACCAAACGGGCAACTTCAACCCACATTGATAAGCCAACCGCAATAAAAATTTGCCACATTCCTTTGCCAAGTGCAAAAGATATAGCTATTACCAGCAACAATGCCGGTAGCGCCCATAGTATATTCATTAGCCAGCTTAAGGCGGCGTCGGCCCAGCCGCCGAAATAGCCGGCGACAGCGCCGATGGTAACGCCGAGCATCATACTTATAATTACCGACATTATCCCAACGGATAGGGAAACCCTTGTACCCAATATCAGCCGGCTCAACAAATCGCGGCCATAAATATCAGTACCGAGCCAAAATTTTTTGTGGATGATCATTGCCGAAGGCCCCTGCAGTGTATGCGGAATTTTATACGCTTTTTTTTCAGGTTTATCTTCGACGCCAATGTATTCGTCAACGTAAACTGAATCTTTTGTGAAGCGATATTTAGTAATGGGGATATCCCTGTAAAATGATGGTTGACCGAAAAGCATTTTGGTGAAGATATTTACCGTATCAACCTGCTCACTTTTACGGAGCCTAAGCATCATAAATTCTGAGCCCGGTTTTTTGATACTCAGTTGTATAGTCATGTTATTAGCCTGTGGAGTAGAATCGGGCATAATTAAATAACCCAATATGGCTACGAGAATGGTTATGACGATGAATACCAACCCGGCGACGGCAACTTTATTGCGTTTAAATATTTTCCAGGTACGGCTTGCAGGGCTAAAATCAGTCAATTGTTTATTTATATTCTGTTCAATTAAAGATAGCTAGTAAATGACAAAGTTGACCAGGTAAATAGCGTATTATTTTAATTAGTAAGTTAATTTATTAAAAATAAATTAGTTATCAATCGTCTATTCTGCTCGTTGTTTGCCTCATCAAACTTATTTCACTCGTCTCCCTTTCCAATGGTAGGAACCCGTATTTCCCATTATGCCCACGAAAATTAAATATAGTATATAAGGGGGAATAGAAATAATAAGCAATGTAATTAGTTTCTGTCGTTTAAAAAAAGTGCTTATCGGCAACAAAAGTGCAAGTTCCGACAAAAAGACGGCTAAAAATTGAACCGTGAAAAGTTTGAAAAAATATGTGTCGTAAAAGCCTAAAAGAAAGTTTAGCAATACTGAAACATTAAACAGCCACATACAAACAACCAGCGCTACAACCGTCTTATCTTTATACTTAACCGATTTTGATGCCCAGCGTCGTCTTTGCTGCAAAAACTCTTTCAAAGTATGTTTTGCGTGCGTAAATACAACGGCTTCGTACAATTTCAGAAAGCCGATTTTTCCGGGAAAATGTTTGGCAACTTTCTGCATAAGCAGTTCGTCATCGCCCGATGCCAGGTCATCAATCCCTTTAAAGCCGCCCACCTCATAAAATATGTCCTTCCGGTAAGCAAGGTTCGCCCCATTACAGGTTGATGCTCGCCCGTTTCCGATGAATGCCGCACCTGTGCCAATCAGCGAATAAAATTCCAAAGTCTGCATCCGTTCAAATATGGAACGTTCTTCAAAGTAAGTCACGGGCGACGAGATCATTACCAAGTTTTCACTTTCGTAATATCCAACAATAGATGAAAGCCATTTGTCGCCCATCCGGCAATCTGCATCCGTAGCTACCATCAGTTCGCCTGTCGATAAGTTAATAGCTTCTGAAATTGCTTTTTTCTTGTATGAATTTAATGGTTTATCTTCGTTTAACTGCAGCAGTTTAATACCCCGGTTGGCATAACTGCTGATTATTTGAGAAGTACGGTCGGTAGAATGATCATCGACTATAATTATTTCTGTAAGGTGTTTTGGATAATCCTGTTTTAAAATGTCCTCAATGGTTAAATGTATTTTGTCTTCCTCATTTCGTGCTGCAATTAATACTGTAACCTTAGTATTAAAATTTGATGGTTTAATTTGGGGGTGCTTTAATGCATTCCATCCTTTTATAAGATAGATAAGCACCGACAGGAAAAATGCGGTAAGTGCAATAGATATTATGCTAATAAACGCGGTCAAAGAATTTTAATTTTAAAACAAACACCGAACCTAAAACAGCCGGTATAAGTAGATTAATTATATAAATAACCGAAACAGCAACCACAACGGCAACAGCCTGATCGGTTACGTATGCAAATAAAGTCGTTGCGGTTAGGCTTCTTACTCCTATATCAAGCAGATCCAACGAAGGTATTGCCGATTGAATAAAGAAGAAGACAAACATGAGCAAAGTCATTTGTAAAAGTGGTATTTGCGGTATGAGCAAATGAATTACCAAGTAATATTGAAAGGTAAACACCAGGAAGCGGGCCAGGCAAAACCACATGATATTTAAAAGTTCTTGTGGTTTATATCTGCCCATGATATCAAAAAAGCGGTGGAATTTTTTTAAGAATTTAATGCGGTTAAGCAGCGATACCATCCATCGTATGTTAAAATAAAAGGTAAGCATAAATCCGATAAACACCGCTGCCGATACCGCTATTAACGATAAAAGCCAACTATTAAGATGCGAAAAGGTATATAAAAACCATACCGAAGCCGCGGCGCCTAAAACATTGGTAATAACATTTTGCCCGAACGCCCCAACTGCCATTGCAAAAACTCCGTGTATGCGTTTCCTGTTTGGTAGAAACATTATCCGGCCCGCGTATTCGCCGAGGCGGTTGGGTGTAAATACCGCCCAGGTTAACCCGCAGAAGACCGATTCGATGGCCCGCCATATTGAAATTGGATAAAGTTGCCGGGTTAAATGCCACCACTTTAATGATTCGAGCACCCAATTTACTATCATTAACAGTACAACAATCACAATTGTAAATACCACCTCATTATAGGAGATATGACTTACCAAGTCGCGGAATTCTTGTAAGTTTTTATCATTTTTAAGGATGCGATGGTAAACAAACAGAAACGCAAGCAGTAAAATAACGAACTTAAGCAGGTAGGAGAGTGATTTTTTAGCTTTAGCGATCAATACCGGAAATTTTGTGCAATATTAAGAAAAGGTTTATGTTATAGACCATAGTCCACGGTCGATAGTCTATAGCAAAATTTTATTTGTTGTGCTTTACTTGCCATGGACAATGGTCTATCGACTATGCACTTTCTATTTCAGCCTGGCTTTCAGGAACTCAACAGTATGTTCGTAGGCATCTTTTGTTGCCTCACTATTATAGATTGGGTTGCTTGGATTCGCAAAACCATGGTCGGCATCATACTGGTGTACATATAATTTTTTACCTGCCGCTTTCATGTCGTCCTCAAACTTTGCAACAACTTTTGGATTTATCCATTGATCTTTATTGGCGAAATTACCGAGTACATCGCAATTAAGTGTTTTTAAACGGTTGATATCCTGCTCAGGCATGCCATAGTACATTACGCAGCCTGCAGCTTGCTTTCCGGTCAGCAGGGTAGTTTGTAAACTCCACCCCCCGCCAAAGCACCAGCCAATAGTGGCTATGTGCGCCTTGGGGCCAACGTACGTAATCGCACCATTGATGATAGCTTTTGCCCTTGCTTCGTTTACCGACTGCATTAACTTGCCGGCATCATCGCGGGTTGTGGCAACTTTACCATCATATAAATCAACATCAATAACATTTACATTGCCCAATTCAGTATAAATTTTTTCCGACTCGCGTTTTACAAAATCATTCAATCCCCACCATTCATGCACTACGATCAAGTAATTATTGGTTGATTTTTTAGCTTTAAACTCATAGGCATCCGCATCTTTACCATCGGTAGTTTTGTAGTTGATGTTTTTGCCGATGCTGCTTTGAAAGTGAATTTTCAAAGGGTTTTTGTGCGACATTATAAATGTTTTATTTGATGCCAGCATAGCAAATTGTTGCGTGGCCGATGGCTTTGCGCAGCAGGCCATTTTGCTTTGACCGAAAGCAAACACTCAACAGGAAATTAGCAGAGTCAAGAGTGAAAACTTTTTCATGGTATGAGATTATGTAGTTGATTTAATATTATCAAGTTAAGTGTTTCAACAACCAATATTAAGGTATTTTGTTTGAAAATTTTCCGGGTTGAAATAATCTTGTTGTTATTGCTTCAATGATACAAAAAGCTCTGCCTGTAACTTCCATGTGCCATCAATTTTTCGCCACATTGCTGAATAATTTCCTCCTTTGCTATAGGAATTTTTTGCTACCCATATCCCCGTTTCCCATGCCATTATGCCGTTATCGCCCACTTCGATAGAGTTTGGTTTTCTTTCGTATGACACGGTTGTATTAGTTTTAAACAGCGCTTTCCACGAAGCAATGATCGTATCTTTTCCTGTTAAAGAAGTTCCCCGCCCTATTGTTTGAATAAAATTTGGTAACCAATATTTCGACATGCCGTCTATATCATGTGCGACAATCGCTGCGTTTGAAGCCATTCGTGCCGCTTTAATAACAGTTGCATCATCCTGAGCAAAAGTATATCGGGCCGATAACAAAAATGTAAGGATAAAAAGGTATCTGATCATAAGGTTATACAAGTTTAAATTGAGTTGAAAGATAAATAATTACCAGGTGGAAATTGGTCGACATTTGCAAAAGTTTGTATAAACCATATCTTTATGGCATGGAACCTGAATTTATCACCTATCAGAAGTTTAATGACGTCGCGCTCGCCAACGAACTTGCCGAAATATTAACCGAACACAATATTGATTATTTTATCGATGAAGAGGCGTTTAGATTTGATCCCTCACTTGTAATGAGCAACGCACAAAAAGAATACGCGGTAAAAATAAAAAGTGAGGATTTTGAACGGGTAAATCAACTTTTGAAAGAAAACGAGGCAAAAAACATTGAAGGCGTTGAAAAGGATTATTACCTGTTTAGTTTTACTGACGACGAATTGATAGAAGTTATTGCAAAAGCCGATGAATGGAATGCTTTTGACAACGTACTTGCGAGAAAAATTTTGGCTGACAGAGGAAAAATCTTTAGTGAACAGGAAATTACAGCAATTAACGAACAAAGATTAGAAGAACTAAAGGCGCCTGAAAAACCACAGACTACTTGGGTTATTATTGGCTATATCATTGCTTTAACAAGCATTTTTATGCCTTTATTCATTTGCATTATCGGCATTTTTATTGGTTGGCACTTATTTAACTTCAAAAAAACGTTACCTGATGGCGAACGTGTTTTTGAGTATGCTGATAATGACAGGAGACATGGTAAAAGGATATTTTATTTATCAATTGCGATGATCCCGGTAAACATTATAACTCTTGTAGTTTACAATGTTTATTTTAGAAATTACTGACGGCCAGAATTAGAATTGCTAGTTTTTAAACTTCGCAATTCTAATCTCCAAAGCCTTTACCTATAAACTTGCGACATCGTTTGAAAATAATTGATGGGGTAATTTAAGATTGCGACCTACCGCCTAAATCATAATTCGTAAATCTAAAATCAACCAAGTATCTCTCTAATATCCTCAACCGAAAGTGATTTAATAAAGCTGTCTTCGGTGGTGATAAGGGCACGGGCCACGCTAAGTTTACGCTGCTGCAGTGCCAGTATTTTTTCTTCGACGGTATCTTTAGTAATAAATTTATAGATAAATACATTTTTGGTTTGGCCGATGCGGTGTGTACGGTCGATAGCCTGCTGCTCAACAGCGGGGTTCCACCATGGGTCAAGGATGAAAACGTAATCGGCTTCGGTTAAATTGAGACCCACACCACCCGCTTTTATCGAGATTAAGAATACCCTTGTTTTTTCGTCCTCCTGGAATTGCTTTACTACGTCGCCGCGGTTTTGCGTGCTGCCGTCGAGGTATGCGTATGGGATGTCTTTGTCATCAAAATATTCCCTGTATATGTTCAGCTGTTTTACAAACTGCGAAAATATAAGCACCTTGTGGCCGCCTTCCAATACGTTAGAAAGTGTATGTACAACGTTTTCAAACTTACCCGAATCGCCCTCGTAATCATCATCTATCATGATAGGGTGGTTGGCAATCTGTCGTAGTTTTATGAGGCCTTGCAAAACTTGTATCTGTTTTTTTGCAAAGGTGCCATCTTCAAGGCTCTTCAAAAGCTCGTTCCTGTACTCGGATTTTACCTTTTCATAAACCGATGCTTGCTCTTCGCTCATCTGGCAATAAAACAAGTTTTCGGTTTTTGGCGGCAGCTCCGGAGCAACCTGTTCCTTGGTACGCCTTAAAACAAAAGGTTTTATAATTGCTTGCAATTTGCGGGCTCGTTCTTCGTCTTTTTTCTTTTCGATAGGCGTTACAAACTCATTTTGAAAATATTGCTGGGCCCCGAGTAATCCCGGATTAATGAACGACATCTGCGTCCACAGGTCATTTACCGAATTTTCAACAGGTGTACCGCTTAGTATTAATTTAAAACGTGACTTCAATTGCCTAACCGCATGGAACGATTTTGAAGACGGATTTTTGATGTTCTGACTCTCATCCAGTATTAAATAGTCAAAATAATAAGCAGTAAGCAAGTCGATATCAATACGGCTAATGCCATAAGTAGTGATTACCACATCGTAATTACTGAATACTTCGGGCGACTTATACCTAAAAGTACCGGTATGTACCATCAGTTTTAGCTGAGGGGCAAATTTTTTAGCCTCATTAAGCCAGTTATATATCAGCGAAGTTGGCATTATTATGAGGGACGTACTTTTGCCTCCTGCACCTTCTGTATCTTCTTTATATTTTTGAAGCATGGCAAGGGTTTGTATAGTTTTACCCAAACCCATGTCATCAGCGAGGCAACCGCCAAAATGATAGTTCTTCAAAAAATGAAACCAGTTGTAACCAGCCTTTTGATATGGCCTTAAACTACCCGAAAAATTTTGTGGCATTTCAACATCCTGCAATTCCTCAAAATCAACCAGTTTCTGCAGTTTTCGATTCATCGTTACGCTGGCCATTTCCCCGTCGGCCAGGTCATTCACCAAACCGATATGATGCCTGCGTAATTTAAGATGATCACCACCCTCCGCAAAATGCAGCAGGTTGCCAAACTGTGAAAACCATTTTTCGGGTATTACAGCAATTTCACCCGAAGGAAGTGTAAACTCTTTTTTGTGATTAAGAATGTGATTTTTAAGCTGTATGAAGGGTATTCGGTAAGTCCCAAAATACACAAATGCATTAATGTCGAACCAATCGTTATTTTCTTTTACCTCCAAGTCTATTTTAGTGCTGCCAAACAAATAGCGTTTTTGGCCATTTGTGGTGGGCTGTTCTATTTCATATCCCTGTTCAGTAAGTACATCATAATGCTGGTTTATCCACTCGAATATCGAAAATGAACGGTCTGCATCTTCATCATTGGTATTAACTTCGAGGTTTTGAAACAGGGAAGAAGCAGTTTTAAGGCCCATCTCTTCCAACTGGTGGAATTTATTCTTCTCCCAGGTTACTGATCTCTTAATGCGATGGAAAGTATAATTATCACCGTCGCGTTCCATTCGTACAGAAATGTGCCTTTCATCGCCGTATGAAAAAATATACCCTGCATATTTAAAACAAAGCTGCAACTGCGAGGTGCCGCCTTCCACATATATAGGTTTTAAAACCGGCCTTGCATCATATTTTTCGGTATTAATGGTAAAGCCTTCGGCATAAACATGATGTTTTTCGATAAGTGGAATCACAAACTTTTCAAAATATGATTGCTCCGACGAACGGGGTACGGCTATATAGCGTTTGTTTAAAAATGGGAATAGTTTTTTTCCTTCTATCTCTTTTTCAAAATGATAAAGGGTGTCATCAAGCAGCATCCATGCCGGGCGGTTGCAAATTATCTCGGCATTTTTAAACATAAACTCAATGCGCATGCCCTGATATTTGATGGTAGGAAAATACCTGATCTCTTCCTCATTGCGCCTGAAGTGAAAAAGTACCGACGCGGCTTCTGATGCAATTTGAAGCCTCCGCTCCGCCGGATAGCCCTCCTTACTCATCTGGTACAACTGCTTGTTGCCAAGCAATCCCAAAGCCTCGGCCATCCGTTTTTCCATTTTTGGCCTTATTGTATCAAACAACTGCTCGTTGAAAATTTTGTTAAAAAATTCGAAGGGGCGTATAGGCTTTTTGTAAAATCTTTTGATGATGTTACCCTGCTCAAGTTCTTCCAATAATTTTACCAGTTTTAAGTCGGTTTCATCAATGTATTGACTAAACTCTTTGGCTGTATTGGAGAATAAACGTTGGTGAGTTAGCGAAAATTCGCCGTTGGGATTGAGCTGTACAATGTGGGGTTCAATAACGTACGACAAGTATTCGTGCCGGGCAATGGCATAAATAATCTGGCAAGGTTTACTACTGTCGACACGTAACATAAGCTTCTGATAAAAAAATTATTAGAAGTTACATCAACAAAAAATTCAAACGTAATTAGAATTCGGTATAACTAAAAATGTTTTGTGTTAAATAATTGTTAACAATGGTTTGGTCATTGATCATTAAGTTATTAGTCATTACATCATTTGCGTTTGATAAGAAAATGTAAATTAGAACATAATTTATCTGGCCAATGACTAAAGCATTCCTCTACAACTTTATCAGGCAGCATCGCCTGGCTGTTATCTCCACCATCTCAAAAGAGCAAAAGGCTGAATCTGCGCTGGTCGGTTTTGCTGTTTCAGAAAACCTGGAGATAATTTTTGACACCGTTAAAACATCACGTAAGCATCGAAATATTCTCCAAAATCCTCAAGTCGCCGTTGTAATTGGATGGGATAATGAAACTACGGTACAATATGAGGGGATTGCAACTGAATTAGCGGGAGAGGAGGCGGTAAGGTTTAAAGAGATATATTTCGCTGTATACCCCGATGGCCGTGAACGTGCTGAAACCTGGCCTGGCCTTGTTTATTTTAAAATTACACCTAATTGGATAAGGTATAGCAATTTTAATGAGCCTGTGGTTATTGAGGAGATGATGTTTTAATTTTAATGTGCAGATATGCAAATGTGCAGATGTGCGAATGAAAAAATCTGCACATTTGCATATCTGCACATCAATCAACATCCACTTCCCCCTCAAAAATCTTCACCGCCGGTCCTTCTAAAAATATATTGGTAAACTTTTGTCCGTCGTAATTAAAATGAATGTTCAAATCTCCACCAAGTACTTTTATAGGCGTTTTAATATTTCCGGTTTGATGATTGTGTTTAGCCATTGCAAGGGCCGCAGCGGTAACTCCTGTTCCGCAGGCGTAGGTTTCATCTTCAACACCACGCTCAAAGGTTCGTACAAAGTATCCTTTGTCAGCAGGCTCCACAAAATTTACATTTATGCCTTTTGCCTTGTATGTATCGTTATTTCGGATATCGTATCCATCCTGGTACACATCCTTTTCTTCGAGTCCTTTAACCAGTTTTATGTAATGTGGCGAACCAGTATTCAATACGTAAGCATCTTCATCTCGGCCAACTTCGGTCACATCGATCATTTGTAAACTCACCCAATCGCCTGTGGCTGAAATTTTGGCATAATGTGGTCCGTCGACTGCCAAAAAGTTAGTCTCGTTGTCGATAATCCCTAAATGTTTTGCGAATGCCACAATGCACCGGCCCCCGTTTCCGCACATACTGCTGGGCTGCCCGTCGGCATTATAATAAATCATCTCGAAATCGTAACCATCCCTGTTTTGCAGAAACATCATCCCGTCGCCGCCGATCCCAAATCGCCGGTCGCATAAACGGGAAATCAGCTTTGGATTGTGATGGTTTATCGAATTATCACGATTATCAGCTAAAATAAAGTCGTTTCCCGCCCCCTGGTATTTATAAAAATGTATCTTCATTTAAAATGGTAAAGAATTTACGAACTACGATTTTAGAGTTACGAATTAACAAAAAATCATTTCGTAAATGGTAAGCCTTAAATCATAAATTGATCATTGCTTTAAATTTAACAAATTTTAACTAAAATGGTTATAACTTAGTGTTGGTTATAACGTCTATATGGTATTAAATTTGACTAATAAAAAGTAAACGTAGAAAGATTTAGGATAATAGTATGAAAAAGTTTGGTTTAACATTATTAACAGCCTTTGTTGGCGGTGCAATGGCGTTAGGGACATACAAATTGATTGAGAATAAGTATGCCAGCAACATGAGTTTTGAAGACCGTCAGAAAGTTTATTTTACCAATAATCCATTACCGTCGCACAATATGTCTTCGGCAGGTAATGTTGATTTTACCGAAGCTGCGGCGGCAGTAACTCCCGCTGTAGTTTACATCAGGACTACCTACCAGGACAAATCGGGTAAACAAAATCAGTTACAACAAATGTTTGGCGATATGTTTGGCCAACGCATGGCACCCCAGGGCCCTCAAATGGCTTCCGGTTCGGGCGTGATTATTTCTCCAGATGGTTTTATAGTTACCAATAACCATGTGGTTGATAAAGCTGAAAAAATTGAAGTAGTCACTAATGACCACCGTGATTTTAAAGCAAAAGTAATAGGGACAGATCCGAATACCGATCTTGCTTTAATAAAAATTGATGGCACTAATTTGCCCATTGTAAAGTTGGGTAACTCCGATGCTGTGAGAGTAGGTGAATGGGTGTTGGCGGTAGGTAACCCCTTTAAGTTAACCTCTACGGTAACAGCAGGTATAGTTAGCGCTAAGGGCCGTGGCATAGGCATAATAGGTACCGAAGATAACCCGGACGACGATAATCCTTTTGGCCGTACGCAATATCAGAACAACAAACCACGGCTTAACCAGGCGATAGAATCGTTTATACAAACAGATGCTGCTATCAATCCTGGTAACAGCGGGGGGGCGCTGGTAAATACACAAGGCGAATTGATAGGCATTAATTCGGCGATAGCATCACATACCGGTACTTATGAAGGTTATGGTTTTGCAATTCCTATTAACCTTGCTAAAAAGGTATTAAACGACATTCAAAAATACGGCGCTGTTAAACGAGGCTTTGTGGGCATAACCTTTACTGAGCTGGACGAAGACGCTGCCGACAAACTGCACACCGATAAAACAGCGGGATTATATGTTGACCAGGTGGTTCCGGGTGGCGGTGCTGCCGAGGCCGGATTACAGAAAGGCGACATCATAAGCAAAGTGGATGGCTCTCCCGCCTTTGCTTCATCAGATTTGCAGGAGCGTGTAGGTCGTTTGCACCCCGGTGATAAAATTAATTTAACCGTGTTACGTGGTAGCGACGTAAAAGATTTTACAATAACACTTAAAGCAGATATGCCTGCGCCTAAAGTAGCAGTCTCAAAATCAGCTCAGGAATTGTACAATAAACTTGGCGCGAGCTTTAAACCGCTTAGCGCTGACGAAAAAACGAAATTTCATGTTCATTCAGGCGTTATTATAACCCAGGTTCGTAATGGCGGGGTGTTCGATAATGCAGAAATTCCTACTGGCTCGGTTATTACATCGATAAACCGGAAACCGGTAAACAGCGCTGAAGACATTGACGACGTGCTCTCAAATCTTAACAGCAGCACAATTGTGTTTTCAGGTTATTACCCCGACGGATCAAAATTGGTATTGCCTTTTGAAATAGAGTAATAAGATCATTGATTAAATAGTAGAACCCGGCCCGATAAGCCGGGTTTTTGTTTCTAGGTAGATTTCAAGTAACTTCTCTATTTTTGCATTCATGCCTGTTAATTCTTCTGTTTCTTTTAGTTTACTCGATCAGGATCTTTTATTACTTCCGCAAAGGGCTATATACTGGCGCCAGGAAAAAGCTTTAATAGCCGCTGATGTTCATTTGGGTAAGGTTGGGCATTTTCGCAAAGCCGGTATAGCAGTGCCAAGGGATATGGAGCAGAATGAGCTTGCTGTACTTTCGGACCTTATTTTTGAACACAAACCCGAAAAAATAATTTTCCTGGGTGATTTTTTTCATAGCGACATGAACTCCGACTGGGACTGGTTCATTTTATGGCGGAGCCAATTTCCCAAACTCGAAATAATATTGATCAGGGGTAACCATGATATTATCGATGATAAATATTATGAACGGCTGAACATTGTATTATATGATCGATTACTTATCGGGCCATTTTTAATGGTTCACCATCCATTAACCGAAGAAGATCTGCAACAAGCCGAAGGCTATTCATTTTGCGGACATATCCATCCGGGCGTAAGTTTGGCAGGCAGAGCAAGGCAGCATGTAACACTGCCTTGTTTTGCTTTTGGAGCACGGCAAGCCATATTACCATCGTTTGGTAAATTTACAGGGAGGGTTGCTATACGAAGCAATAAAAGCGACCGGATATTTGCTATTGCAAAGGATAAAGTGATTGCTATTGATTAGGTTGTCAATAGTTTTTTAGATTGTTTCTAAATAGCTAATTACCCTGTAATAACCTAAAACCGTTTATATCTTTTGAGTATAAATAAATACTTTTGCCCAGATAAATCTAATCTTAATGAGCGAATTTAAACAAACCTTTAACTCATCGTTGGGGAAAAAGCTGATCATGGCTTTAACGGGCTTGTTTTTGTGCACCTTTTTAATTGTGCACCTTGGAGGTAACCTGCTTCTGTTTAGCGACGATGAGGGTTACGGGTTTAATGTGTACGCCAACTTCCTTACACATTTCCCACCGATTGAAGTAGTTGCATACCTGCTGTATCTGAGTATACTGGTGCATGCAATTTATGCCCTTATATTAACAATCAAAAACCGCAGTGCGAGGCCCGTTTCTTATGCGGCGGTTAACAAATCAACGGCAACATGGTCGTCGAAAAACATGGGATTGCTGGGCGCGATTTTGTTTTTGTTCATTGTGATACACATGAACGATTTCTGGTACAGCTATAAATACAGCCACAAAATTGGGTTTAAAGAGTATCGCACGGACCTCGCTACGGGCAAAACACAGGCTGTGGACTATGTTCCGACATCTGCCGATTTTGAAAAGTCAGTATCTACTGAAAATAATTTTGAAATAGTGCGGGTGAAAGATCTTCACGCACGTGTAGCTAACAGTTTCAGCAATATTTGGTATGTGATATTTTATGTGATAGCAATGGGTGCTGTATCGTTCCATCTCTTGCACGGATTCCAAAGCGCGTTCCGCACGTTGGGATGGGTGCACAGGAAATATACACCGATAGTCGGTTTTATAGGTACATGGTTATTCGCCGTGGTCATTCCGCTTGGTTTCGCGGCGATGCCGGTATATTATTATTTTACAAGAGGTTAGTTTTTGGTTGACTAAGTTGGATTACGTTGATTAAGTTAAAAACTGCTCATCTAATCAACACAATCAACCACTCACCAATATAAATAGAAAGACATGAGTTTAGAAGCTAAAGTCCCTCCTGGCCCGCTGGCCGAAAAATGGAGCAAGCATAAATTTAACTTAAAACTGGTTAACCCGGCTAATAAGCGTAAATATGATGTGATTGTAGTGGGAACCGGGCTCGCCGGCGCTTCTGCAGCTGCGTCATTGGCCGAATTGGGTTACAATGTAAAGGCATTTTGTTTTCAGGACAGCCCACGCCGCGCACATTCTATCGCAGCGCAAGGCGGAATAAATGCAGCGAAAAATTATCAGAATGATGGTGATAGCGTTTACCGCCTTTTTTACGATACGATAAAGGGCGGCGATTACCGTTCCCGCGAAGGAAATGTATATCGTTTGGCTGAAGTATCGGTTAATATAATAGACCAATGCGTGGCGCAGGGTGTTCCGTTTGCCCGCGAATATGGCGGCTTATTGGATAACCGCTCATTTGGTGGTTCGCAGGTTTCGCGTACATTTTATGCGAGGGGCCAAACCGGACAGCAGCTCTTACTCGGAGCTTATTCGGCCTTGAACCGCCAGATACATCTTGGTAAAGTGAAAATGTACACTCGTTCGGAAATGCTGGACGTGGTAACTATAGACGGCCACGCAAAAGGAATTGTTACCCGTAACTTAATAACCGGTGAGATTGATACCCACAGTGGTCATGCAGTATTGTTATGTACCGGCGGTTATGGCAACGTATTTTACCTTTCAACCAATGCAATAGGTTCAAATGTAACTGCAGCATGGCGCGCGCACAAACGTGGCGCTTTTTTCGCCAATCCTTGCTATACACAAATACATCCAACCTGTATCCCGGTTACCGGTGATCACCAGTCGAAACTTACGCTTATGTCAGAATCGCTGCGTAATGACGGTCGTGTTTGGGCACCGAAAACAGTTGCAATTGCCGAACAATTGCGCAAGGGACAAATCAAAGCCGACCATGTAAAAGAGGACGATCGCGATTACTTCCTCGAAAGAAAATACCCTTCATTCGGTAACCTCGTTCCTCGCGACGTGGCATCACGGAACGCTAAGGAAATGGTAGATGATGGTCGTGGGGTAGGCGCCTCTGGTTTCGCAGTATTTCTTGATTTTGCCGATGCGATAAAACGTTTAGGCCAGGATGCAGTTGCTGCGAAATATGGTAACCTCTTCGACATGTATTACCAGATCACCGACGAAGATCCTTACAAACAACCCATGCGCATATACCCTGCCGTGCATTACACCATGGGCGGTTTATGGGTTGATTATAACCTGAGTACAAATGTCCCTGGTCTTTATGCATTGGGTGAGTGTAACTTTTCTGATCACGGCGCTAACAGATTGGGAGCTTCGGCATTGATGCAGGGGTTGGCGGACGGTTATTTTGTTATCCCTTATACATTGGGCGATTACCTTGCCACGATAGGTCCAAAGCCTGTTGATAGTAAACATCCGGCTTTTGAAAAAACAAAACAGGATACAATTAACTATGTCAACAAACTACTGGCTTTAAAAGGTACAAAAACTGTCAATGAATACCATCGCGATCTTGGTCATATCATGTGGGAATATTGCGGTATGGCCCGTACAGAGGAAGGCCTTACCAAAGCAAAAGGACTGATACAGACATTGAGAGCTGATTTCTGGAAGAATGCTATTGTGATAGGGGAGAACGAAGAAGTTAACGCCTCGCTCGAGAAGGCTGGTCGTGTTGCTGATTTTCTTGAATTGGGCGAACTGATGGTTGACGATGCACTGATGCGCAAAGAATCGTGCGGGGGACACTTCCGCCTGGAATCGCAAACACCAGAAGGTGAAGCAATGCGCGACGACGAACATTTCGCATTTGTTGCCGCCTGGGAATACAAAGGAGATAATCAGTCTGAAGTATTGAATAAAGAAATGCTGGATTTTGAATTTGTCCATTTAACGCAGAGGAGTTATAAATAGACGTTTCAAACAAATATGACACTTAACGACCCTGTTTTAATTGACTTGTTAAAAAAAGCATATTCAGGCGAAAAGGCCGCGGCTTTCGCTTATCAGGGTCATGCGGGGTCGGTGAAAAATGTGGTGGAAAAGAAAGCTATCAAACAAATTGAGATAGACGAATGGAACCACCGCGCCGAAGTATTAAAAATAATGAACCAATATCAGGTGTCTGTTTCAAACTGGTATGAGTTAAAAATGCACCTTACGGGCAAAGTCATTAGTGCAAGTTGTTACATAATTGGCTGGTTTATGCCTTTTTATTTTGCCGGGAACCTGGAAAGTGGAAATGTATGTGAATATGTACGGATGAAGAGGCTGTTTAACGCATTGGAAATTATAGATCATGACGAGGTTTTGTATGAGATGAGTTTAAAAGAAAAAGAACACGAAGTATACTTCTACGAAAACATAAAAAACAGCAAATGGCTTCCCTATTTTGAAAAAATGTTTTCGTGGGGGAGAAAGGGTAAAAACGACATCGATTTACACGAAGGCTTTGCCATTGAAAATACAAATAAATATTGCGCATATTACGGTGAAAAAAAGGCAGACTGTACTGCTGAAATCCAGTAATAGATACGATATAATAATTTTAGCAATTCAAATATTCCTGTATGGAAAACAACAATATGAAACTGACGCTTAAAGTGTGGCGTCAAAAAAATGCAGGCTCAAAAGGCGCTTTCGTAACTTACAAAGCCGAAGGTATCTCGCCTGACATGTCATTCCTGGAAATGCTGGATGTAGTTAATGAGAGCCTGATCCATAAGGGAGATGAGCCAATTCATTTTGACCATGATTGCCGTGAAGGTATTTGCGGAATGTGTTCACTTTATATTAATGGCCATCCGCATGGGCCGAAGCGGGCCATTACAACCTGCCAACTGCACATGCGTACTTTTCACGACGGAGAAACAATTACCATTGAACCGTGGCGCGCTGGAGCTTTCCCGGTTATAAAGGACCTTGCAGTTGATCGTTCGGCATTTGACAGGATACAGCAAGCAGGTGGATTCGTTTCTGTAAACACAGGTGTGACCGTTGATGCAAACGAAATTCCTATTCCTAAGGTTATTGCTGATGAAGCTTTCAACTCTGCTACCTGCATAGGCTGTGGGGCATGCGTAGCCGCTTGTAAAAATGCTTCTGCTATGCTATTCGTATCAGCTAAGGTATCACAGTTGGCTATGCTTCCACAGGGCCAACCCGAGCGATGGAGCCGTGTTCAAGCCATGGTAGCACAAATGGACGAAGAAGGATTTGGCAATTGTACCAATACCGGGGCTTGTGAAGCAGAATGCCCAAAAGAAATAACACTTACAAATATAGCCCGCATGAACAATGACTATTTCAGCGCGAAACTATTCCGCGAAGAACATGTGCATGACCATGCTTCCGGCGAATGATCTTACAATTGTTTAATCTGCAAAGGCCCGGAGAAATTTTTCAGGGCCTTTTTTGTGTGCGCCCGGCATGGGTACAAACTATAGGGTGGAAGTCCCGAACGCGCCTTGATAGTGGGAAGCGTTAACCCAAGGCAAGGGTGTCCTTTGCGAGGAGGAATCTGAAGGAAGCCGGCGGTAAATCTCTGGC
>DASYEP010000127.1:0-2148 GCA_036498965.1 Mucilaginibacter sp.
CCATTAGATTGGATGACTAATCCGTTCCCGGCAAAATGGAAATTGAACGGAAGGGTAGTTGATTTTAATTGGGATTGATAAATATTAATGAAATGGCGGCTTTGTTGGACGGCAAAAATATATAGTTAAAAAGGTGGCGCATGGCGATGTATTGCTGAGGGGATAGCCTTTAAAAATTTCCGTAACTATTCAGGATTGAATTTAGGCTAAAATAAATAAAAAACGGGGTTATCAACAAAAGGCGTTTGGTACTTTGGAAATCCTTGGGTTGTTCACAAAATCAGTTGGTAAAAGATATTTTTCTGTTGATATGCTTATGTTGTAAAGTGCACTAATATGAAATATTTATCTTGATTTTTACGTAAGCGTAAAAACAAAAGACATTGTCTAAAGACGATACCATAAAAGCACTTACGGAACTCAATGAGAAACAGGCTGGGCAGATATCGGCTTTGCTGTTTCAGGTGGGTAATCTCGAAGCCATCATAGAGAAACAGGCGGGCCAAATATCAACGCTGATGTTGCGTGTGGATGATTTGGAAAAAGAGTTGTCTGTTTATAAGAACCGGAAGAATAGCGGTAATTCCCATATTCCACCTTCTGTGGATTTGGGAAAGCCCAAACGCAATCAAAGTTTAAGAGAGAAAAGCGATAAAAAAGCAGGCGGGCAGCAAGGACATGAGGGGTCGACTTTAGCGTTCTCGGCCACTCCTGATGAAGTTATTACCCATATCCCACAATATTGCCATCATTGCGGTGATGACCTGACTCAAGTTCCTGCCATTGCCTTAGGTAAACGCCAGGTAATAGATATTCCTAAACCTGTAGCTATTTGTACCGAGCACCGGACGTTCTCAAAGGTTTGTTCCTGTGGCCATATTACTAAAGGCGGGTTTCCGGTAAATGTAAACGCCAATATTCAGTATGGAGGCCATATAGAAGCATTAACTGCTTATCTGAATGTACGTCAATATATGCCATTTGGACGGATACAGGAGTTTTACAGCAAGGTAATGGGCCTGGAAATAAGCCTGGGAGGGATTGTAGGCTTATTGCAGCGCTTTACCGCAAAGGCATTGCCGGTGTATCAGGAAATAAAAGACAGGGTTGAAAAAGCTACCTGCCTTGGAAGTGATGAAACAGGTGCGAAAATAAATGGTAAAACCCATTGGTTTTGGACCTGGCAAAATGAAGCTTTAACTTTTATCATACAATCGCAAAGCCGGGGGTATAAAACCATCCGGGAAACATTCCCCGATGGCTTGCCGGAGGTTGTACTGGTACATGACCGTTGGGCCCCGCACTTCAGATGTGCAGCCAACCATCATCAAATCTGCCTGGCCCATTTGTTTAGGGACTTGAATTATATCGTTCAGGTACACGCCAGCGATTGGGCAGAATCTTTAAAATCATTACTTAAACGGGCAATTGCATTAAACAATGAAGCCGGTTACGATGGTTTGTCCGACAATAGGGCAAGAAGTGAGTTAGAGTATTCGATTGCCGACCTGCTTGGGCATAAATTGCCTGACAAGGACAAATTGGCTATAAAATTGCAAAAAAAGCTACGCAAAATCAGCCAACATATACTTTGCTTTTTACACTACAACGATGTGCCACCGGACAACAACGGCTCTGAAAGGGCTATCAGAAATATCAAAGTCAAACAAAAAGTATCCGGAGGCTTTCGGTCTATAGATGGGGCAGATGGTTTTGCTCTGCTGCGTTCTGTTATTGATACAACTATAAAATCTGGAAACGATGTCTTTTATGCGCTTGCTTTAATCGCTAACTTTAGTCCTGAATAGTTACGGTATTTTGATAAAATTAAAAATATTCAATATTTAATTTTAATCGGGTTATTAATCGTAATCATTGCTAACGGTATTCATTTAATACTTAATGATAACTTTAAATTTTATACTCGGCTTTTCATTATCACGAGAGCTATTATTCCATTACTTAGTCATTTACAGTTATTCTCCGCGGGTATAATCTTCTATCTATGTTACAAAAATGGGTTTGATATACGAAAAGTATTATTGCTATTAGGAACAATATTAGCAACGGCAGTATCACACAATTACAGTGTTGTGATTAATCATAGCATGAATGTATACGAGCGCGTGTTGTGCAATATAGTCTTTT
>DASYEP010000128.1:0-36825 GCA_036498965.1 Mucilaginibacter sp.
CCTGAAAATGTTTACGACGGTAAGGAAAACGATTCTCAGGTCGAGCATCAGCGACCAGTTTTCCATATACGAGATATCATGTTCCACTCTTTTTTCCATCAACCGGGTATCTTTGGTTTCCCCCCGGTAGCCATTAACCTGCGCTAAGCCGCTAATCCCCGGTTTAAGAAAGTGACGAACCATATACTTATCAATAATTTTTCGGTATTGCTCGGTATGTGAAAGCATATGCGGCCTTGGCCCTATCACGCTCATATAACCCAGCAGCGCATTAAAAAATTGCGGAAGCTCATCAATGCTTGTTCTGCGCATAAAACGCCCTATCCGTGTAATCCGGTCATCATTCGCGCTTGCCTGGCGGTTATCGCTTTCGTTATTGATGCGCATGCTCCTGAACTTATAACACCAGAATGGTTTATTATCCCGCCCTGACCTTAGCTGTTTAAAAAGTACCGGACCGGGGCTTTGCAGTTTTATTATAATGGCCATTATGGGGTACAGCCAGCTGAGTATAAAAATAATTACTGCTGAACTGACGATCATATCAAAAAGACGTTTCTTGAAGCGGTTCTCCATGTGTTCCAGCGGTTCGCTGCGGGCACAAAGCACCGTAAAGTCACCCATCCTGTCAAAACGGAAATTGGCCTCCAGTGCAGACAGATCGGGAACAAACTTCAGCCTCACACATTGTTTTTCCCCTTCTTTGATCAATTCGGTCACCTCACCCATCCTATGGCTGTCAATAGAGACAAAAACCTCTTCAACACCTGAATTAACGGCTGCCATAAGCTGTTTTTCGGCCGAGGTCACTACCAGTTCCCCTTGCTCATTTACACTGATCCCCTCATCTAAAAAACCTACAAAGTTTAAGCTGTTTTGCTGTTCCAGGTACCGGGCAAGTTTGGATCCGCCCCGGTTCATATCTAAAATTGCCACCGCTTTGCGCACACCAAAGTTTTTGTTGAGCAGGGCCTGCAAGGCCGTGCCGGTAAAGCGGCTCAGTAAAAATGATACAATCAGCAAAGCATAAAAAGAGATAAAAAAAGGTCTGGAGAAATCTACAGAATTACTGAAAAACAAATAAGCATTGAAAGAGACCAGGTGCAGTGCAAGGCTTTTCCAGGTAGACCTGTAAATATACTCCGGTTTATGGATCGTTTGATCGGTGTATAGTTTGCATACCCCGGTGCAGATGATCCAGATAAGGTTGCAAATGATAACAGAATGCAGATAGATACCTTTATCAACGGGCGTCCCGTATTTATTAGACAAATAATAAGCAAGAAAAAAACAGGCATTAACCAATGCAAGATCAGTCCACGCTAAAGTAAATCGTAATAAATAAAAGTAACGTGTCTCCATATAGGGTGTTTAGAAGAAAAAAATACTTGAAGCAATTATCGAATTATTGTTTGAAACAACCACGAATGATTGTTGAATAATCCTGCCAATAGTAGAAACAATATAGGGAGTAATATTTTAAGACATTTTATACAAAAATGATACTAAAAAGTGCGATTGTTGTAATATTAACCAAACTATAATAAAAAGTTAACAATCCCCATTGTTAAAGACATATTAACTTGATCAAATAAAATCGGATTCTTTTACTATTTCAAAATACTGTGGAAAAATGGGGAGATAAAACACAAATACCGTGTAAACAATTCCCCAGTAATTAAAAGAAAATAATTAGTTGATTATAGCTTTCCGATTAACAGAAAGAATTGCTAAACCGAAAACATTAATAAAACAAAAATCAAAAAAAAATATAAATAAGCGTCAGCACAACAACTATGAGCAAGTTTCCGGCAATAAGAGTAGTAACGGCTGCTAATGGAGAACTGGCAATTGTCATGAGCAATATTTTATTAAAATCAAGTATTATGGTTATATGGATCGGCTTGAAATAAATTAACAATAACTTGACAAGTTCACCTCAATTTATCACCTTGTAATTATATAAAATAAATTTCAAGTTATATATCAAAGAACATATTATATTTATGTAAAATAGATCAAAAGTTTTCAACATTTGATAACAAAACCTTTATTTCACCTAAAGGCGGGTGAGCACATTTATTTATTGTAACTCGTTTTAAGTCTTTGTTAAACATTAAGAGGTTCTACCACCTAACTTAAGTTATTAATCCAATCTGCAATGCTCGTGCACTGCGAAAAAAATCAAATTCTCACGAGTCTGTTTTTCAATCGTAGAAAAGGCTTTTCAATTAAATGATAAGAAATAAATCCAACTGCAAATACAACAAATAAATTCTGTGGAAATTGATTAACCCAAAAATTAAGTTTTGTCTTTAAAAACAATTTGCTGCCAAATGTATATTGAGTAAGAAAGTATGCCGATTTGAATCATTGCTTTACTGTTAAGAACATTAGATATCGGCGACCGAACATAAATGCTCCATAAGACAAGAAGAAGAATGCATAAATTGTCGAGGGTGTTGCCTATTGGTACCTTGTAAACTCCGCCGAAGTATTGATAAATCATTGGCGAAATAATAAATAAAAATATTACCGTAAAACAAATAATACCATTATTATAAAGATGTTTCAATACTTTTTCTTTGAAAAAATTTGTATTCTCAATTAAAGCGCCCAAACAACCCATAAAGATGGTGCCCCCTCCGGTATGTATCATCATTTCTATTTGACCCCGACTGTTCGGTAAAAAACACAAGTAGCTAATCTTATAAATGACATAACAAGAATTATAGCTACTACCAATTTTTTTAAATTATAATTGGTCAATTTTATAACCGCAATTGGCCATATCAAATAGAACTGCTCTTCCATGGCCGGTGACCAGAAATGGCCAAAAACCAGTAACCGTTATCTGTAGATGATAAATGAATATTGAAAAAATGAGAATAGTTCCAAAGGTTAGGAACAAATGGAATTAAAATATAATTATTTTAACCTGGATAAGGTTGTTCCAATCTTTACCTACAATACAGTTCCGATTTTTCTTATGTAAAAAGTCTCCTAACGCTGAAATTCCAGCATCAGGAGACTACTTTTTTTAAGATTAAAGTTTTATAAAGGTACTTCTTCCAACTACGCTTTTATCATTACTATTAACCACTTGTATAATATAGGTTCCCGGTGCCAGGTTACTCACATTATCCGCCCAGTTAGGCGACGACGATGTAGTCGATTTAATAACCGAACCGGAAATGTTGATTATCTTAATATCATACAATGCCGTGTTGTTAGTCTGATTTAAATGAAGAGTTTGCGAACCTGAACTGCTGTTTTGTGCTATCGTTAAATTAATAATGCTTGTTGCCGGATTAGGATATACGTTAAGGTTATTGGTCAATCCTTTACTCAAGTCGGAATATAGCAGGGTAACTACTTTCGAGTAAGTGATATTACCATCATAATCTTCAAGCTTTAAACGATATTGATTTGCTCCTATTGCGGGTGCCTTGTCGTTAAGACTATAAGTCCCCTGGTCGCTTGATAAAAGGCCGCCAAGCACATCAAAAGTTTTTCCGTCGTTGGTACTCCGTTCAACTGTAAAGTTGGTGTAGTTCGCTTCGTTTACAGTTTTCCAAACTACCTCGGCTCCACTCGAAACTTTGTTTGCTGCAAAATTCAATAAGTGCAAGCCTAAAGCCGGGTTTTGTCGGATAACAACACTGAACCTCTTTGAACCGAAGCTGGCAGAATCGCTTTTTATGATATTAAAACTATAAGCCGGATTTTTCTTTATATCAATGGAGTCTTTTTTATACCCGTCCATTAACCAGATATCGAACAACGCAGGTATGCTTTTAAGTTCCGGCATAGATAATTGATAGGCGCCGTCTGAAGTCGCGCTTATGTTCAATGCTATCGTTTCAGTCTGAGTTGGTAATTTAAGCGAATTGATTGATAGCGGCATCCCATCGCTTGATATGCTCGACAAACTTGCCGCGCCAAAGCCGGGTTTTTGCGGCGCATCTTCGTTTATTTTAAATTTAGAGTCTGCGCTGCTGTTAAAACCGATAAGTATTTCATCGGCCACAAGGCTATCCTGTTTTAATTTTAAACGCATATACTGGTTTGCCGAGGCAGTCACCGGCGTACCCAATAACAATTGCGGACCGGTTAACTGCGCGGTAGTTTTAGCATCTTCGTTGAATGTTAAAGAAGCGCCGGAAGCTGTTGCCAGCGCAAAAAATCCCTGGCCGCTGGCAATAATGTGCGATGCGTTATTAGTACCGGGAATGCCAGAATTTGCAATGTAAACACCATAATTTTTGCTTATGGGATCTAATACATATATAATACCGCTAACGTTAGGGGCGTAAATTCCTGATGTTGGCGTACTTGTATTATACTTATCCCAATCTATATTGCTTGCGTAAGGGTTTCCCACTAAGTTAAAACCTTGCACGCTGCCATTAGCTATCGCTGGGTTATTTGTAAAACTTAGATTACCTGAAGTTGGGGTAAACCAATCGTGCACTGTAATCGGCCCGGCATTTAAAGTACCGGTTGCAGTCATTGTTACGCTTTCGGCCACCGTTCCGGATAAATACTTGGCAGCCAGGTTAGTAGTGTTATCGCCCCTGAAATAGAAATCAAAGCCATTGCCAACTGGTATATTATAAATAGCATTGCCACCGTTCAGATAATAATTATAAACAGGTGCGTTGTTGAGAACGCTTATACCCCAGTAATTACCAACGGCAAGTATATTACTGGAGGGCGCCTCATCTTCACGGTACAGGTATATGCTTGGGTTGCCTAACCTGTTAAATCCCCCTAAAGAACCTGTGACACCGGTAACTAAAGATACTGATTGGATATAGTTAAGGCTATAAATGTTGTTGCCACTTACAGTTGCCTGGTAAACGGGCGATGACAGCAACCGGTACCCGCGATATACAACACTTCCGCCGGTGATATACCGTTGTACGCTTACAGTACCAACTATTGAATTGGTGGTAATTTGCCCTACCGAAGCGGAGCCGGCTGCGTTGGATTGCAGCGTAAATTTTACCGGGGTACTCGACGAATTAATAATCAATTGACCACCGGCGCCAATGTTTACGGTTGCCCCGGCAGCGATATTTACATTAGCGTATGAAGTGGAACTGGAAATCAATGCGGCAACAGCACCTGGGTTTACCGTAAGGCTGGTAATCACGGTTAATGGAAAGTTTGGAGCGACGGTAAGTGTAGTTGGCGTAGCCGATCCAAAATAAATCTCCCCTACCGAATTACTCTTAGAAATTGATGATGGTTGCGATCCTGTATAAACTGTTTCTCCGAAACTAACCGCATCACTTGCTGTTGGAACTTTTACGGGATTCCAATTCCCTGAATTGTTAAATGAGGAATTTGTCGCGCCCGTCCACACATAAAGTGTTCCGCTTCTGGTAACGGTTATTGAATATGTTTTGGTGGTAACGCCATCCTGGGCCGTAACCTGTATCAGGATAAGCGTGCTGCCGTTAGAAAGCGTTATCGGGTTTGAAGGTGTACCGCTAACTGTTGCTAAACCATTCACGGTAAAAGTGGCATTTGCATCTGACGTTGTTCCAGTAAAAGTAACGGATATTGTATGAGGGCTTACAATGGAAGCATAATTTACATTATACTGCCCTGATACAGAGGTAAATGACGTACCGGTACTTAAAGAAAAAGTGCTTAGTGCTGCATTATTTGACCCCTTTCTGGAAATGGTTATATTGGTTGTTGTAGTTACCGTTCCATCAGGTGACTTAACAGTTATTGTTACCAGGGTTGTGGACCCTACCGGATTAAGCGTAATTAAGCCTGACCAATGACCACTGGTAATTGAACCTGCGTCGACCCCATTCACAGAATAAGTAATGGTAGCGCTTGGATCCGCAGCGGTAGGCGCTACACTTAATGTGTCTAAACCAGAACTAACTGACGTAGTGTAATTGGTTACATTTGTGGCTTGTGAAACAAACACTAGCTGAGAGCTTGCGGACAATGCTATTTTGCTTAAACCAGCATTGTTTGAACCGTTCGTCGAAACCGCAATGTTAGTAGTATTTTGGGTTCCATCCTGTGCAGTAACCACCATGGTAATCGTTGTAGTAGCATTAGTTGTTTGGTCGATTAATAGCGGACCAGATGCCGTGCCGCTTGTTACCATAGTTCCGTTAACGGTTACTGTTGCATTGGCATCGGCAGTCGTTGGCGTAAGTGTTATGGAAGTTATACCATGCGGAATAGATGTTTTATAATTTGTAGTATTAGGATTTGTACTGGAACTTACAAAAACAAGGCTCGTATTGGTACTTAAACTTATTCTGGTACTGGTGTTGTTTGATCCGTTCCTGTTAACTATAATGTTATAGGGCGTTATGGTAAGTCCGTCCTGTGATGTAACAACAACGGGAATTGTCATCGGATTTCCGGTAAGGATTATCGGGTTGGAGGCCACGCCGCTTGTTGCAGTTACCCCATTTATGGTAATAGTTGCACCCGCACTGCCGGGGAGCATAAGTGTGGGGGTTATTGTTAACGAAGAAATACTTGGATCGATATCAGTAGTCCAATTATTACCGTTTATAGTTATTAAGCTATTGGTATTTAGGACAAATGAACAGGCGGCCCCGGGATTTGCATTAGCAGAAACGGTCACTGAATACGTTTTCTGGGTACCATCCTGCGCGGTAACCACTAAAAAAATTGTAGCTGGAAAAGTTGATATTTGAGCAGACGGACTTCCGCTGGCAACGGCAACTCCATTAACCGTAATAGCAGCGGTGCCGTCAGCAGATGTCGGCGTTATTTGGACATATGAGACGCCTGATTTTACGCTGGCAGTGTAATTAAAATCACTGAGCCCAGTAGTTGATACCAGCGTGTTATTGTAACTTTTTGTAGGCGTACCTACAATAAAACTCTTAAGCGTTAACGTACTTAAAAGTGCATTATTTGATCCTGCTTCAGTTACAATTATCGCATAATTCAGGATTGTAGTACCGTCCTGCGCTACAACCTTAACCATAATTGTAGTAGTAGCACCATTCGCCGGATTGAGCGAAACGGAAGAAGACGCAGTTCCGCTTGTAATCAGGGTATTATTTACATAAACTTTGGCGGTAGCATCTGCAGTAGTTGGTGTAACTGTAAGCGAACTGGTTCCCACGGCTACCGAAGTATTGTAATTAAAATCGCCAGGACCCGTTGCCGACGATACAAGCGCGTTGCCTGTACTGATTGACAAAGCGCCAAGAAAAGCGTTATTAGATCCTGTTTCAAAAACTGTTATCGTATAAGTACGGGTTGTTACCCCATCTGATGCCGTTACTACTATATTAATAGTGGTGGTAACTATCCCGTTTAGTGTGATGGGAGTTGTGTACTGTCCGCTTGCCGCCGGAGTTCCGTTCACGGTAACTGTAGCAGCCGGATCATTAACAATAGGCTGCACCGAAAGAGTAGGTGTATTTGGGCTTACGGAGGTGGTATAATTATAATCACTCGGACCTGTTGTATAAACCAGGGTGGTAGCCGAACTTAGAGCTATAGATTTTAAAGTCGCATCTGTACCAACCGCGGACGACGTTTTTGCATTCGCACTAACATTCTCAAAAGCTAGTATTGATATAAACGCAAAACAATAACGTAATAATGTTTTCAAAATCTTTTTGTTTAAATTAATCGGGTATATGTTATAGTCCGGTAACAATTGGCAAAAATAATACCTAATGCCAAATTAAGCTTGATAATGTTCGTATTATTTCAGTAAACCTACCAACAACAGAAATACTCAGGGAAAATAGGTATGATAAAAAATAGCGTTATTTAGCAGGGTTAAACGATTCCGGCGATCTAAGCAAATATTAACCTTTGCTTAATAACAAACATATTCTATGATGATCTTCAAACCTTAAATAATTTGAAAATCATTGTTCGTTTGCAAAACCGCCACATTTTGGGCAATTAAATTCTCATCTAAACGATTGAATAAAATAATTTTTTAAATTTAATTGACATACCAATTGTAAGTGAATCGGTATATCCGATTTTTTTAATTAAAATTTTGATAAGGATTTGTTCTGACAATATCCAAAAAAGGATTTAGTAAATTGATAAGATTTATTTATCCAGGTGATTAATGCAAACGTCATGCGTAAAAATTTTGTTCTCTATTTTTTTTCCTGTTTTAATTTAATATTTTTACAAGAAATCCGTATTCAAGAATTCCTAAACTGCAGTTGATTGGAAACTTCAAAAAAAGTAAATAGCCTTATCTTATTAAGAGGAATTGCCGTTATGTCTGTGTGTTTTTGTCATTTTGGACTACCACTGACAAAAAATAATAATTTGGCAGAAATGTTTAAAATATTCCACAGCTATGGTAAATACGGTGTGAACATATTTTTTGTGATATCTGGCTTCATAATTCCATTGAGTATGGATAAGGCGAAGTATAGTATAAAATATTACTTTAGATTTTTATATAAAAGAGCCATTAGGCTTCACCCACCTTATTTAATAGCATTAGCTTTAACTTTATTATTAACTGCCTTAGCAAACCGGGTTAAACATATCGCGTTTCCTGAGAACTTAACTTCTATTATCCAAAGTTGCTTTTATCTGCATATACCAACAGATAACCCGGTTTTTTGGACTTTACAGGTTGAAGCAGAATATTATATATTTATAGCAGGATTTTTTGTGTTATTAAAAAACTTTCCAAAAGCTGCGCTTTGCATTGGTATAATTACCCTTATGTTTTTAACAAGAACCGAAATTGCCAAACACATTAGTTTGCTTAACTATATAATATTTTTCTTAATTGGTGTTGTTGGATACATGATTTATAATAAAACCGGATCGTTTGTATTGAATATTATATGCCTGCTTTCGCTTGTTATCTTTTCATTTACCTTTTACGAAATAGCAGCTTCAGTCGCATCATTACTAACGGTTGCATTTATTTTATTATATAAAGGCCCCGGAAATAAATTTCTTGACCCGTTTGGCGAAATTTCCTATTCGTTATATTTAATACACTTTCCAATTGGGGTAAAACTTCTAAACTTAACTTACAACCACGTTAATCCACGCTATTATATTTTTTTATTTGTGATAACCTTAGCAGTGGTAAGTGGATTTGCGTGGCTTTTTTGGAAATTTGTAGAAAAACCGTTTGGTGACCTTTCAAACAAAATAAAATATGGCGAAAGCAAAAAATCGCCCAAAAGTTTGGTGGTCTAGTCTTTCATTATATTAACAAAGTTAATTTTAATGAGTTAATATCACATCACCGAACACCGGGTAATGATCGGAAATTTCTTTATGAATAATCTGGTAATGCAAAACGCTAAATTGCTCGCTAAGTAAAATATAATCTATCTGTGAACTGGCAAAACCTCCATTAAAAGTTTTTCCAATTCCGGTACCCTTTTCCCGAAAAGCATTTTTCATTCCTGTTGACATTCGGTTAAAAGCGTAAGAGCCCGGCGTGTCGTTAAAATCGCCCATTAAAACATAGGGATATAGGCATTTGGCGGCATGTTGACGAATGATGTTTACTTGCTGCTCTCTCAAAACAAACCCCATTTTTAATTTATGAAATAGTTCCTTCGTCCTGTGAGGATTCGAAAAACTTCTCATTAAAAATGACCCGAAATTAAGATCTTCTTCATTAAGCCTAAGTGACTGTAAATGAAAAGCATAAACTCTGATCATTCGCGATTTACATTTAACATCAATATAAATTGCCTGGTTCTCATCGCGATTGTTTGAAAGCCTTATAACACCACGGTTAATAATTGGATATTTAGAAAATAAAGCGAGACCGGTAGAATCAAATTGAGTTTTTATAAAAGGTTTAAAATAAAACTGATCTGTGTTCATTGTTTTCTTTAATGAATCGCACATTCTGAAAACTTTATTTTTCGAATTGAATTCTTCAAATCCTATGATATCGGGTTGATTTGAATTAATTAAATTAAGTATTGCCTTGTGAGCGGATATATGACCCGGCGAATCTGCCTTATTAAAGTTATGTACATTATACGTCATAAACTTTAAGTGTATTTTTGATGACGGCGTTAGCGTTTTGCTAAAGTAATTAAAGCCAATGCTATTTAACAAAACATTGAATCCCACCAGAATACTGATTGTGGAAACAAGGAAATATTTTTTTAGACGGACGATCCAATAAATACAGAAAAGCAGGTTTATACTGAGCAATATAAAATAAGACAATCCTAAAAGTGCAAGCGGCCAAAAAATTTTTGGACTGACTACCGCGGATAGATAGCTGACTAATAAAAGAACGGCAAAAACAAAATTGAGAAATAAAATGATCCTATCTGGTTTTGAGAGCGTTTTTTTTGATTTCATGTAGTTAATATTATGGATCGACTGATATGATAAGAGTTATTAGGCCCCAAAAAATTACCTGAGAAATTATTTTTGATATTCTTCTATATACTGTTTGATAAGCACACTTTCACAAAATGTTTGTTCAATAATTTTTCTTCCATGCTGCCGGATAAACATTAATTTTTCCCTATCATAATAGGCTTTCTTTATGTTCTCAATTATGCTTTCAACTTCAAGCGTACTGATCCAGCCCAGATTTTTCTCAGTTACAAAATCGGCAAGGCCAACATGCTCCGATATTAAAACCGCGGTCCCCATATGCAGCGCTTCGATCACCACGTTGGCAAAATTTTCATTTAATGAAACCAATATAAATAGGTCTGCATTATTCAACTCCTCAAATTTCTCTGTACGATCTACCCACCCGAGCCATTTTATCTTTTGTTCAATGCCCAGATTTACGGCAAGGTTTTTAAGCTCATTAATATATTCTGTCTCTCCGCTGCCTGCAATTTTGAGGGTTAAATCTATTTTGAGTTTACTAATTGCCTCAAACAATTTTTCCAAACCTTTTTTGGGATGAACCCTGGATAAAAAAGTGATCGTAAAAACTTCATTCAAGTTTGGTACTGCCTCAACGGCAGGTAGTGATATGATATTCGGCAGTACAAAACCTTCCCATCCAGGTATTAATTTCCGGCATTCCAGGTATTCTGAATAGGCTGTTGCATGCAAACGGCACTTCGACAATAATTTATGGCCGACCAACCTGTGAATTATTTTTTTTGGACTACTCTTTCCCGAAGTAAAAACATAATCACTTAGCATCCCCCTGGGAGCAACAATTACCCTGGTCTTGCTAAATAAAGCTATGCGTGCTGCCACGATAATTAAAATATTCCACCATGAATGTAAATGGATAACATCATAGTGCCTGGCGGTTTTCCGGAGTTTAGCCCATAAGGCGGGACTAACATGTGTATGGTCGCCGGTAATCCGTTTAAAATAGGTCACGTTAACACCTTCAACATTTATCAAGCTTCCGGGTGCTATATCCAGTTCTTTTTTACCGTTAGCGGTGGTTGTATAAACATCAACTTCGTGCCCGTTTGCAGCTAACCCCTCACATAAGCGTGATACAGATTCCGTGGGGCCGCCGTATCCGTAAGCAGGTTTATACGCAGGTATAATATGAAGTATTTTCACAATAACTTATTAATAATTCTTTGCTTTTTTTATTTACTGATTATTCTCGAAATAAGGAAATTGGTAAAAATGGCTTTAATTAATTATTACCGCTTGTCTAGATCTTTGGAAAGATTTTCTTCCTCAATTAATCGTAATGCCAATAGCATTTCAACCATGGTTCTTTGAAGAGTATAATGCCAGCCTGTCCACCCATTAAATATCAGTCCCTTAAAAAACAAGCATTGAAAGAAAACAATAACAGGTGCCAATACTTTTGTTTTACGGATTTTTGAAGTTAAAGATACTTCGCTCATCGGGGTATTTATCAGCTTTTTACTCTCTTTAATGGCGTAACCGTCTTGGTTACTGAGCCACCGCGACAACGACTTTCTATCGTCATGCAGAATATAGGAATTAAATTCCCCTGTTTTACCATTAATTGTTAATCGTTGCGTGTGGCCGTCATCATAGTATATACAGTCTGATAGTTTAAATAAAACCGGCCGTGGCATAGTGTTATCTCCTAAAAGCCTGTGCCCAAAAACTAAAAACTTAAATCTTGACACGTACGCTACATTTTCCCGACTTTTAATCATCTTTTTTGTTTCAGCAACAAATTCATCTGTCAAAACGTAATCGGCATCAAGGCTTAATACCCATGTACTATTGAGCAGGGAAAGGCCATAATTCCATTGGGTAGCATGTGTATCGAAAGCTCGTTGATAGATAACAGTATTTGTATAAGATTTTGCGATTTCGAGTGTTGAATCACTGCTAAAACTGTCTAATATCACAACCTTTTCGAGCCAAAGTAGCTTATCCAAAACTCTTTTCAAATTCGGCTCTTCATTCTTGGTTAGTATTAGTGCAGTTAAGCAAGTTGATTGTGTTAATTCCATAGTCAATTTTTATGTAACCTAGTAAAATTCATTTTTTTTATAAATTCGGAAAATTATTAAAAAACATTATTCAGCCAAGGTGCTAATTTAGCCCGGATGCTTTCTAAATTATAATAAATCGGTTTGAGAAAAGTTTGGACCAGTCTGCGCACATTATTCGTTACATAAATCAATTATCTTTTCGGTCCTTCGTCTTGTTGCTATTGGCATTATCCAAATGTTGCTGCAATATTTTTGCTAATCCAGTTGCGTATTCCAGACTGAAAATAGTTGAATGTTCGCCTTCAATTTCATAAGTCTTAACATATTTTGCATGCTGGTTCCAGGAATTTTTTGTACTGCTGCTTATATTTATCCTTTTATATATTATTTGTTTATTTCTGTCGATAAAATAGTAATGTTCCTTTGCATAAAATGTTAAAACTTCTCCATCGTAATACCCCATATTATATTCGTCTATAGCAGTCTCAAATATTTTAGATGTTTTATTAAATGATTCCATTTCCAGGTTTTCCGGCGTCGGTTCAAAAATGCCTATTCTTGATTGTACTTTTTCAATTTTGTATAACAAAGCCTGCTTTGGATGTTTCAAGAGCAAAAATAACTCAAATCCAACTTTCAATGATATTATTGATAATGAGTTCTTTATGATTTTAGGTATTAAAAAATAATTCCTGAACGAGGCCGGAGCAATTTCCTCTTCCTCTGTTGCATACGCATCAAACATGCTCAGCATAACTACCTCTTTTCCCATATCCCTGAACTGTTTCGCCATTTCAAAGGCTATGTTACCTCCCAGGCAATGTCCGGACAGTGCATATGGGCCGTTCGGATTCTCCTTTACAATTTCATTAACATACTTTTCAGCAATTCCGGCTATTGTATTCGGAAAGTTTTCTAATTCGATACCGTTCATTGGCTGTTGCAACCCGTAAACCGGCTGTTCAATATCCAACAACTTCACAAAATCAATAAATCTAAATACAGTCCCCCCCGCACCACAAATTATATACAATGGTATTTTATTGCCCGTTTCCTTAATCGGAATCAATAATTGTGATTTGGTCTTGTTTTGAGATTCCAACTGCGAATTAAGCCCGGCTACCGTAGGGTAAACAAACAAGTCTTTAATACTTAACTCAACATCCAGTTTTCTGCGAATTGCCGATATTACCCGCATAGCCAACAACGAATGTCCGCCAAGTTCAAAAAAGTTATCGTTAATACCCACCTGTTTTATCACCAACATTTCCTGCCATATATTTGCTATGTCCTGTTCAATAGCATTTCTTGGTGCAACGTACTCTGCTGCCATATCCTTTGAGTCGGGATCGGGCAAAGCTTTCCGGTCAATCTTTCCGCTTGCCGTTAACGGCATCTGCTGCAGTTCCATCCATACACCAGGCACCATATAATCGGGCAGCTTCGAGCTCAAATACTCCTTAAGCAACTGTTTATCAAACATTCCCGCTGCCGTCGCAACATATGCTACCAAACGTTTGTTTCCGCTGGTATCCTCTTTTGCCAATACTACACCTTGCTGCACCCGGCCGTTTTGATTCAATACGCTTTCTATCTCTCCCAGCTCTATCCGGTAACCACGGATTTTTACCTGGTCGTCCATTCGGCCCAGGTATTCGATGTTCCCATCAGGTAACCAACGCCCCAGGTCACCTGTCTTATATAATCGCGCCCCGGCTTCTTTATTAAACGGATCTTTGACAAACTTTTCTGCTGTTAACTCGGGTCTGTTCAAATAACCACGTGCCAATCCCCATCCTCCTATACAGATTTCTCCCGCAATACCAACCGGGTTTAAAGCTTTATCTTCATTTAATATATATATTCGGGTATTCCATATTGGCTTCCCAATTGGTGGCACTTTATCTTGTTTTGACACGATGTGCTTTGTTGCTACTACAGTGTTTTCTGTTGGCCCGTAATTATTTACCAGATGGTAACTTATCCCGTCCAGACTTAATATTGATAATTTATCGCCGCCGGTCAGCAAATATTTTAACGAACCTGTTCTACGCCCTCGGGACGCATAAATAAACTCCGGAACCAGGGCCGTAGAAATAAAGCTGTGCGTTATGTGCCTGTCAATAAATAATTCCCGCAGGGCAGGCGCCGACAGACGCGTTTCATCATCAATAATTAAGATAGATGCCCCGGCTGCCAGGTATGGCCATATCTCCCATCCAAAAGCATCAAACCCTACACTGGACATTGATGTTGCGTTGCTCGCTTTTGTTACCTCGTACTCCTTATTATGCCAGGCCACCAAATTTGACAAACTCTGATGTTCTATCATTACGCCCTTGGGTTTGCCTGTCGAGCCAGATGTATAGATCAAATAAGCCAAATGATCGGGACCAATTCCGGTCAACGGGCTACTGGTTTTCTCTCTGTCAATTTGTTTTAAGTCGATATCGAGTTCTATCACAGATATGTTGCAGTCATTCAACTTTTCCCTATGTCTGCTATTACTTAATACCAGTTCGGCATCCGTATCTTCTAACATGTAACTTATCCTGTCGGCCGGATATGCGGGATCGATAGGCACATAGGCCCCCCCCGCTTTTAATATCGCAAGGATGCTTATAATCATCTCAATTGATCGCTCCAAACATACTGGCACCGGCGTCTCGATCTTTACCCCTCTTAATTGCAGATACCGGGCTAACTGGTTCGATCGCCTGTTAAGCTCGTCATAACTCAACTCCTCGTCACCAAATGCAATAGCTATTGCTTCGGGTTTCTTTTTTACCTGTTCCTCAAATAAATCAACTACATTCTTATCAGTCGGATAGTTTACATCAGTATTATTGAATTCGGTTAGTAGCTGTTGCTCTTCAACAGGACTTAGCATGGCCAGGCGGCCTATCTTGTTTCCCGGCAAAGCACAAACAGACCCAAGAAGATTGAAATAGTGATTTACCATCTTTTCAATAGTCTCTTCTTTATATAAATCTGTGCTGTACTCTACTGTCCCCATAATACCCGAGCTTGTTTCACTCATCGTGAATGCCATATCGAATAGTGTTGTGGTCTGTTCCTGGTTCTCGTCGCTCAAACGTAGCCCACCAAGTTTGAGTTCGGGCGCATCGGGCGTATTTTGCAATGCAAAAAGCACTTGAAATAACGGGTTTCTACTTGTATCACGGGTTTTTACTACGGCATCCACTACTTTCTCAAACGGAACTTCCTGGTGGCTGTAAGCTTCCAATGTGGTTATTTTAACCTCCTCAAGCAATTCACTGAACGTCATATCTCCGGATAGGTGACTTCTCAATGCCAGCGTATTTATAAAGAAACCGATCAGCCCTTCCAAATCGCGATGACTTCTTCCCATTATAGGAGCGCCGATACAAATATCCTCCTGTCCGCTGTAGCGATACAGCAGTACTTTAAAGGTTGATAACATTGTCATATACAATGTTATTCCTTGTTGCAGGCTTAAAACCTGTAATTGAACCGATAAACTCTGATCTATTTTAAAGCTATATATAGCGCCTCGTGAACTTTGAATCCGCGGACGGCTGTAATCTGTGGGGAGGTACAACGAGGTAACCCCTTCCAGCTTTGATTTCCAATATGCTAACTTTTTATCGAGGAATTCCCCGTTAATGTTTTCCCGCTGCCAGATCGCATAATCGGCATACTGAACCGGCAACAACGGCAGTTCTGCTTTTACCCCTTCGGTATATCCTTTATATATAGTTATAACTTCGTTAACAAGAATTGATCTGGACCATCCATCAGAAGAGATATGGTGCATTGTAACTACCAAAATGTGATCCTGACTATTAAATTTGATGAGGTCTGCACGAAGCATGTAATCTGCCGACAAATCAAACGGCTTGTTAATTAGGTCCGATATAATGGAAACTAACCTTACCTCGTCTCCAGCCAACTCTTCTATGACGCCTAATGTCCAATTGTCGGCACTCATTATACGCTGATAGCCGTAACCATTCTGCTCAAAAATCACCGTGCGCAATACTTCATGCCGCTGTATTATATCCCTTAGCGTACGCTCTAGTATCCCGAGATTCAATTCGCCCTGTAGTCGTAACACCGCAGGGACATGGTACTGTATGCTGCCATCCAACCTATCAATAAACCATAAACGCTCCTGACTGAATGATAAGGGAATGTATTCAGGACGTTCTCCCGGAATTATTGCGGGCAATAGTGATCCTTTGTTTTGTTTATCAAGATATGTTGCCAGCCCTGCAATTGTAGAATAAACAAACAAATCCCTGATACTTACTTCTATATTTAATTCCTTCCGGATTACCGACGCTACCCGCATTGCCAGCAATGAATGGCCGCCTATCTCAAAAAAATTATCGAATATTCCTACCCTTTCCAGTCCAAGCAACTCTTGCCATATTTCTACTAGTTTTGCTTCTGTTTCATTTCTTGGTGCAATATATTTTCCTTCAAGCGAGGCGCCATCAGGGTTTGGCAATGCCTTCCGGTCTATCTTCCCGTTTGCAGTTAACGGCAGGCTTTTTAGCTCCACCAAATATGCTGGCATCATATAGTCAGGCAATCGCTTCTTTAAATAGGTTTGAATTCCGGCCCGGTCATAGGGCCCGTTTGGCACAATATATCCCAAAAGCTGCATGTCGTCCTGCTTTTCAGCCCTGGAAATAACTACCGCCTGTTTAACCAATTCACTTTCTTCCAATATCCTTTCAACCTCGCCCGGTTCTACGCGGTAGCCTCTTATCTTAACCTGGTCATCCACGCGACCTATGAATTGTATGTTACCGTCCGGCTGATACAAAACCAGGTCCCCGGTTCGATACATCTTTGCAGCCTCGCCCCCTCTTGTGTCCACAACGAACATATCCACCGTCAGGTCTTCCCTGTTTAAATACCCCCGTGCAAGCCCGGAACCGGCAATATATAATTCGCCCGGTACGCCTATCGGGCACAACATTCGTTCTTTACTTAGCACGTAAACTGTTGTGTTAGAAAATGGCCGCCCAATAGGTATTTTAAAATCTTCCTGCGCCTCGTCTCCCAGTTCATACACCAGCTTGCCTATTGTTGTCTCGGTTGGTCCGTAGTGGTTAAATATTCTGCAATCTCCGCAATAACGGTGAATACGCTGCACCTGGTCAAGCGGAAATGCCTCCCCTCCGAATATTAACATCAGCTGAGGAAGCAGTGGCGCTCCATCTTCAGGCGACAATGCTTTCCAATGCGACGGAACTATCTTTAGACAATCGATACGGTGCTTGCTAAAATACTCGTGCAGCTCTTCTATATGACTTACTGTTTCCCTGGTGAATACATGAAGTGTTCCGCCAAAAAGTAACGAACTGTATAAAACCGTGTTGCCAAGATCTGTTGCAATTGTAGATACCAGGGCATAACTCCGGCAGTTGCTGATTCCAGTACGTTCGTTTAATCCATATACATAATCCACGAGATTTCGGTGGCTTACCTGTACGCCCTTGGGTTTTCCGGTTGATCCCGATGTATAGATTACATAGGCCAAATGCTCCGGTTTTAAAGACCGAATTGGATTTGCCAGTATAAATTCATCTGTTTCAATACTATCTACTTCAACAATCTTTAAATAATTTGACGATAGTGACTGTAGCAAACCCGAATTTTTACTACTGCTAACTGCCACTGAAGCACCAATATCCTTCAACATGTAGTTGACCCGTTCTCCCTGAAAATCAGTATCTATGGGCACATAGGCGCCACCCGCTTTCAGAATTCCCAATATGCCTATGAGCATGCCAAGTCCGCGTTCTGCATACAATGGTACCAGGGTATTTTCTTTTACGCCCAAACGCCGAAGTTCGTGCGCCAGTTTATTTGCGGTTTCGTTAAGATCTTTATAGGTGATGGATTTACCTGCGAATACAGCAGCGTCTTGCTCCGGAAACTCCAACGCCTGCGCTTCAAACAATCCTGCTACGGTTGCCTCTGCCGGATGAAAACACACACTACGGCCGTAGTCAAGCAATTTTTCCTGTTCGTCAATGGTCAGTATTTCTAAACATCCTGCGGCTGTGTTCGGAGATGACACAGCGGAGCCCAGCAGTTCGCGGAGGTGCTCAGTCATACGCTGTATTCGTGCTTCACAGAACAGGTCCGTATTATATTCAACTGTCCCTTGTATGCCGGTGCTTGTTTCACTCATCGTGAATGCTAAATCGAACCTGGATGTGTTTTGTTCCTGGCTTTCTGTTGTTAAATTTAATGATCCAAGTTTCAACTCAGGAGTCTCAGGGGTGTTTTGTAAAGTAAAAAGAACCTGGAATAAGGGATGCCTGCTCATGTCCCTCCCTTTTACCACAGCATCTACCACTTTCTCAAAAGGCACCTCCTGATGGCTATAAGCCTCGATCGTGGTGGTTTTTACTTGCTGCAACAGCGCGTTGAAAGACATGTTCCCTTTTATCTGACTGCGAAGTGCCAGTGTATTTACAAAGAATCCTATGAGTTCTTCTAAATCGTATTCCGTACGACCAGCCACAGTTGTGCCTACACATATATCCTCCTGACCACTGTAACGATATAATAAGACCTTTAAGGCAGTTAGCAGTGTCATATATAGCGTTGCACCTTGCTGCTGACTTAATAAATATAACCGCGCTGTTAACTCCTCGTCGATGTGGAAGCTGTGCGTGGCTCCACGCAGCCGAAAAATTGTTGGCCGGCTGTAATCTAACGGTAGTTGAAGCGGGGCAACATCTTCAAGTTTTTCCTTCCAGTAAGCTAATTTATTTTCGAGCACAACACCGCTCATATATTTCCTTCTCCAGATCGCGAAATCCGCGTATTGGATCGGTAGAGATGCCAAATTAGGCTCACGGCCCTCGACATAGGCTTCATATATTTCTACAACCTCCTTTACCAGTATTGACACCGACCATCCGTCAGAAGCTATATGATGTATGGTTACTACAAGTATATGCTGATCCTCATCAATCCTGATCAGAGCCCCCCGAAGCATATAATCTGCCGATAAGTCAAATGGCTTATTAACGAGGCTTGCTATATATGAAGATAAATCTTCTGTATTTTCCCCGTCTATGTCATCTGTGATTTCCAGTTTCCAGTTATCTGCTTCTTTAATCTGCTGATAACCCTGTCCATCATGCTCCTTGATCACAGTTCGCAGTACCTCGTGGCGGCTAATAATAGCGCGCAATGTATGTTCTAATATTTCAATTTTTAGTTCGCCCCGCAAGCGCAACACTGCTGGTAAATGGTATTGTACGCTCCCTTCCAACCGATCTATAAACCACAGGCGCTCCTGGCTAAATGACAATGGGATATACTCCGGCCGCGGATGAACTGCTTCAATCGCAGGTAAAATGACACCCCCGCTGTTTAAAGCCAAATATGCCGTTAATGAGGATATGGTTGGATATTCAAACAAGTTTTTAATGGCTACTTCAATATTCAGCTCTTTTCTGATTGCCGAAACAGCACGCATTGCTAACAGCGAATGTCCTCCCAATTCAAAAAAGTTATCATTAACGCCTACATATTCTGCACCCAATAACTCCGTCCATATTTTCGCCAGGACCTCCTCGGTTGCATTTCGCGGAGCCACATATTCTACTATCATTTCCGCGGCTTCCGAATCTGACAAAGCTTTCCTGTCAATTTTACCATTTGGTGTCAATGGCAGCTGCTCAAGCTCCACCCATATGACGGGTATCATGTATTCGGGCAGCTTTGCGGTCAGGTAATTTCTCAACTCCTGTTTATCAAGAACGCCTTTCGGCACTATGTATCCTGCAAGTTGCTTCTTGCCGTTGTTATCTTCTTTTGCCAGAACTACAGCCTGATTAACCATTTTACTCTGGTTCAGTACATTTTCGATCTCGCCAAGTTCAATCCTGTAGCCCCGTATCTTTACCTGATCATCGATACGACCCAGGTATTCTATATTCCCATCCGGCAGCCACCTGCCCAAATCTCCTGTTCTGTATAGTCTTGCGCCTGCTTCCTTACTAAATGGATCAGTTATGAATTTCTCTGCTGTTAATGCGGGGTTATTTAAATAACCCCGTGCCAATTGTACGCCTCCTGCACATATTTCGCCACTTACTCCAACCGGGCATAATTCCTTATTGCCGTTTAAAATATAAAGCTGCGTATTTGATACCGGCTTACCTATCAGTGACGAATTTGCAACATCGTCGATTCTGTTGTAAGCAACGCAAACTGTGGTTTCGCTGGGACCATAAGTATTCACAACCTGTACGCTGGAGCACAGTTTGTTTATGAAATGCGGAGGAAGCACCTCACCTCCACTTATTACGTATCGCAACTTATTGGTAGTAGCCAGTTCGCTATTCAGCCATTCAATAACAGTTGGCGTTGTGCTTAAAATTGAAACATTTTCGTTCTCAATGTAATCCTTTATGGCATAAACATCTTTTCCGCCCTCTTTTACTATAATTATAGATGCTCCGGAAATCAGGGCAGGATAAAGCTCCTCGACCATTGTGTCAAAAGAAACAGATGATTGTTGAAGGATCTTATCTTTATCGATTATTGAGTAATAATTTTTAAAAGTCAGACAATAATTTATCAAGCTTTGATGTTCGATCATTACCCCTTTAGGTCTTCCTGTCGACCCTGAGGTATAAATGACATAAGCCAACTGTTCAGGATTGATAGTAACTGCGGGGTTATTGTCCCTTTCATTGTCAATCTGTTCCCGGCTTCCGTCGAGCTCTATTACTGTTGCGTTGCTTGCATTTAGTCTCTCCCGACTGCCGCTACTGCTTATTACAAATTCAGTTCCGGTATCTTCCAGCATATAACTGATCCTGTCAGCTGGATATTCCGGGTCGATCGGCACATAGGCAGCGCCCGCTTTTAATATACCAAGTATTCCTACGATCATTTCTATTGATCGTTCCATGCAGATTGGCACTAACGCCTCTCTTTCAACCCCTTTGCGTTGTAAAAAATGGGCCAATTGGTTTGAACGTTTGTTAAGTTCGCCATAGCTCAACTGCTCCCCTTCAAATATCAGCGCTATTGCTCCGGCATTATTTAATGCCTGCTCTTCAAATAAATCAATTAAATTATTGTTTTTAGGATATACAACTTTCGTATTATTAAATTCTTCACGCAATTGCTGCTCCTGAGATGTCGTAAGTAACCGGATATTATTTAGCTTAACCGCACGCTCATCAACCATCTGAAACAATACCTCTTCAAACTGATCGCGGATTGCTGTTACATAATCCTGTTGCAGCAAATCTGTATTGTAGCTAAAACTGATACTTAGTTCTTCGGCATTTGTTATGGTAAGCGTGAGCGGGTAATTTGTCTGCTCGGTAGTTTCTACGTTACCAACCTGCAACGACCATGATCCCGAAGCAACCAGCTTACTCACGGGGTAATTTTCAAAAACCAGGATGTTATCGAAAATGTCACCTTTTATCCCAGCCCATTTTTGAACATCCTGCAAAGCCGTATATTGATACTGCCGCGAAGATACCTGGTCTGCCTGTAAGCCTTTTAGCCAATTTAAGGTGTTCTGATTTCCGCTGAACTCCGCCTTCAGCGCCAGTGTGTTGATATACATACCCACGCGTTGCTCCACTGCGGCTAATTCATCTGGCCGACCTGATACCACCACACCGTATACTATCTCGTTATCTCCTGTATAACGATGAAGCAACCACGCCCATACGCCTTGCATTAGTGTATTAACAGTCAGTCCTTTTGATTGCACATAAGCTTGAATCTGACTTGTTTTGGATTTATTGAGTACTATATACTGCAACTGATAGCTACCGATGCCTTTAGTGCGGTCAGTCGTTATACTTATAAAAGGCAGCAGTGTCCCATGGTTTATTCCGTTCAGGTAACTTCGCCAGTAGCTTTCTTCAGCCTCCTTATCCTTTTGCTCCAGATAGCGAATATAATCCTCATAACGATCTTCTTCTACCTGGGGAATTGGTTTGCCAGAAATCAATAATTCATAGGTAGTCAAAAATTCTTCCATCAGCACGGGGAACGACCAACCATCGAACAGGATATGATGAGATGTCCATACCATTCGATAGCGCGATTCACTCAACCGAATAAGTCCAAGACGCATCAACGGGACTGACTTAAAATCGAAGCCTTTGGCACGGTCCTCCTCCTCGAAGTTCTTTAAAGCTGCCGTCTGCGATGTCTCGTCCATCCAGCGAAAGTCCAGTTCTTCCAGCGGAAGTTCTGCATCCCGAAAAACACATTGCACCGGAACGCTGAATGAATCATAATAAAATGCGCTCCGTAATATAGTATGGTGCTTTATAACTACAGACCAACTCGCTAAAAAAGCTTTAATGTTTACGTCTGTCAGGTCGCAGCATAACTGTTCTATATAACTACCTGATCCTTCTTCATATAAACTGTGAAACAGCATTCCTTGCTGCAAACCGCTCAAACGGTATATGGAAATTATATCCTCTGATTTTTTAGGAAAAGGTGTTTCGTGAAAGGTAGAAATGTATGCTATTAACTTATCCTTGTTGGTGGTGATATAATTAATAACCTCCGTATTGGATTTAATAGCCTCAATTTCTTCCTTACTTAATTTTCGTCTATCTCCTTTTAAATTTAATTTTCCATCCCTTACGGATAACGAAAAATTCATTTTCTCAAGAGTCGTTATAAATTCCTTGGCTTCCATTGATCAAATTTATTAGAAACTCATGATATCATCATCCGTATAAGGTTCTTCTAAAAAGCGGTCTAATTCTTCATAACTTATCTCGGCACCCAACCCATAGTCCGCAGGGGTATGTATCACTTTTGATTTTCCTTGTTCTATACAATGCGCTATTAAATACATCAATTGTGCCACATATTCATCCGCAACGCTGCTAATTGTTTCCCTATGATAGTGGTGGATGCTATAACTCCAATTCAAAATCAGATTACCCTCAAAGATATAACTGTTTACAGATAACTTTGATACAGATAATTGTTCCTCATTTATTTCTGATTCTTTGTCTTCAGTCGAAACGGAAAGCCATCTTCCGGAAGAAACGGTTGTTTGCAATTGCCCAAGATAATTAAAGTCCAGGTCCCATGGATCATCACCTTGTAATTCTTCTAACTTATTGATATATTTTAGCACTCCGTAGCCCAAACCCTTGTCAGGTACTCGCCGCAGGTCTTCTTTTATTCCTTTAATCAGCTGCCCCGCATCGGCAGTTGTATTTTTTTTCAATAACACCGGGTATGAATTTGTAAACCAGCCAATTGTCCCGCTATTGTCGATCTCCTGATCGATAACCTCCCGACCGTGACCCTCCAATCCAATTACGACCTGACTCTTGCCTGACCACTTGCACAACGCCAAACACAAGGCTCCAAGTAGCAAATCGTTGATTTCCGTATGATACACTCCGAGCACGTCCTGTAATAAAAATTGGGTATATTCCTCCCCAAGTTTCACCTCATAATCTTGGATATCTTTCCCCAATATAGCCTCTGAATACTCCTGATCCTTCGGAAACGGATCATAAGCACATGCAATCCCTTCCCAATATGCCTTTTGTCCGGACAACTTTTGACTTTTGCTATATTTTACAAGGCTAGCCTGCCACTGGCGATACGAGCTTCCTTTTTCGCCCCAATATAGCGGCTTGTGGTTCATTAGTTCATCCAACACCTGTTCCATATCCTCCTGCAGGATTTGCCACGAGATTCCATCTGTCAGCAAATGATGCATCACCAACAATAGCCGGTTGGCTTCTTCCTCTTCTGGCGTCCTGATCATTACCATGCGCATCAGCCGTCCTTCCGTTATCGAAAGGCTTCGCCGGCACTCTTGCGCAATCATACGAATTTGATCCGGCAGAACTGCTTTGTGAAGTTCCGGCAAATCTTCCACACTAAGTTCCGGCAAATTGGTTCCGTATTCCTGTTCCCACACCCCTCCCTCCTTTTTAAAACGAAGCCTGAGGGCATCATGGCGCTCTATTAGTCTATCCAGCGCTATCTGAAGCATCTCGGCGCCAATGTTTTTATTTATTTTCAATAAGACCTGCTGGTTCAAGCGGGGCGCAATTAACAGTTCTGTTTCGAAGTATCGGGACTGGATTGGTATCAAACCAAATGACCCGCTTAAAATGCCCTGTTCCGCCGCTATAAAACTTTCAGCCCCTTTTTCTATCGCCTCTGACAGGTCAGCTACCACCTGATATTTAAAAATATCTTTAGGTTGTATAATATGTCCCTGGCGCCGCATACGGCTTACTACCTGGATTGTCAGAATTGAATCTCCACCCAGCTCAAAAAAGTTGTCAAAGATTCCTACACGTTCTACACCCAGCAGCTCCTGCCAGATATCAGCCAGTGCCTGCTCGATTTGATTGCGCGGTGCTATATACTCCGTCGCTATTGCCATTACCTCAGGATCAGGTAATGATTTCCGATTGATCTTTCCGTTCGGTGTTAGCGGAATTTGCTCCATCTCTACCCATATAGCCGGTATCATGTATTCCGGCAATTTAGTACCAAGGTATCCCTGTATCTCTTGTTTATCGAATTTATCTTTGGGCACCACATAACCCACCAGCCTATTATTACCGTTAGTATCCGCCTTGACCAACACTACACCGAGTTTTACCTGCTCAGCCTGGTTCAGCACGCTCTCTATCTCTCCCAGCTCTATCCGGTAACCTTTTACCTTCACCTGGTCATCGATCCGACCCAAACATTCTATGTTCCCGTCAGGTAACCAGCGGCCGAGGTCTCCGGTCCGGTACAGTCTTGCTCCTGGTTCTTTTGCAAACGGATCGACGATGAACTTCTCAGCCGTCAAATCCGGCCGGTTCCAATACCCTCGTGCCAAGCCCGCTCCTCCAATGCATATCTCCCCATTTACCCCAATTGGGTTTAACTCTTTCTCTCCGCTGATGATGTATATCTGTGTATTTGATAGCGGTTTTCCGATGTTTACCTTTTCTACCCCTGATAGCTTTTTAATTGCCGACCAGATCGTCGTTTCAGTTGGACCGTATACATTCCATACTTCACCTATTCCGGTAAGATAATCCTTGATGCCTTCTTTAACTGCTTCACCCCCTACTAGCATTTTTACCTGTTCTTCGTTCCTCCAATCCGCCTCAGCCAACATTTGCCAGGTGGATGGGGTGGCCTGCATATGTGTTGGGCGATATGCTGAAAGGCTTTCTACCAGTCGGAAGCCATCTGATGCCGTTTCCCTGGATGCAATAACCAGTTCACCGCCATTGATCAGCGGCACATACAGCTCCAGGTAACATATATCAAAGCTATAAGTGGTTACCGACAAGAATTTACTCGATTGGGTAAAAACAACTTCTTTGGTTATGCTGGTTAACAAATTCACCACCGATCGGTGCCTAATCATAACTCCTTTGGGTTTACCTGTTGATCCTGAAGTATAAATCACATAGGCAAGTTGTTCCGGGCTAACTCTCGTTTCAAGATTATTGTTTTCCTCTTTTTCTATCTGTGTCCAGTCTTCATCAAGTGTTATCAGTTTGATTCCACCTGATCCTAACTTTTCTCTGCTCCCTTTACTGGTTAACGCAAGCTCTGCCCCCGAGTCTTCCAACATATAGCTAATCCGGTCTGTCGGGAAATCCGGGTCAATTGGCACATAAACTCCACCGGCCTTCATAATCGCCAGAATACCTATCAGCATTTCCAGGCCCCTCTCTATACAGATTGGCACCAGCGTCTCCGCTTTTACTCCATATTTTTGTAAATAGCGGGCAACCTGGTTCGATTTTTTGTTAAGCTCTTGGTAGCTTATTTCCACTCCGTCAAATACCGTCGCTACCGTCTCTGGTCGCCGCGCTACCTGTTCTTCAAATAAATCCGTTACGCTCTTGTCTTCCGGATACGCCGCTGCGGTTTCGTTGAAATTCTCTAGTAAGGTTTGTTCTTCAGTTTCGGTCAGCATTCCCAAAAGGCTTACTTTTTCAGCCGGGGCGACCGCAATTGAACCCAGAAGATTCTTATAGTGGTCAACCATCCGTGCTATCGTTTCTTCCCGATAAAAATCGGTGCTATATTCCATCGCCCCTTGCAAACCGTCATCAGTTTCACTAATGGTCAACACTATGTCAAACATAGTTGTGGTTTGCTCCATATCTTCTACACTTAAACTCAAATCCTTAAGCTGTAATTTCGGAACTTCTGGTGCGTTTTGAAATATAAACATTACCTGGAACAACGGACTTCGGTTCATATCACGTTGCTTCACCACTGCGTCTACCACCTTTTCAAATGGCACTTCCTGGTGCTTAAAGGCTTCCAGCGCGGTCTCTTTTAATTCATGAAGCAGTTCGCTGAAAGACATCTCCCCCGTAACCCGGCTACGAAGCGCCAATGTATTTAAAAAGAAGCCTATCAGCCTCTCTAACTCGTGTTGGTTTCTTCCGGCCACAGGCGTACCAACACATATGTCTTCCTGTGCGCTGTAACGATATAAAAGCACTTTAAATGATGCCAACAGAGTCATGAATAGCGTTGCTCCCTGTTGATGACTCAATTTCAGTAAATTAGCTAACAAATCTGTGTCAATTCTGAAGTTGCAGATACCCCCTTGAGTGCTCCGTTCCTGAGGACTGTAATCCGATGGCAGCTGTAGCGGGGCAACATCCTTCAGTTTTGCTTTCCAGTAATTCAACCGGCTTTCAAGTACCTCTCCTTGCATATATTTCCGCTGCCATATTGCATAATCTGCATATTGTATCTTAAGCGGAAGCAAATCTGGTTTTATATTGTCCGAATAGCTTACATACAATGTTATCACTTCATTAACCAGGATTGAAGTGGACCAGCCATCTGATGCTATATGATGCATAGTCACCACTAACACATGGTTATCATGATCGAGCGTTATTAAATCTGCACGAAGCATATAATCTGCAGATAAATTGAAAGGCTTGTTGATTAACCCGCCTATCAATGAATGTAGATCTTCTTTTCTTTCTTCTTTTATTCTCCCTGCATTTCCCAATGCCCAGCCATCTGCCGTTATAATTTTCTGATAACCCTTACCCTCCTGCTCTAGAATCACTGTTCGCAGCACCTCATGCCGGTTAATAATTTCCCGCAATGTCTTTTCTAACACTTCGGGGTTAAGGCGCCCTTTTAGCCGCAAAACTTCCGGTAAATGGTACTGTAAACTTCCCTCTAAACGATCTATGAACCATAGACGCTCCTGGCTGAACGACAACGGTATATAAGCCGACCTGTGCTCCTGTACTATAGCAGGCAACAAAAATCCTGCAGCCTGCTCCTCAAGGTGCTTGCTCAAAACAGCTATTGATGGGTACGCAAACACATCTCTAATAGCTAATTCCAACTTGAATTCTTTCCGGATAGCAGACACCATACGCATAGCCAGCAGGGAATGACCTCCTAATTCAAAGAAATTATCATTGATACCTGTACGTTCCGCGCCCAATAGCTCTTTCCAGATATCTGCAAGCCTCTTTTCAGTTAGATTCCGTGGTGCTACATACTCCGCGGTTAGTTCCGCAAGCTCCGGATCCGGCAAGGCTTTTCGGTCTGTCTTTCCATTTGGAGTAAGCGGTAGTTTTTCAAGTTCTATCCATATCGTCGGTACCATGTATTCGGGAAGCTTCGAGCTCAGATAGTTCTGGAGTACCTGTCTATCAAGTGACATTTGTGGCACTATGTAACCAACCAAATGTTTATTACCATTCCCATCTCCTTTTGCCAGCACCACTGCCTGACTGACCATTTCACATTCGTCCAATGCGTTCTCAATTTCCCCGAGTTCAACACGGTAGCCGCGTATTTTTACCTGATCGTCCATTCTCCCTAAGAACTCAACGTTTCCATCAGGCAACCACCTCGTCATATCGCCCGTCCGGTACAACCTGCCCGGTCCGTAAGGATTTTCAACAAATCGTTCAGAAGTGAGATTCGCGCGATGGAGATATCCTCGTGATACACCCGGACCGCCGATATGCAGCTCTCCTGGTACACCCAGCGGTTGCTGTTCTCCTGCTTTATTTAATATATAAACTTTGGTATTTGAGAAAGGATTTCCGATTGGCAACGTTCCGTTTTCCATGTAATCGTTTACGTCTCCTTCAAAATAAAGTGAGTCTATGGTTGTTTCTGTTGTTCCATAACTGTTAATTATTCTGAATTTGGATGCATAAAGATCACAAAGGTGCTTATATGACTGTGTGGTGAGCGTATCAGATCCCAGTACCAACACTTTCATAAAATCGAGAGACAACTGTTGGTCTTCTGTATGTTTTATTAGCGGCAGGATAAGGCCTGGTGTACTCTCAAATATATTTATTTTATGTTTTAGAATAAAGTTATATAGCTTGTCTAAGTCATACTTCACCTCATCAGGGCATATAATCAAAGTCCCTCCAACTAACAAAGTCCTGCAGATATCGCCGGAAAAAACATCAAACGACATGCTTGCCGATTGCAACAGGCGCACTTCAAACGATGATAAATTATAAGCTTCTTTCCAGGCATAACATATGCTAACCAAATTACCATGTTCAACCATCACACCCTTGGGTTTGCCGGTTGATCCCGATGTATAGATCACATAAGCCAACTGGCCCGGGTTGATGTTTATATTGGGGTTGTCGTCACTCTCTTTTTCTATTTGCCCCCAGTCTCCGTTCAGTTCTATTACTCTCGCACTGCTTGTGAGCAAATTCTCCCTGCTTCTACTGTTACATACGATTATTTCTGCTGCTGTGTCTTCAAGCATATAGTTGATCCGGTCTTTGGGGTATGTCGGATCAATTGGTACATAAGCCGCGCCTGCCTTTAAGATACCAAGAATCCCGACTATCATTTCCAGGCCACGTTCTATACAGATTGGCACAAGTGTTTCTGCATTTACCCCGGCATGTCGTAAAAGGTAAGCAACCTGGTTCGAACGTTTGTTAAGATCATCATAGCTCAGTTCCTGGCCTTCAAATATAACCGCTACAGCTGTCGGATTTCCTGCAGCCTGCTCTTCAAATAAGTCTATTATATTTTTGTTTTGCGGAAATGCTGTTTCAGCACTATTGAATTCATTTGATAATTGCTCCTGTTGAGAGGCGGTAAGCAACTTGATATCGTTTAACCCGCTTGCTGACCCATCAGTTAATTGCAGCAATGCGTGCTCAAACTGGTCACGGATTGCTGCCACATATGCCTCATTCAGTAAATCCGTGTTATAACTAAAATCGATGCTCAGCTCTTCTCCAATTCCTATCGTAACGGTCAGCGGATAATTCGTCTGCTCGCTAATTTGTACATCCGTTACTTGCAAAAGCCACTCTCTGGACGCGATCAATTTGCTTACCGGGAAGTTCTCAAAGACCAATATATTATCAAACAGATCACCTTTTATCCCAACCCACCCCTGAATATCCTGCAAAGCGGTGTACTGGTATTGTCGGGAGGATGCCTGTTCGGATTGAAGGCTCTGTAACCAACTCACAATCTCTTGCTCATTGCTAAACGCAGCCTTAAAAGGAAGTGTATTGATGTACATTCCTACACGATGTTCAACATCTGACAACTCGTCCGGGCGGCCTGATACTACTGTTCCGTATATTATTTCGTCGCTTCCGGTATAACGATGAAGTAATAATGCCCATACCCCCTGCATAAGGGTATTAATGGTAAGATGGTGTGACTTTGCATAATTCTGAATCTGATCTATTTTTGTCCCATTCAGCGTTATTGACAACGACTCAAACCTGCCGATACCTTTAGTACGGTCGGCGTCAGCCTTTACAAAAGGAAGCAATGTGCCCTGATCAATTCCATCGAGGTAGCTACGCCAGTATCGTTCTTCGGCCTCTCCACTGTTTTTTTCCAAATAACGAATGTACTCTTCGTAACAATCTTCTTCAAATGTGGGAACCTTATCGCCGGATACCAGTAATTCATATATCGTCAACAAATCACCTACCAGCACCGGCAGTGACCAACCGTCGACCAGGATATGATGTGATGTCCACAACATTTTGTAGCGAGTATCGTCAAGGCGGATCAACGTGACTCGCATCAACGGTGGGGCCTTAAAGTCAAAGCCCTTTGATCTGTCGGCTCGCTCATATTCCTTAAACGCTGCCACTTGCGTTGTTTCATCCATCCCGCGATAGTCCAGCTCAATTATCGGAAGTTTTACATCGCGGAAAACGCATTGTATCGGTATGCTGAATGAATTGTAGTAAAACGCACTCCTTAATATACTGTGACGTTTTATAACTTCTGACCAGCTTTCGAATAAGGCCGGTAAGTTTACATTGTACAGATTACAGTTCAGTTGATCAATATAACTGCCGGAACTTTCTTCATACAAGCTATAGAACAACATTCCCTGCTGCAGGCCGCTTAATCGATATAACCTTTCTACATAATCCTTTATTTGTTTGTCATTGTACTGTTCTTCCAAAAAATCGTCGAGTTCTTGATAGCTAACTTCTGCACCCAGCCCGTAATCCGAAGGCGTATACACTTCCGCTGTTTTTCCCCGTTCGATACAATGGGTGATCAGGCGTTGTAGCTGATCGATATAATCCGCTGCTACTTTACTGATCGTTTCCGGGGTATAATGTACCTTGCTATAGCTCCAGTTAAAAACCAGCTCCCGATCAAAAATGTGGCTATTTATCGATACCCTGGTTGATGATAGCTGTTCGCCGCTAGTTTCTGATCCCCTTTGCTCTGTGGAAATAGAAAACCACTCGCCCGAGCTCGTTGCTGTATCCAACTGCCCCAGGTAATTGAATTCCAGATCCCATGAATCTCTGCCTTGCAACGCTTCTGCTCTGCTGATATACTTCAGCACGCCATATCCTAGTCCTTTATCCGGTATCCGTCGCAATTCTTCCTTCACTCCCTTGATCAGCCGCCCTGCGTCCGTTTCTCCCCGCAGCAATACCGGGTACGAACTGGTAAACCAGCCTACCGTTCCGCTTGTATCGATCTCGCCATTTATGGCTTCGCGTCCATGACCCTCCAATCCGATCACCACATCACTTCCACCCGACCAATTGCTTAACGCCGCGGCCAGCGCCGCTATTAACAGGTCATTAATCTCAGTGTGATACACCCTTGGTACTTCCTGTAATAACTGACGGGTTTGCTCCTTACTCAGCTTTAACTGTAATGGTTGGAGGTCTTTTATCAATACCTCACCAGTATATTTCTTGTCTTCGGGCAGCGGTTTATAACTGCTTACTATGCGTTCCCAGTAATCCCTTTGAGCCTGCAAGCTTTTGCTTCCGCTGTATTTTATCAAAGCTGCCTGCCATTGACGGTATGAGCTACTTTTCGTTCCAAGCGAAACCTGTTTGTCGTCGATCAACCCTGTCAACAACTGCTCCATATCTTCCAGCAATACACGCCATGACACCCCATCAACAGCCAAATGATGAATCACCACAAACAACCTGTTGTCAGTTTCCCGTTCCGGCGTTTCAATCAGCACCATCCGCATTAGCTGCCCTTCTGTTATCGACAGGCTCCGCTGATACCTATCTGCAATCGTATTGATCTGCCTGGCGATGGTATCGTTGCTTTCCTCCTCAAGTGCATCCACCGTCAGCTCCAGATGATCTAACGCATATTCCTGTTCCCATAATCCGTCCTGTTTCTTAAACCGAAGCCGCAAGGCATCATGACGTTCGCGTAAACTATCCAGCGCTGTTTGCAGCACAGCTGCAGTTACTCTTTTATCGATCTTTAATAATACGCTCTGGTTGAAATGTGATAGCTCCGCGGGTTCTTTTTCCAAATACGATTGTTGGATCGGGATCAATCCGAATGTCCCTTTCAGTGTCCCCTGCTCTCCGCTCGCCGCACTTGCTATCCCTTTTGCTATAGCAGCCGAAAGTCCTGCTACTGTCTGGTAGGTAAACAGGTCTTTAGGCTGTACCGTATATCCCAGCCGCCGAAGCCGACTAACTACCTGGATCGTCAGGATAGAATCTCCTCCGAGCTCAAAAAAATTATCATGGATACCTACCCGGTCTGCCCCCAACAGCTCCTGCCAGACCGCTGCTATTGCAACTTCTATCTCGTTCCCCGGCGCTATATATGTTTTCGTCTGAGCGCTCATATCAGGTTCCGGCAACGCTTTTTTGTCAATCTTTCCGTTTGATGTTAGCGGGATAGATTCCAGTTCTACCCACAAGGCCGGAACCATATATTCCGGCAATTTTGTACTCAGGTAGTTTTGTACTTCTTGCTTATCAAATGTTCCTTCGGTTGCCACATAGCCAACCAGCCGTTTTGTTCCCCTGTCGTCTTCTCTGGCCAGCACAACTGACTGTTTTACCCCCGGACTTTGGTTCAATACGCTCTCAATTTCGCCGAGCTCTACCCGGTAGCCCCTTATCTTCACCTGGTCATCTATCCTGCCCAGGTATTCGACGTTGCCATCGGGCAGCCACCTTGCCAAATCCCCAGTCCTGTATAATCTTGCTCCCTGTTCTTTTGCGAACGGATCGGGCGCAAACTTCTGCACTGTTAATTCGGGTTGGTTTAGGTAACCACGCGATACTCCTGCCCCACCGATGCATAATTCTCCGGCTACGCCAACCGGCTGCTTCTGTCCTCCGCTATTTAGTATATAAACTTTAGTGTTTAAGAAAGGCTTTCCGATCGGCATCACCTTGCTTTCGGCGTAGTTCTTAACTTCACCCTCAAAATAAATGGAGTCTATGGTTGTTTCTGTTGTTCCATAGCCGTTTATTATTCTGAATTTAGACGCGTAGAGATGCCGCAGATGCTGATAAGATTGAATATCGAGTGTATCTGATCCCATTACCAGCACCTTCATAAAATCGAGCGTTAACTCCCGTTCTTCTATATGTTTTATTAAAGGCACAATAAGGCCGGGGGTGGTTTCAAATACGTTTATTTTATGTTTTTCTATAAGTTTGTATAGTTCATCCAAATCATATCTCGCCTTTTCGGGACATATTATTAAGGTTCCTCCTACAGGCAACGTTCTGCACATATCACCGGCAAATACGTCAAATGACATGCTTGCCAACTGCAACACGCGTATTTCAAATGATGATAAATTATAAGCTTCTCTCCAGGCATTACATATGCTAACTAAATTACCATGTTCAACCATCACCCCTTTAGGTCGACCTGTTGAGCCAGAGGTATAGATTACGTAAGCCAACTGGTCAGAACTAATTGCGGTATGCGGGTCTTTATCACTTTCCTTTTCTATTTCATGCCAGTCGCTGTCAAGCGCTATCACTTTTATGTTGCTTTCTTGCAGTTTTTCCCTGCTGCTACTGCTGCTTACCACCAATACCGCCCCCGTATCTTCCAGCATGTAGCTAATACGGTCCTGCGGATAGGCCGGGTCTATAGGAACATAGGCCCCCCCTGCTTTCATTATCCCAAGTATCCCTACCATCATCTCCATTGACCGTTCTATACAGATCGGCACCATGGTTTCTGCTTTTATGCCTCTTTGTTGCAGGTAATTTGACAGCTGGTTTGATCGCTTGTCCAGTTCGCTATAACTCAGTTCCTCGTTCTCGTATATAACTGCAGCGGTCCCTGGATTTTTTATTACCTGTTCCCGGAACAGTTCTACAATTGTTTTATCCTTAGGATAGGCAATTCTGGTTAGGTTGAATTCTGTCAGCAGCGTTTGCTCTTCTGCCTCACTAAGCATACCTAAACGACTTACCTTTTCTTCCGGTGTGGCCGTGATTGACCGAAGAAGATTGATATAGTGGTTTATCATCCTCGTTATCGTCTCTCCCCGGTACCGGTCTGTACTGTATTCCGCGCTACCCAATAAGCCCTCAGGTGTCTCCGCTAAGGTAAAAGTCAGGTCATATTTGGAAATATCCTGCTTCCCTTCTTCCAGTTGGAGCATCATGTCGCCCAGCTTTAACTCAGGTACTTCCGGCGTGTTCTGTAAGGCAAACATCACCTGAAACAGCGGACTTCGGCTCATATCCCGCTCCTTTACAACCGCGTCCACCACCTTTTCAAACGGCACGTCCTGGTGGCTGTAGGCTTCCAGCGTCGTCTCCTTTACTTCCTGCAGCAGACTAATGAAGGTCATATCGGCGCTTACATCGCTCCGTAAAGCCAGTGTATTGACAAAAAATCCAACCAGCCCTTCTATCTCTTGCTGCCCTCGTCCTGCCACCGGGGTGCCTACGCAAATATCTTCCTGCCCGCTGTAGCGGTGAAGCAAAACTTTAAAAGCCGCTAACAGGGTCATGTACAGTGTTGCTCCCTGCTCATAGCTCATAGCTAACAGTCTTTCTGACAGCTCCTTTTCTATGCGTATACTTTCGTTTGCCCCATATGGACTTCTAACAGCCGGGCGATGGTAATCCAGTGGTAGCTCCAGGGGTGTTGTTCCGTCCAGTTTCTGCTTCCAGTAGTTTATTTTATTGTTCAGGATTTCTCCGCGGAGGTAGTTTCGCTGCCAGATCGCATAGTCTGCATATTGTATCACCAGTTCCGGTAGTCGCACTTCTCGTCCGTCACTAAAAGCTTTATATATTTCTACTATTTCCTTTACCAGGATCGATGTCGACCAACCATCGGAGGCAATGTGATGCATTGTTATCAACAGCACATGATTTTCCTTGCCGGTCTTAATCAGATTTGCCCGTAGCATATAGTCTGCCGACAAGTCAAATGGCGTATTTATTATTGCCTCAATATATTGATCTAAAGCTTCAGTGCTTTTTGCAGTCTGGTCTTCAAGGGTTATCATCCAGCCCGTTTCATGCAGTACCTGCTGGTAACCCTTGCCATCTGAATCTTCCGGGATCACTGTTCGTAATACTTCATGCCGGCCTATAACCGTGCGGAAGGCTTTCTCCAGCAGCTTATGGTTTACAGCACCCCTCAACCGGATTATAGCAGGCAGGTGATACTGCACACTACCTTCCAGTTTATCCAGAAACCACAAGCGCTCCTGGCTATATGATAAAGGGATCTGTTCCGGACGGTCCCCCTTTAATATAGCTGGTTGTGCTGATCCTTTTTGCTTCGCGGAAAGCCAGTTAGCGAGTCCTGATATGGTTGGATATACGAAAAAGTCTTTTATTCCTATTTCTGCCTGCAGCTCCCTGCGAATGGCCGATACTGCCCGCATGGCCGATAGCGAGTGGCCACCAAGTTCAAAGAAATTATGGTAAATGCCTGGGCGTTCTATGCCCAATAGCTCCTGCCAGATGTCGGCAAGCGCCTGTTCTGTTTCGGTTTGCGGTGCTGTGTATTCAACTGTCCTGTCCGTCATCTCCGGATCTGGTAAGGCTCTTTTATCTATTTTTCCATTTGGTGTCAGCGGGATCTGTTCCAATTCCACCCAGATCGCCGGTACCATGTATTCCGGCAGCTTGGTGTTCAGGTAGTTTTGTATCTCCGGTTTGCTGAACGTTTTTTCGGGTACTACATAGCCCACCAGCCGCTTGGTTCCTTGTTTGTCCGCCTTTGCAAGTACTACTCCCTGTTTCACCAATGCACTTTGGTTCAGCACGTTTTCTATCTCACCCAGCTCTATCCTGAAGCCCCTTATCTTTACCTGGTCGTCCATCCGCCCCAGGTATTCGATGTTCCCATCTGGCAGCCACCTGCCAAGGTCTCCTGTTCTATATAACTTTGAGCCTTGTTCCACCGAGAATGGATCTTTGATGAATTTTTCTTCCGTCAGCTCTTTTTTATTCAGATAACCGCGTGCTACTCCCGCTCCTCCTATACATATCTCTCCTGCCACGCCTATTGATACCAGCTCCCGGTCTTTACTTAATATATGGATCTGTGTATTTGCTATCGGTTTGCCGATGGTGACCGGCTTTCCTTTCTCCAGCAAATAACTAGTGCTATAGGTGGTATCCTCTGTCGGCCCGTATAAATTCCTTACGCTAATGTTTTCTGTATCCAATCCTTCTACCACACGCGCAGGAATGGGTTCACCTGCCATATTGATTACCGTGACGTTACCCAAGTCTGCCCTTTCATTGATTAGATGCTCTATTACCGATGGTACGGTATTGATCAAGACTTGTACGTCATGGGATAAATAGTTACTGATTGCTAACCCGTTTTCCAATACCCTTATCGCTTTGCCGGTACTTAGCGGGTAAAACAGCTCAAATACTGACAAGTCGAAGCAAATAGAAGTGGAGGTATATACAATATTAAAACAGTCTGCTGAAAATTCTTCCTGGCACCAGGCGATAAAGGCATAGGTATTCCGATGTTCAATCATCACCCCTTTTGGCCTGCCGGTTGAGCCCGAGGTGTAAATGATGTAGACTAACTGATCGGGAGCGATGTCGATATCCGGGTTAGCTGATGTTTCTTTGGCGATGTCTTCCCAGTCGCCATCCAG